>NZ_JCAXEC010000001.1:0-438167 GCF_059758715.1 Sphingobacterium sp. GQ94
AATTTCTGAACATTTTGACCTGCCGTAAAAACAAAAAAGCCTGCAAACGTTCAATTTGCAAGCTTTTGTATGTTTTGATCTTCGATCTGGTAGCCCGTAGGGGAATCGAACCCCTGTTACAAGAATGAAAATCTTGCGTCCTAACCCCTAGACGAACGGGCCTTTTGCTTTGGTGATGCAAATATAGCAGCTTTATGTATAGCTCCAAAATATTTTTACAAGCAAATCTATAACTCGCTGGATTTGAAAATATTATTTTTAAATCAAATCAAAACCAATGTCAGTTCTGAAGTATTTCCCCTCAAAAAACAACCTTCCAGCATCAGCAGTGGCTTGTTGAAGAGCAGAAAACAAATCATCTTCTAAAGCCGTAACTGCGAGAACTCGACCACCAGCTGTGACAACTTGTGAGCCTTCTACTTTGGTCCCAGCATGAAAAACAATGGATCGCTTTACATTTTCCAAATTAGAAATCTCCTTACCAACTTCATAATTTCCAGGATATCCACCAGAAACAATCATGACCGTTGCAGCCGTTTTTTCGCTAACCGTAAAAGAACGACTCGCTAAATCCTCATCGGCCACCCCTTGTAGTAAATCAACCAAATCAGATTCAATTCTGACCAAAACAGACTCGGTTTCAGGGTCACCCATTCGAACATTATATTCGATAACCAACGGTTCACCATCCACATTCATCAGACCGATAAAAATAAACCCTTTGTAAGGAATATTATCTTTTTTAAGGCCCTCAATAGTCGGAACAATAATTCTTTGCTCAACCTTGTCTAAAAACGCCTGATCCGCAAAAGGAACAGGTGAAACAGATCCCATACCTCCGGTATTCAAGCCTGTATCTGACTGACCAATGCGCTTGTAGTCCTTAGCAGAAGGCAATATTTTATAATCCTTACCATCGGTAAGAACAAACACAGAAAGCTCTATACCTTTTAAGAATTCTTCTACCACAACCACCTCACTTGCCTGACCGAACTTCGCCTCACTAATCATAGCCTTCAACTCCGATTTTGCCTCTTCGTAGGAATCCAAAATCAAAACACCTTTCCCTTGTGCTAGGCCATCAGCTTTCAGAACAATCGGCAAATTTTGAGTATCCAAATAAGCTAGACCTTCTTGTAAATTTGATTTATCAAAAGACTTAAAAGCAGCAGTTGGAATATTGTGGCGGATCATAAATTCTTTAGAAAAATCTTTAGACCCCTCGAGTTGAGCGCCTAGACTTTGGGGACCAATAACAGCGATAGATTTTAAGTCCTCATGAGCCAGAAAATAATCATGAATACCTTTTACCAAAGGCTCTTCTGGTCCAACCAGAATTATTTCTACATTATTGTTCAACGCAAATTCGCCAATTGCCTGAAAATCCGTAACCTTAAGTGATACGTTTTCACCATATTGGCCAGTCCCTGCGTTTCCAGGAGCGATAAACAATTTGCTTAGTTTAGGGCTTTGCGAGATTTTATAGGCAAAGGCAGACTCTCTACCTCCAGATCCGATAATAAGAATATTCATACCACAAAGATATTGAAGCAGATGAGAAAATCTTACCAAAAAAATTCTTTTATGAAAAATAAGGCATTTTTTCGTATAATTATAAAGAATTAACCATTTATATTATGAAAAAATATCTTTTGATGATATTGCTGCTTTGCTTTGGGGGAAGCACAAGCTCGCTCCGAGGTCAATCCTTGGAATCTATCCAAGATAAGTTAACGGAATATATTGCCGTAAATCCACAAGAAAAGCTGCATTTACATACCGATAAAAGCATATACGCTGCAGGTGAAACCATCTGGTATAAACTCTACTCAAGCATAGGAATGGAGAATAAGTTATCTATCCTTTCCAATATTGCCTACGTAGAATTATTAAATCCACAAGGTGAAATTGTCACTCAAAAAATAAACTCTTTGTTTACAGGCGTAGGAACTGGAGATATAGCCTTAACCGACACTTTGGTTGAGGGATCTTATCGCTTGAGAGCCTATACCAATTGGATGAGAAATTATGATTCAGACTATTATTTTGAAAAGGTGTTAAACATAGGAAATGTCCGCTCAGATAATGTGGTCAGTACATCCACAAAAATAACAGAAGACGGTGTTGATTATTACCTAATCAAGCTCGCCCAAATGGACGGAAATCCATGGCCAAAGAAGGCCACTATAAATTATCAGTTTCTCGAAGCAGAATCTGTAATTGATAAAGGAAGAGAAACCATGCAGCTCGATGGGCAGCTAAAGATAAAAGTAACCGAAAAAAATAAGGGGAAAAATTTAGCCTTACGCTTTGAAAATGTTGATGAATCCATTGTAAAGAAATTAATCGTTACCGAATCCTTCTTTTCACAAAACAGCATTCAAGTCTTCCCAGAAGGAGGGAACATTCTTCCAGATGAGGTGAACAAGATCGCATTTAAAGCCTTAAACCCTCAGGGTAGAGGTGTAAAAGCCTCCATCACGATTCTATCGTCCAAACAAGACACAGCTGGTAAAATTGAAACCAACGAGCTTGGTATGGGATCGGCGCCAATTTTTATTGCCCAAGGTGAAACCTATACTGTTCAAGCAAAATTTGCAGATAACTCAGAGGCCAAAATTGGTTTACCGCCAACGGCAAATAGCGGATATTCCATCAGCACAAACCAAAGCAGTCCGAGCAAAATCTATATTCAGGTGAACCAAACCCAGGATAAGATCAGCAATGACGATATATACCTGGTAGCACATCATCTAGGACAAGTTATCTACATTGCAAAACAAAAAGCGAGCAAAAAAAACAGCCTATTCACCATTCCAAAAGCAGAATTACCGAGCGGAATCTTTACGATTAGTATACTAAATACCAATTTCATCCCGGTAACCGAAAGAGCAATCTTTAACCTGAATCCCAATAGATTAATTAACCTAGATATCAAACAAAACAAAAGCAGTTTTTCAACCCGAGATAAAGTTGAAAACTCCTTAGAAATTCTAACCGAAGGAGATACCTTAAAAATCGCCGCCTTATCGGCATCGGTAATTAATTTAAAAAACTATCCAGAGCAATCCAATGAGCAAATCAACATCCTAAGCTCAATGTTTCTAAACGCCGATTTGAGAGGATTTGTTGAAAAACCAAGTTACTATTTTAACCAGGACGGAAGCGTCAAAACCGAAGAATTGGAGAATCTGTTGCTTACCCAAGGTTGGAGAAAAATCAATTTAGACCAACTTGATTCTTTGAATTTAAAACCAGAATTCGAGGCTGAAAAAGGTTTGAGCGTAAAAGGATATACCCGCAAAATAGGTAGAAAAGCAGCCTTTGAGAACGCAACCGTACAGCTGATATCCACCAATAATTTCATGAATTATTTGGATACCACCTCCAACAGTGAAGGCCGATTTATCTTCGATAAATTGATTTTTCCAGACAGTGTAAAGTTTTTAGTCTCCGCTCAGGATGCCAAAGGCAAAAAGAACATAGACATCACAACCGATCCCTTTATAAGTCCAGAGGTAAACTTTGCCAAGAACAATCCGCTGATTCAAAATGATTTGAACCAAACCCTGATGCAGCAGCTGATGGCAAGCAAAAGATTTCATGAGCAACTGGAAAATAAGGGGTTAATGGAAAAGATCACCAAAATAGAGGAAGTCGTGGTTCGCGCGGTCCGTTCTAAAGCCTCAGAAAGCTCGTCAAATTTAAACGGTCCGGGAAATGCAGATCAAATTCTCTCAGCCGAAGATTTATCCACCTGTTCAACCCTGGAAATGTGTTTGAATGGGCGACTTATGGGCGTCTATTTTCAAGGGGGAGTCCCGTATAACACGCGGGGAAATGTCCCTATGCAGATTGTTTTAGATGGAATGTATATTGAAGGAGATATGCTCTCCTCGGTAAACGTGACAGATGTTCAGAGCGTAGAAGTCTTAAGAAATGTGAATTACACCTCCATTTACGGCAGCTATGGTGCTGGTGGACTAATTGTCATTACCTCAAAAACAGGCAGGGATGCCAGAAACTCTAGATTCCAACCCAGAGGATTACTTTCCATCCAACCAAAAGGAGTTTCCTTAAGCCGGGAATTCTACAAACCGGTTTATGAGGCCGACTCGCAAAAACAATTTGAAACCGACTTAAGAGGTACCATTCACTGGGAACCAGGAATTGTTACAGACGCCCAAGGTAAAGCCTCCTTTTTCTTCTATACTTCTGATGAAGCAGGAACCTACCGGATGCTCATAGAGGGGATTGATTACGATGGTCGTTTGATTCATAAAGTCGTGGATTTCCAGGTAACGAAATAATCACGGCTCAGTTCATAGAAAAATAGCCTGAGTTTCTAACCTCCTTAGCGACTCAGGCATAGAAAATTAAGATAATTTAACGGCACTAAAACGGATAACTTTGGTGTATTGAATATTTTTTTGCGTAATTTTCACTACAAAAACAGATCAAAACACACCATGAGTTCATATTTCAAGACACAAGTAACCGATCATATTTGTTTTATACAATTGGATAGAGGAAAATCAAATGCGATGCACCTAGAGATGATTGAGCAACTCGATCAGTTACTAACTCTTCAAGAAAAAGACCCAGCAGTGGAGGCGATCGTCTTGGAAGGAAAAGAAGGATTTTTCAGCTCAGGTTTAGATTTAATCACGCTATTTCAGTATGATCAGGATCAGATGCGCGAATTTTGGGAAAAATTTATTACCCTCCTATACAATCTCGCCAAATTCCCTAAACCAACAATTGCAGCCATCACCGGACACAGTCCAGCTGGGGGATGTGTACTCGCATTATGCTGTGATCATCGGATCATGGTAGAAGGGGATTATATCATTGGATTAAACGAAGTTCCCGTTGGCATCGTCGTCCCTCACAGTATTTTTGCCCTATATAGTTTTTGGATCGGCAGCGCCAACGCGGCAAGATTCCTCTTGGAAGGAAAATTGCTCACACCTAAAGAAGCCTTAGAATACGGATTAGTAGACGAACTTGTTCCTTATAACCGCATTCAGACCGCAGCGATACGCAAAGCCAAACAGTACATGCAATACGACAGAAATGCATGGCAAGCGAGCAAGCTGAATATCCGTCAGTCCATTTTAGAAAACATAAAACAAACGAAAGGAGATGCCATTGAACAGGTTTTAAATCAATGGTGGGCGCCTTCAACCCGATCGATATTGAAAACGATCATCGAGAACCTGAGTGTAAAAAAATCATAATATGGCAATACAAGGAGCACTACAAGCAGACGCCTTAAAAGGTAAAACCGTTCTGGTAACAGGTGGGGGAACAGGGTTGGGAAAAGCCATGGCCAGCTACTTCTCAGAACTGGGCGCTAACCTGGTAATAAGCAGCAGGAAATTAGACGTATTGGAAGCAACCGCTAAGGAAATTAAGGAAAAAACAGGGAATCCGGTCCTGGCAATCTCCTGTGATATTCGCGATACCAAAGAAATCCAATCCTTAAGGGAAAAAGCCGAAAAGGAATTCGGAAGAGTGGACGTCTTGGTGAACAATGCCGCCGGTAATTTTATCTCACCCACTGAAAGACTATCCGCCAACGCTTTTTCAACGATCATAGACATCGTTTTAAAAGGAACCGTCAACTGCACCCTGGAATTTGGAAAAACATGGATCGCAAATAAACAACAGGCAAATGTATTAAACATCATTACCACCTATGCCTTTACAGGATCAGGATATGTTGTCCCCTCAGCGGTAGCAAAAGGCGGAGTATTAACCCTGACCCGCTCACTCGCCGTAGAATGGGGTAAATATGGAATACGTCACAATGCCATTGCACCAGGCCCATTTCCAACCAAAGGGGCATGGGACAGGCTGTTGCCAGGAGAGCTTGCCAAAAAATTCGATTTCAAAACCCGCGTCCCTCTAAAACGAGTTGGTGATCATCAAGAGCTCGCCAACTTGGCAGCCTTTATCATTTCCGATTATGCCGGTTACATCAATGGAGAAGTGATTACCATTGATGGAGGCGAATGGTTGCAAGGTGCCGGCCAACTGAGCGGGCTGGAAGCGATTCCCCCTGAAATGTGGAATACTATTGAAGAGTCGATCCGAACAAACAACAAATAACTATGATCAAAAATTACCTAATCATCCTTAGTGCCTGGATTCTAGTGTTGGGGTCCTGTACAAATTCGGCCAATAAACAAGCGCAAACAAATCAAGACAGTACGATTCGTAACCCCATCGATCAACCAGAAGAGGTTCAACAAATCTCAGAAATTATCACCCGGTTCGCCCGGGCGTATCTAAGTCAAGATAATAACAAAATAAATGCGCTAATTCACCCCCAGCATGGTATTGCAGTTATCTACAGACCAGGGGCAATGGATGAATTTCAGGTGGTTGATAGCTTAGATTTCGCAAACTCAATCCCGGATTCGTATCCCTATCCCAGCTTTAAGAATGACCATGTGTTGAGTTTTCAAAAACTTCCAACATACGACTGCGGTTCACAGAAATGGGACAAACAAGGTTTCTTCTGCGATACCAGTGCGAGCAGTATCTCCAATCAATTGCAAAGGATATACGAGTTTCAACAGGAATTTAACGAAACAAAATACTCCAGCGACATAAAACAACAAATTACAGCCTTACAAGACGGAAGTTTCCGCGTGGTATTAGCTCCAGATAAAGAGACCGAATGGCTCATATTTCATGTGAAACATTTTGATAACAGCTGGTATGTCACCATTTTAGATCGTGCATATGGAGACTGCAGTGCATAGCGGCAAAGAATAAAAAGAATAAACACAAAGACCTCATGGGGAATTTAGATAAACAAACACAAGCAAGAATAGATCAGTGGACTAGTGATGAATACGATCCACAGACTGTAGCTCAGGTTAAAAACCTAATAGATACCAATCAACAAACCGAGTTGTTAGACGCCTTTTACAAAGAACTAGAGTTCGGCACTGGGGGGCTTAGAGGCATCATGGGCGTGGGGTCCAATCGAATCAACAAATACACCGTCGGCAAAGCAACCCAAGGATTAGCAAACTATTTGATTGAATGTTTCCCCAAGGAACAAATCAGTGTTGCCGTGTCTTACGATAATCGAAATCAGTCCCAAAGCCTCGGGCATTTGGTTGCCGATGTGTTTTCGGCCAACGGGTTTCAGGTATACCTGTTCGAAGAATTGCGCCCAACACCCCTACTCTCCTACGCCGTGCGTCATTTCGGTTGCCAATCGGGGGTTATGCTTACCGCCTCACACAACCCAAAAGAATACAACGGTTACAAAGCTTACTGGAATGATGGTGGGCAATTAATTGCACCCCATGATAGCAATGTAATCGAAAAAGTCAATGCAATAAATTCCTTGAAAGACATAAAATTCGAAAGAATTGACGCGAATATCCATCTGATTAAAGAGGATTTTGATGCACTTTATATTCAAAGAAATTTAACGCTCAGTTTAGATCCGCAAGCTGTAAAGGCACAAAAGGACCTCAAGATCGTTTATTCCGCCATCCATGGTACCGGCATTACCTTGGCGCCAAAAATGCTAAAGGCATGGGGATTCCAGAACATAACCTTGGTCAAAGAACAATCGGTTCCCGATGGAGATTTCCCAACTGTAATTTATCCAAATCCTGAGGAAGAAGAGGCGATGTCGATGGCCTTAGCACAGGCAAAACAAATAGATGCAGAGGTTGTCATGGCAACAGATCCCGATGCGGACCGCGTTGGAGTGGCCATAAAATTACCTTCAGGAGAATTCCAGTTGATCAACGGAAATCAGATCGGAAGCTTGCTAACACACTATGTTCTCTCAAGAAAAAAAGCCTTAGGTGAGCTCCGGGAAAACCAGTACGTTGTGAAAACCATTGTCACCTCCAATCTCTTTGAATCCATCGCCAAAGCGCACGGCGTAAAATGTTATGAAACCCTAACCGGGTTTAAATTCATTGGCGAGGTGATCACCCGCTTGCAAGACAAAGAAGTCTATTTGGTCGGTGGAGAAGAGAGCTACGGATTCTTGGTGGGCGAGCTGGTACGCGATAAAGATGCCATTAATGCCTGTGCATTTATTGCAGAAATGACCGCGCATTATAAAACCCAGGGAAAAAGTATATACGATGTCTTAATCGAAATTTATCTCGAACACGGTTTCTACAAAGAAAAACTAATCTCCTTAACAAAAAAAGGAAAATCAGGAGCAGAAGAAATCAAACAGATGATGAGTGATCTTCGTTCGAATCTTCCAAAAACCCTCGGAGGAATTCCAGTAAAAGAAGTCCGCGATTACTTAAGACAAGAATCCACCGACATGCAAACCGATCGCAAAACTCCAATTGATCTCCCTGTGTCAGATGTTTTGCAATTCATCACTACCCAAGGAGACGTCATCTCAGCCAGGCCATCGGGCACCGAACCAAAAATAAAATTTTATTGTTCGGTAAAAGAAACGTTGTATTTCAGTTCCGATTACCCGGAGGTATCCAACAGGCTGGATGATAAGGTTCGAATGATGATGGCAGACATTGTAAAAGAATAAATGGAAAACTGGAACGTATTAGATTCAAAATACCTCGTTCAAAGGCCATGGGCAACTTTGAGAGTAGATCGACTTGAGATGCCCAATGGACATATCAAAGAGGAATATTATGTATTGGAATATCCCGATTGGGTCAACATGATCGGGATTACACAAGAAAATAAGCTGGTATTCATTCGCCAATACCGACATGGAGCGCAAAAAGTTTTACTTGAGCTCCCTGCCGGGGTCATTGAACAGGGAGAAACCCCAGAACAGGCTGCCAGGCGGGAGTTTCTGGAGGAGACCGGGTATGCATTCGATACCATCGAATACATCTGTAAACTACACCCGAATCCAGCAACAAGCTCAAACATAACCCACACCTATCTGCTCCAAGGAGGGCAAAAGGTGAGCGAGCAGCACCTGGATCCATCGGAAGATATTGAGGTTGTGTTGCTGGATATCGATCAAGCTAAAGCTCTTCTGTTTGAGAATAAAATCGGGCAATCTTTACATAGTTCTGCCCTATTCTACACCTTCAAAAAGTTAGGCTTGCTGTAGACTCGCCTAACTTAATTCTTTCACTCGCCGTTTCAACGCAATAATTAATGCTATTTTCGTACCTTTGCCACATGGCAAGAGAAATTTACGAAACCAAAAGGAAGGCACTCAAGATTAATCTGAATTCAGACATTTATGGCACATTTGCTGAAATTGGTGCGGGGCAGGAAGTTGCTCGGAATTTCTTTGAAGCAGGGGCCGCCTCTGGAACAATCGCTAAAACCATGTCCGCCTATGATATGGCCTTTAGTGATGCAATCTATGGGGTCGAGGATTCGGGAAGGTATGTAAGTCGTACCCGACTGACCAAGATGATCACCCATGAATTCCAACTCCTTACCGAGAGACTTCAAGGTGAAAAATATTGTTCAAAAAAATTCTTTGCTTTTGCCGATACCGTAACCACATTAAACTTTACAAAAACAAACGAACCACACGGTTGGATAGGAATACGTTTTCAAAATGAAGTATGTGGACCTACTAACGATATTATTATCCATGTTCGCCTATTAGATAGCGACAACAGATTGCAATCAAAGGTATTGGGCATATTGGGTGTAAACCTTGTCTTTGCAGCCTATTATTATGCACAAGACCCCAAAACAATGATCGAATCCTTGGTCGATAACCTATCGATTGGCTCGGTGGAAATTGATTTGGTAAAAGTATCAGGACCTATCTTTGAACAGGCCAATGAACGCCTTTTGAATCTATATTTAATTGCCAAAGGTTTTGCAAAAGCGGCCATCTTTAGACCGGACGGAAAAGCCGCTCAAATAAAAGATTACCTGTATAAAAAGAATATTATCATTCTTCGAACCAAATACCGCCAAAAATCGAATCCTAACTTTGACCTATTCAACCTGGCTGTCGAACAGTTTAGGAAGAATACGAAAGCCACAAAGGAAAACACCGTGGTTTTGATAGAAGTTTTGATGGGCAATGTGTTAGACGAAAAATCCAGCATCACCGATGAAGATTTACAATACTTCGCCGAGCGCGCAGAATATTTATGCGCTACTGGAAACAATATATTGGTGTCCAATTTCAGAAGGAACAACCATTTGGCGGAATTCGTACAAACCTTTAAGCCAAAACATGTCGGCATAGCAACCAACACATCCAATTTAAAAAACATCTTCAATTCGGGAAATTACAACAAAGAAAATTACACCAACGAACTTCTCTCTTACATCTCAGGGATGTTCAGTAAGAATGTAAAGCTATATGCTTATCCGTACTTAGAGCGAAAAAGTGAGCGCATCATAACCACCAAAAATCTACCCGTATCTGATGAAGCCAAACCGCTATTTGACTTCCTGATCCAAAACAAATACATCGTGGATATCGAAAATTACGATGAGAAATTTGTGAAATCGATATAAGATTTCCAGAACCGAGGTAGCATTACTGAAAATGGTATTAGTTAAAAATATTCGTAAATAAGGACCACTGATACGGATAATATCAAGGAAACAATTGATAAAACTATCTCGGTTTTCAAGTACCCCTTTTTAACACGTTTATCCTCAATCAACATCGCCTGTTTTATTCCTAATATTCTTTTGTATAGAACATATAAAAACAATGGAATGAATATTAAATACATAACAGACATACATAAGTCAATTTAGATTCGGTTACAGAACAAGCCTTGGATCATACGAAACCACTGCCACCAGGGGGCGCGCCCAAAAATCCTGGCATGCTCTTGCTACAGGCAAAAAAAAATTCGCAACAGCTTTCCCAGGACTACCACTCGATTAAACCAAGTCTCCGATCTTCTATACTATTTTTATAAGAAATTCTGGAGCACAGCATACAGAACCCGCAATTCATACTCCGATAAATCGCTACTAAGGGTACCTTGTTGAATATAATGGTTTTTAAACCCTTTGATCGCAACATCTAGGTTCTGAACATTGAAGCCAATAATGCGCAGGGCAAGCTTAGGATCAAATCCTACAGGAACCTCCGGAAGATTTTCCTGATACCAAAAACCGAAACCTTTATCCGCCAGAACCTTCCAAGGAAAATTCGCCGGGTCAATTTTTCTTCCTGGAGCATAATCCATATGTCCAATAAAATTTGCCTGAGGTATTTGGTAAGACTTTTTCAGGTAGTCCAAGAGCTGAAGCAAGGCATCGATCTGAACCTGTGGCCAAGGGTCTGTGGTACCATTATTATCCAGTTCAATCCCTATCGAAGAAGAGTTTAAATCCGTATCATTTCCCCAGCGACCGGCACCGGCGTGATGAGCACGAAAATAGTCGTTCACCATTTGCACGATCTTTCCATCCCTAGAGATTACATAGTGAGAGCTCACACCAACCTTTTGGTTGTGAAAGGTTTTCACGGTTTGATCCAGAGACTTCTGTGCGGTATGGTGAATCATCACATAATTTGGTTTTCGCAAGCCAAAGTTTGTTGAGGCAATCCATTCGCGTTGATTGGCCGCTATTTTTTCCACCTGATTTTCACTAGGATTTTCCTTATAAACCTTTGAAAGCTCTTTTGCCTTTTTATGATAAATTTTTTCAGTAGCCGCATATTTACCCCCTGCGCAGGAGGTGAAAAAACTGGCTATAACTACATACGTAAGAATTTTTCTATACATTTTTTAAACAATAACGATTTACAACTAATTAAAGGGCATCCACCACAAATTCAGCTCTTTCGATGCCATCCTCCAAATTAATAATCTGAAGATTTCTGAACTCCATTAAAGCCCCCTCGGCCTCAAGACAAAGATACCCTTTGCGCTTGGAAGCTAAGCGAATACTATTCACAAATTTACCATTGACGGCCAACTTCACCGTGCCATCGATACAAACCACCGTGTATTTATTCCATTGACCAACGCCCAGACATCTGTTCTCAAGAGACTTACTTCTTTCCCCCCTAGGATTATCTGGAACAGCAGTCATACCACCGGCTCCAAACAATTCCCCATGAACATAGGCTATAGGCTGTGTCTTACCATCTACGGCATGAATATTCACCCAATCAAGTTCCAACATTTGAACCTCCATGCCCATAGGAAGGCGAGATTTCGGATCCGCAACAGCATCGCACCAGACAAAAACACCCGAATTACCACCCTTTTCAAGATGTCTCCACTCCACGTGCATAATAAAATTTTCGTACATTTTCTCCGATCGGACCACACCAATCGGATTCCCTTTGTTCACCAGAACCTTCCCTTTTTTATGCCAAGTGGTATCCGAGGTATTCACATCAATCCAGGCAATAGGTGTGCCTTTCGAATTTCCCTGGAGTATACTTTGATCAAAACTTTTTTCAACGCCGAATTGAAATAATTTGTCTTGAGCGTAAGCGGTGCACGAAAAAAGAATGCATAAGACAGCGATCAGGATATGGTGTATGTTCATTTTCATTAACTATTGGCATTAAGTATACCCGAATATAAGAAATAAAAAAGCCTTTGCTAATCAAATCTTAGCAAAGGCTTGTATTATTGGTATGACCGTTAACGATTATACCTCAGCATATTCTTCGATTGCAGGACAAGAACAAATTAATGTCCGGTCTCCTTGCGAATCATTCACCCGGCCAACAGAAGGCCAGAATTTATTTACTTTCAAGTAGGCGATAGGGTAAGCAGCTGTTTGACGTGAATATGGTCTATCCCAAGCATCAGCAGTAACCACAGAGGCGGTATGAGGAGCATGCTTTAACACATTATCAGCCTGGTTTACCAGACCCGATTCCACCGCAGCAATTTCAGATCGAATAGCAATTAAAGCATCACAGAAACGATCAAGTTCAGGTTTAGATTCTGATTCTGTAGGTTCAATCATCAAGGTGCCTGCCACAGGGAAAGAAACTGTTGGCGCATGGAATCCATAATCCATCAATCGCTTGGCAATATCCCCGACCTCAATACCGACATTTTTAAACGAACGGCAATCCAAAATCATCTCATGTGCACAACGTCCATTTGAACCGGCATATAGAACCGGGTAATGTTGTTCCAGACGCGCCTTAATATAGTTCGCGTTTAAGATCGCTTTTTTAGTTGCGTTGGTTAAGCCATCTGGTCCCATCATCGCGATATAGGCATGCGAGATTACAAGAATCGAGGCTGAACCAAAAGGAGCTGCAGAAACTGCAGAAATACCATCTTCAGTAGAAACCTCTACCACCTCATGGTTAGGAAGGAAAGGAACCAGATGTTTTGCAACACCGATCGGACCCATACCCGGACCACCTCCACCGTGAGGAATACAGAACGTTTTGTGCAAGTTCAGGTGACACACATCAGCACCAATGTAGCCTGGGCTGGTTAAACCAACCTGAGCGTTCATGTTTGCTCCATCCATGTAAACCTGACCACCATGTTGGTGAATAATATCACAGATTTCAATGATTGGCTCCTCAAAGACGCCATGTGTTGAGGGATAAGTCACCATCAAAGAATTCAAATTTGCCGCATGCTGCTCAGCTTTCTCACGCAGATCCTCCACATCGATATTTCCACGTTCATCACATTTAACAACCACCACTTTTAATCCTGCCATCGAGGCAGAAGCTGGGTTTGTTCCATGAGCAGAGGCAGGAATCAAACAGATATTTCTTTCAAACTCACCACGACTATGGTGATAAGCACGAATAACCATTAAACCCGTATATTCACCCTGTGCTCCTGAATTCGGCTGAAAGGACATTTTTGCAAAACCTGTGATCTCACACAACCAATCATTTAACTCATTAATCAATTGCATATACCCTGAGGTTTGATCAGCTGGTGCAAATGGATGCAATCCGCCAAAACGAGCCCAGGTAACAGGAACCATTTCACTGGTTGCATTCAATTTCATTGTACATGATCCTAGCGGAATCATGGAATGACAAAGCGAAAGATCCTTTGTTTCCAAAGATTTGATATACCGAAGCATCTCACTCTCTGAGTGGTAGCTATTAAAAACAGGGTGGGTTAAATAGTCAGAACTACGTTCCAACTGCTCAGGGAAAGAGGGTTCCAGAGAATCGAGGAAATCTGTTAAATTAACCTCATTCACGGATTTACCGCTAATCTTAGCAAATACCTTCACAATTTTTTCAACATCTTGGAAAGTCGTCGTCTCATCGATTGAGATTCCAACAACCCCTTGTTGATAAAAAAAGTTTAATTCATGATTCAAAGCCTCCGATTTCAAATTACCAAGCTGCTCGCCAACATCAAAGCGAAGTGTATCAAAAAACGCTTGGTTGGTTTGGGTATATCCATAAGAGGAAATTGCCTTATTGGCCAATTTTGTTAAATCATTGATGCGGCTGGCTATTTGCTTAATGCCTTTTGGCCCATGATATACAGCATAGAAAGAGGCCATAATCGCTAAAAGGGCCTGCGCTGTACAAATATTTGAAGCAGCCTTGTCGCGGCGGATATGCTGCTCGCGGGTTTGCAGCGCCATGCGCAATGCATACTCTCCCTGGGAATCAGAAGTCACACCAATGATCCGTCCAGGAATATTTCTTTTATAGGCATCCTTGGTTGCAAAGAAAGCCGCATGAGGTCCACCAAAACCCATAGGAACACCAAATCGTTGGGAGTTACCAACCACTACGTCCGCTCCCCATTCTCCCGGAGGAGTCAGCAAAGCTAAAGCCAATAAGTCAGTAGCCACACAGATCGTAATGTTCTTATCGTGCGCGTAAGCCGCAAATTCCTTGTACGAATTCACCGAGCCATCCGCTGCCGGGAACTGGATAAAACTCGCAAAGACATCATCACTTAGATTTTCGACACCAATATCAGCAACACGTATTTCAATACCGAAAGGAACAGCTCTGGTCTGCAGCACATCTAACGTTTGCGGGTACACATTGGAGGTAACCAGAAAAACATTAGCCGCTTTATTTTTACGGGCGCTATACAACATAAACATCGCCTCAGCCGCCGCCGTTGCCTCGTCCAAAAGTGAAGCATTTGCGATTTCTAAACCCGTTAGGTCACAAACCATCGTTTGAAAATTCAGTAACGCTTGAAGACGACCCTGAGCAATTTCTGCCTGATAAGGCGTGTATTGCGTGTACCATCCTGGATTCTCGAAAACGTTTCGTTGAATGACCCCTGGAAGGATTACATCGTTATAACCCTGACCAATATACGATTTGAAGACTTTATTTTTCTCAGCAACCTGCGCAATCTTCTCGAGATAGGCTACCTCAGACAAGGCAGCAGGAAGTTTTAGCGTCTCCTTTTTACGAATTTGTGCGGGAACGGTTTGTTCGATAAGTTCATCCAAAGAATTAACGCCCAAAACGTTCAACATTTCCTCTACTTGACTAGAGCTGGGACCATTGTGGCGATCCTCAAATTTTTCTTGGTAATATACGTTACTCATTTTAAGTCCTATTTGTAACTTGAAGAATTGTTTAACTAACTGTTTTCCAATTTCTTTCAACGAAAATTCCGTTGTGAAATTTCAATTCGCAAAGATACGCTTTTTAAAGGAATATTTATACCCCTCCACTGGAGCAAGTACTTTTTTAATCCCATCAATCGATTGCACATATTTTTGAAGTATCACCAAAGAAAATTCAGCTAACTTACCAAAGATTTAAAAATTCAACGCTTTGCTTCCAATGCCGCAAAATACCTGTTCCCTTAAATAATTAACCAACCCCCTTCAGAAGCAGATCTGTATTAAAAAAACGATAAATAAATCATCGAATTTTTAAACAATCAGTACAATAAACCCCTATCCAAGCACAGGAATTGTAGAATTAATCGACTAAAAATTAATTATTTACAATAATTACAGCGCTTTGATTTAAAAGAAGAAACTTTGCTAAATTAGGCCTGAACCAAAATAAATGATATGCTCAAACTCCATATACAAAATGAAACGAGCCCCTTACGCACAGTGATCCTTGGCATAGCCGATAGCAACGGTCCCGTGCCAACCCCTCAGCAGGCCTATGACCCCAAGTCCCTGGAACATATTCGAAAAGGAACATACCCCAGAGAGTCCGAGATGGTCTATGAACTACAGCACTTTCAAAATGTATTGGAGCGTTATGGTGTACAGGTACTAAGACCCGATGAAATCGACGGATTAAACCAAATTTTTACCCGGGACATCGGCTTTGTTATCGACGACTATTTTATCAAATCAAACATCCTCCCCGACCGTTCTCAAGAATGGAATGCAATCCAGCGAATCGTGGATCAAATCGCTCCCCAGAAATTCATTCAGGCACCCAAAGAGGTCCATATTGAAGGCGGAGATGTGATTCTCTGGAAAGACCATATTTTCATTGGCACCTATTCCAAAGAAGACTATGCCCAGATCAACACCGCCAGAACCAATACAGCGGGCGTAGAATTTATTACCCAATTATTTCCTGAGAAAAAAGTGCGGGGATTTGATTTGATTAAATCCATGACCGATGCAACCTTAAACGCGCTGCATCTGGACTGTTGCTTCCAGCCACTGGGCGGGGACAAAGCCATCATCTACCCATCAGGCTTCATGAATCCGCAGGACTACCATTTCCTGAAAGACTTATTTGGTGCCCAAAACCTTTTTGAGATCACCGCACAAGAAATGTATGAAATGTTTTCAAACGTTTTCTCGATAAGCCCGAAAGTTGTCGTGAGTGAAAAAAGATTCACCAGATTAAACCACTGGCTGCTAGAAAATGGCTTCATCGTGGAGGAAATCCCCTACCATGAAATAGGAAAACAAGAAGGTCTGTTGCGCTGTTCCACGCTCCCTTTAATTCGAAATTAATCATGCAAATCACCGATACAATACTAATGGTCAGACCCTTTTCGTTCAGAAGGAACGAACAAACTGCCGTAAACAATTATTTCCAGGCCGAAACTCCCCAAACCAATCGGGCAGGCGAGCTCGCCTTAGCTGAATTTGACAACTACGTCCAGGTTTTGCAAAACGCAGGCATTAAGGTACTTCTGATTCAGGATGATGGTTCTCAGGATACGCCGGACAGCATCTTCCCCAATAACATAATCTCGTTTCATCAGAATGAAGCCATCTTTTACCCCGTATTTGCCGAAAACAGAAGAAGAGAAAGATCCCTGAATTACCTGGGGAAACTCGACCAAATGGGCTATTCCTTTGAAAAGATCATTGACTATAGCATCTTTGAGGACCAAAATCAATTTTTAGAAGGAACCGGAGCGATGATTTTAGATCGGGAAAATAAACTCGCCTACCTCAGTATATCCGAGCGGGCCAATGAACCTCTGTTTCAAGAATATTGCGAGCGGCAAGGATACCGGGGAATCAGCTTTCAGGCAAGCCAAAATATTGAAGGAAAATTTTATCCCATTTATCACACCAATGTGATGATGTCTATAGGGCGTAAATTCGCACTCATTTGCCTACAAAGCATACAGGATTCGGCCCAGAGAGAATTGGTAAAAAAAGAACTTCAAGAAAGCGGAAAAGAAATCATTGAAATAAGCACGGATCAGATGGATCATTTTGCCGGCAATATCCTGCAGGTAAAAAGTAGCAAGGACGACTCAGTCTATATATGCATGAGTGAACAAGCCTTGAAGTCTCTAAGGGAGGAACAGGTGCAACAGATACAAAAACATGGGAAGATCTTATCGGCCCCTTTGTATAGTATAGAGAAGTATGGCGGAGGAAGTGCGCGTTGCATGATGGCGGAGGTGTTTCATCAGGCCCCTTAAAGGACCTTAGGAGAAAAAGGAACAGCGGGAAAAAAATTTAAAAACTTTCTTTCGCAATCTCCCTTCTTACGCGGCTTAGACTCTCCGGAGTGATACCCAGATAAGAGGCGATCATCCATTGAGGAACCCGCAATAAAAGATCTGGATACAGCGCCATGAAATCCAAATACCGTTCCCTTGCGGTCATCGCAAGCAAAGAATTAATTCGCCTTTGAATAAAAAAGATATTACGTTGGAGGGATATTTCGGTAAAGGTAGAGACATCAGGCTTCAACCTGGCCGCCTCCAGCAAAAACTGGGGGTTCAGGAAAACCACCTTACTGGGTTCAATGGCCTTGATGTAATATTCAGAGGGTTCCCCGAAATACATGCTCGAGCGGTCCACAAGCAACCAGTTTTCAGGAGCAAACTGAAGGATATGCTCCCCTCCCTTGGAATCCAGGGAAAACAACTGAAGAATACCTTGCTCGACAAACAAAAAATGTTTACAGACCTCTCCCGCACGAAGCAAAATCTGGTTATGAGCGAGTTCTCTGAATTCAAAATACGGAGCCAATTTTTCAAAATCAGCAGACTCCAAATGGGTCTTTGTCGTGTAATATTTATAAAAGTTACTCTGAATCAACTCGCTTTCCGTCATATCAATACAAGATAGTAAATTTAAAATCCAATGGCTTAAACGCGTTTATTAAATCCGGTATAAATTCATCGCCATGTTTTAAATACAGGACCGCAAAGTTTTCAGAACGCTCCTGTAAGCCTCCCGAAGGAAAAAGTTTCTCCTTAAGACGATCGATTTGAATCAAGGACTCCTGATAATTATTTTTCTCCGCTTTGAGCAATTTCTTTTCTAAATTATTGACTGCTTTTTTCAGTCTGGCCTTAACCGCATCTGCGCTTGGTGCTAAAGTAGGATCTATTTTATGGGTACGGAGTTTAATTTTAGCAAAAATAGCATTCAGCTCCATCCATTCATCATGCAAATTTAAACGGTGTTTGGTTTTTCTTTTAACATATTCGCCGCGAAGAGTTTCCGCTGATTTGAAGATACTTTTGAAAGTAAGGTCTAAACGAAATATCTTCCCTACCATCTGATCGTCTGTAATCATCGCCGAATTCCGAGGAATTAGGATGGGGAAATCAATGCCATACTGCTCAAAGTTAGCCTTCAATTGGAGCCAATAAACAATCTCTGCCCCGCCACCTATATAGGCAAGATTGGGTAAGATAATTTCTTGAAACAGGGGCCGCATGACCACATTGGGACTAAAGCGTTCAGGGTAATCTGAAATTTCCTGAATTAACTCCTGCCTGGTAAAATAAATACCCTGATGAAGAACCTCAAAACGATCCTCATCGAGTTGGACGATGCGCTCCCTAAACTCGTCCGTTAAATAAAAGAAGTTAATTTCCCGGGGTTGAACCTGGGTCGAATAGTTTAGGGAAACAAGGGTCGAGGAGGTCTCCGAGATGGCCTTGAAACTTTTCTGGTTAAGAATGTCATCCTGAATGATTGGGGTAAAGACCTCTTTAAATTCCCGATGATCGGCATCAATAATAACCAGACCATATTCTTTAAACAAAGAATTAACGAAAATACGGGTCGCATCTGCAAGGCTTCTCCCACTCAAGTAAGCCTGTTTGACAAGGCCGCTCAAATGACTCGCGTTCTGGGATAAACCAAAGGTATTGCAGTACTCCCGGACCACTTGGATCATGGAGCTGGTATCCATTCTTCCGGTCGCTGAACCCGCCTGAGTATCCCAGTTTATTTTTTTACCATACACCCGGGTATGATTAATTTCCGCAAAATCATGATCCTCCGTGGCCATCCAATAGACCGGAACGAACTCATGATCGGCAAATTCCGCCTTTAAATCCTGGGCCAATTTAATCGCCGTAACGATTTTAAAAATAAAATATAAAGGTCCCGTGAAAATGTTTAACTGGTGACCGGTGGTCACTGTAAAGGTTTTTTTGTCTTTCAGAAGATTGATGTTTTTGGACACCAGGGGCGAGTCTTTTAGGAGATCGCCATACTGCTCCATTAAAACAGTCGTTAAAAGCTCACGATGTTCGAAATTTTGCTTTTTAGCGAGCTGGTCTTTAAAGCCAGAAAGAGTAGGCTTATTACCGTAAAAGTTAGACAAAGCTTGCTCATCAGAGAGATAAGCTATGAGTGTATTAGAGAAACTGTTGGTGTCACTGTAATCAATATATGTAGCTTTCATCTACCAATTTTAAGATTATTTAAATGCATATGTACTCGGTAGACAAAATACAAAAAAAATAAAAAAGGGCGTCACCCGCCCTTAAAATTTATGTCTATTTGACAATTGAGCCATATAAGTCGAAATCCTCCGCCCGATCCACGCTCACCTGAACAAAATCACCAATTCGGGCATAATTTGTTTTCGCCTCAAGAATCACCTCATTATCCACCTCAGGAGAATCAAACTCAGTCCGGCCAATAAAATACTCTCCATCCATTCTGTCTACGAGAACCTTATAGGTACCGCCGATCTTTTGTTGATTAATTTCAAAGGAAATTCCCTGTTGAACCTCCATAATCTGATCCACACGTTCTTGTTTGGTTTCCTCTGGGACATCATCGATTAAGGTATGGGCATGTGTCTTTTCTTCATGAGAATAAGTAAAACAGCCTAGTCTGTCAAAACGAGTTTGTTCCACCCAGTCCAACATTTCGTTAAAATCTTTTTCGCTCTCCCCGGGATACCCACAAATCAAGGTTGTGCGAAGGGCAATATTGGGCACCTTATCGCGAATCTTGTTGACTAAATCAATCTGTTTCTGCTTGCTGGTTCCACGTCTCATTGAACTAAGCATCGTATCGGAGATATGCTGTAAGGGCATGTCCAAATAATTACAAATATTGTCACGCTCATTCATGGCGTCCAGAATATCCATTGGAAACCCCGAAGGATATGCATATTGCAAGCGAATCCAATCAATCCCATTCACATCCGAGAGATGGCGAAGTAGATCAGCAAGGTTTCGTTTACCATAAATATCCAGGCCGTAATAGGTCAAGTCCTGCGCAATTAAGATCAATTCCTTGGTCCCGTTGGAGGCCAGAAATTTAGCTTCCTTAACCAAATCATCAATGGATTTAGAAACATGTTTACCACGCATTAACGGAATCGCACAAAAAGAACATGGACGATTACACCCTTCTGCAATTTTAAAATAAGAATAATGGGAAGGCGTTGTCAATAAACGTTCGCCCAGAAGCTCATGCTTATAGTTTGCCCCAACCGAATTCAATAAATCAGGAAGATCATTGGTTCCGAAAAAAGCATCTACATTTGGAATTTCTGATTCCAGCTCTGGTTTGTAGCGCTCGGATAAACAGCCCGTTACAATAACCTTACCGACCTTACCTTGGTCCTTCAGGTCAGAAAACTGAAGGATGGTATCGATGGATTCTTGTTTGGCATTATCAATAAATCCACACGTGTTGATCACCACAATATCGTTCTCTCTGATATTGTTTGATTCGTGAACAACCTCCATTTGGTTTCCTTTAAGCTGTCCCATCAACACTTCACTGTCGTGGATGTTTTTTGAACAACCCAAGGTCACCACGTTAACCCGTGGCTTACTGATACTCGGAGCTGCTTTTGTTTGTTTTGTTTTCATATAAAATGCTGTGGCCTACTTAAATAATGAGTCCACGAAGTCTTTTTTGTTAAATAACTGCAAATCGCCAATCTTCTCTCCCACACCAATGTATTTAACTGGGATTTTAAACTGATCGGAAATCCCGATAACCACGCCACCCTTAGCCGTCCCATCTAATTTGGTAAGTGCCAAGGCATTCACATCCGTTGCCTGGGTAAACTGAGTGGCCTGTTCAATTGCATTCTGTCCGGTGGAGGCATCCAGGACCAATAAAATTTCATGTGGGGCACCAGGAATTACCTTTTGCATCACTTGCTTAATTTTGGAGAGCTCGTTCATCAAACCCACTTTATTATGCAAGCGTCCGGCGGTATCAATAATAGCCACATCGTCTGCGTTGGCTACTGCTGATTTAATCGTATCGTAAGCAACCGAAGCTGGATCGGAGCCCATTGGCTGGGCAACCACCCGTACATTTACCCGCTCGCCCCAAAGTTGCAGTTGTTCTACCGCTGCTGCGCGAAACGTATCACCAGCACCCAGCACAACTTTATTGCCGGCTTGTTGAAGTTGATAAGCTAGTTTACCAATCGTTGTTGTTTTACCAACCCCATTCACACCCACCACCATAATGACATATGGTTTTTGCGTTCCATATTCAAAATGTTCAAAATCATTGCTGTTATTTTCAGCCAGAAGGGCTTGAATTTCTTCTTTTAGCAGACTATTTAAGTCATCGGTGGTGATATATTTATCCTGTGCTGCACGTTTTTGAATCCGTTCAACAATCTTAAGCGTTGTGCTCACTCCTACATCGGAGCTCACCAGAACCTCTTCCAGGTTATCAAGAACATCATCATCAATGGTTGACTTTCCAACAACCGCTTTGGTAATTTTGGAAAAGAAACCCTCTTTGGTTTTCTCCAAACCTTTGTCCAGGGCCTCCTGTGCCTCAGGTGTTTCTTGTTTCTTTTTTAAAAAATCAAATAATCCCATGCAGATAAAATATAAAATTAGGGTAAGGTAGATCTCTCAAAGATACTTAAATAGAAGATACTAAAAAAGCCCTTTTGGGTAAACCAAAACGGCTAATTATAAGATTTTTTAAAGAAAAACTTTAAAAAAAGGAATATCTTACTGCTTATTTAGAAGCCGAAGCAACAACCTCTTTTACTTTGTCATTGTGGATCATACTCTCTTTGAAAGTATAAGCACCTGTTTTTTGAGATTTTGCAGCGATAATAACCTTTGTATATTCTTTACCACCACCTTTTTGTAATGATGCAACTGATTTCTTTGCCATGGTATACTTTTTTTATTCGGATAGAACCCTATCCAAGGATTTTTACTTAATTTCTTTATGAACGGTTACTTTTCTCAAAACTGGATTGAATTTCTTCATTTCCAAACGTTCAGTTGTGTTCTTTTTGTTCTTAGTGGTAATATAACGAGACATACCTGGAAGACCACTTTCTTTGTGTTCAGTACACTCTAAGATAACCTGTACTCTATTTCCTTTTTTTGCCATTGCCTTATTTATTTATGCCCTCACGGGTGAATTTCATGAATCTATGTTATGTGGATACAACAGGCGTCAATTATTAAATATGACCCTTTTTGATAAATTTATCAATCGCTGCTGTAATGCCGTTCTTATTAATTGTCTTGATAGCCGAAGTAGATACTTTCAAAGTAATCCAGCGATCTTCTTCAGGAATGAAAAAACGCTTAGTCTGTAAATTAGGGTAAAATTTACGCTTAGTTTTAGCATTTGAGTGTGAAACGCTATTTCCAGTTAATGCCTTCTTGCCTGTTAAATCACAAATTCTTGACATGATATTCTATTTTATTGTTGATCTTTAAATGTAATTCGTCCTTTTAAACGAGTGTGCAAATATCAATAATTCTTTTGGGAAATACAATAAGAATTTGGTAATTATTTTAAAAATAATCAAAAGGCGTGGAGAAATTCACCAAAATTACTGTATTTTGCAGTACAATTAACGGACAGATCACAACAATAGTTTTCAACAATTCACAATTGAATAAATATTTAAGCAGAGGCCTTGCCTTAATCATTCTGGGTGTCTCCTGTGTTTTATACAGCTTAAGGCTGATGGAAGCGGAAAACAATTGGTATAAACTACTCATGAGCGTGGGGGTGATCTCTTTTGGGGTGGGGTTTGTAACCCTGGTGTATTATTTAATTCGCGCAATAGATTTGAGCGGTTTACTAAAAAGAAGAAAAAACAGAAAGTAGGGCAGAAGGCAATGTTACACCAGACCAAAGGAATACCCTTAAAAATCACCAATTATTCGGAGAGTAGCGTTGTCGCTCAAATTTACACCGAAGCATTTGGCCTGCAATCTTATATGATAAGTGGTGCGCGTAAACCCAAAGCAAAGATTTCAAGCAGCATGCTGCAACCCTTTCATTTACTTGATCTGGTGGTTTACCAAAAAGAAAGCGCTAATTTACAGCGCATCAAAGAAGCGCAGCAACATCCCGTCTTGCGCAGTATACCACTGGACATCGTTAAGAGTTCGATCAGTCTGTTTTTAAACGAGATTCTCTACAAAGTCCTTCGCCACCAGAACCCGGATCCCGCTCTTTTTCATTTTATTGAAAATTCCATTATATGGCTCGATCAAAGCAACCTGGGTCTGGGAAACTACCCGTTGATCTTTTTAGCCAAACTCACTCAATTTTTAGGTTTTAAACCCGAATTATCTGATAAACCTTATTTTGACCTCATCGAGGGAAATTTCACAAGTTCTCCACCGAATCATGTGTACCTGATCCAAAATCCGCACAGTCAATATTTTCGAGAAATTATGCGCTGTTCCTATAGTGAATGTAACAAAATCAAGCTACAAAAAGTCGATCGGTCTTACCTACTACAAAAACTCATTGACTATTACCGGCTTCATACAGAGAACTTTGGTGAGTTGAATTCGCTGTATATCTTGGAAGAGGTTTTTGGAAATTAAGGACCCAAAAAAGCCCGTCAGATATGATCTCACAGGCTCTTCCACAATAAATATATATTGAATCTATTCTCTTAGATAAGCTTTACATTTACCGCGTTAAGACCTTTGCGGCCCTGTTCTTCTTCGTAAGATACATGATCGTTTTCACGAACTTTGTCTACTAAGCCTGAAACGTGAACGAAAATTTCGCTCTCGCCTGAATTTGGGATTATGAAACCGAAACCTTTGGCCTCATTAAAGAATTTTACTACTCCTTCTTGCATGTTATTAATTATTGTTTTTTTAAAGGTATCAAATATTTTCTAAATATATATGAAAAAAAAATTTGAGATTAAACATTTTTCAATTTAAGTTGTCTACCTTAAAGTTGATTGGTAAACTTGCATTTAACAGAATACTAAATTAAAACAAGCATATGAAAAAAATATTAACTCTGCTGGCCGTAATCACATTAATTGTTTCAGCACAAGCACAAAATTCAACCATGGAAAACACACGTCGCGTAGCAACCCGAGGCTTTGCTGAAAAAGAAGTTACCCCAGACATTATATTCTTATCCATTTCTTTGAAAGAATACTACGAGAATGGCAACACCAAGAAAAAAGTTGCCATCGATATCCTTGAGAAACAACTCTTTGAATCCGCGATGAAGCATGGCGTGAAAAAAGAAGATTTCACCATTCAAAATATGTATAGCTATAACAGCGCTGAGAAAAAAAAGAACAACGAATTGTTACAAGCTCGCCAATACCGCATCAAAGTAACCAATCTGAATAACTTAAATGCGATGATGGAAGCTTTAGACGCTCAGGGTCTTCAAAGTACTTCGATCACAGGTTACGATCACTCAGAGAAAAAAAGGATTGAGAAAGAATTAAAAACCATCGCGATGAAAGATGCACGTGTCAATGCGGAAATTCTCGCTTCCGCGGAAGATGACACCATCGGCAAGGTGTTGATGATCAACGACAACAGCAGTTTCAATTGGGAAAACATCAACCCTTCTCCAAGAATGTACGCAATGGCAAAATCATCAAATCTAGAGATGGCCGATTCCATGGAGCAAGGATTGGAATTGGACATTCGTCCAATCAAACTCAACTGCCAGATTGATGCTGTTTTCGAAATAAAATAAAATGGAAAAGTCAAAAGCATATGCTTTAGATAAAATTGAGAAAGACTTTCAATGGGTTAAACGACTATCTGAATTAATGGATAGTCGTTTCCGCATTGGAAATTTTCGTTTCGGTCTAGATCCGCTCTTAAATTTTATACCCTTTGGTGGCCAAATCACCACTTGGTTAATTTCCCTGATGCTGGTATGGGTGATGGCCCGAAACGGGGTCAGCAGTAAAGTTGTTCTAAAAATGCTTTTCAATATCACCTGGGATGCCATTCTGGGTTCTATCCCAATTCTGGGAAATGTCTTTGATTTTTTTAACAAAGCCAATCAAAAGAACATCAAGCTTCTGGATGATCATTATAAACTCAACCGCAACCAGGGGAGTGCCAAAAATATCATTCTGGTTATCCTGGCAGGATTATTTATCCTGATGATTGGGTTTCTGTATCTGATGTACCTGCTTAGCATGTGGTTCTTTGCGTTGATCTTTTAGCAAAAAACTAATCAAATTACCTTATTTTTGTCACATGAGTAAAACCAGAATATTTGCATTACTGCTAATTCTTTTGATGTTAGCTGCCGTTTTTACGAACCCCGTGAAGGAGCAGTTTGAAGAAAAACTGACACAAAAAGCAAAAGAGATTCTAAAAAAACAATTGGATTACAAGGATAAAAAAGCCGTGGATCTGGGCATGATGTTGTTCGGCGATAAAGTGGTCAAAGAATTTGTAACCAATTACACCAGGACACAAAACTATTATTTGTTTTCCTTGAGTCAGATCAATTGGAACGGCGAAAAAATAACCATTGGGGTAGGCGCGTTTAACCAGGTTTGGATCAGCCCGAAGCTCGACGAAAAAGCCGCGCAGTTAATGGATCATTTAACGAACTTTTAATGCTGGAAATCCTCTACCAAGATGACGATCTAATTGCCATCAATAAACCGCATGGCTTGTTGGTGCACCGCTCGATGATTGCGGCGGATACCAGTGAGTTTGCCTTACAACTCCTGAGGGATCAAATTGGAAAAATGGTTTTCCCGGCGCACCGCATTGACCGAAAAACTGCAGGCGTGTTGCTGTTCACCCTGAACAAAGAAATGAACAGTGAAATCCAGCAGGCTTTTGCGCAAAACCTAATCAAAAAAGAGTACATGGCGGTTTTAAGAGGGTATACGCAAGACCATGGGCGTATCGATTACCCCCTGAAAAAGGAAAATGGAACGATCCAGGAATGCCTCACAAATTATCAGACGCTCCAAAGCGCAGAAATCGATCTTCCCTTTGGCGGACATGCCACCTCTAGGTATTCCTTGGTTTTAGCGAAGCCAGAAACAGGCAGAATGCATCAATTAAGACGACACTTTGCCCATATATTACACCCCATTATTGGTGACCGGCCACATGGCTGTAATAAACAGAACAAACTCTGGAAAGAAACATTTGCACATGATACCATGCTCTTACATGCAAGTAAACTCTGTTTCGAGCATCCTAAGAGCAAAAAAACAATCACCGTTACCGCAAAACTCCAAGCTGAATTCCAAAGAGCATTAACGATTCTCCAAATCAAACACGTGTGAAAAATAAGGAAATCGATTGCGTATCGCTATTCCTTGCTTTTAGCAAAAAGCGGTTATCTTTTGTCATTCATATTGCGTAATTTTGGAACAGAAAAACACATTGAATTAAGATGAAAAATACAGCGTTAACAGACGTGCATATTGCATTAGGAGCTAAAATGGTTCCCTTTGCAGGGTTTAATATGCCAGTTCAATATTCAGGAATAAACCTCGAACATGAAGCCGTTCGTACCTCAGTGGGCATGTTTGATGTAAGTCACATGGGAGAATTCATTTTAAAAGGTGAAAAGGCCCTTGACCTGATTCAAAAGATTTCTTCCAATGACGCTTCCAAACTTTATGACGGAAAAGTTCAATACGCGTATATCCCAAATGAGGATGGCGGTATTGTTGATGATTTCTTAACCTATAAATTGGACGATACAACCTACCTTTTGGTTGTGAACGCATCAAATATTGAAAAAGACTGGAATTGGATTAGCAAATACAACACCTTTGGTGTACAGATGAAGGATATCTCAGATCAGACTTCTTTATTTGCTATTCAAGGACCAAAGGCCGCTGATGCACTTCAAAATTTAACCCAGATCGAGTTGGCTGAAATGGAATACTATTCCTTTCAAAAGGGTGTTTTCGCTGGTGTTGAAAATGTGTTGGTCTCAGCAACGGGTTATACCGGGGCGGGTGGTTTTGAGATCTATGTGGATAATGAACATGCGCATACCGTATGGCAAGCGATCATGGAGGCTGGAAAAGCCTATGACATCAAACCAATCGGTCTTGGCGCTCGCGATACCTTACGCTTGGAAATGGGATTCTGTTTATACGGAAACGACATTGACGATACCACATCGCCATTAGCAGCAGGGTTGGGTTGGGTGACCAAATTCACCAAAGACTTTGTGAATTCACAAAACCTAAAAGCCGAAAAAGAACAAGGTGTTGCAAACAAGCTTGTCGGATTCGAAATGATCGACAGGGGAATCCCTCGTCATGATTATCCAATTGCAGATGCACAGGGAAACATCATTGGCCGGGTTACCTCAGGCACGCAATCTCCAAGCTTAAAGAAATCAATTGGTTTAGGCTATGTGAACAAGGAATTCAGTAAAGAAGGTACCGAAATTTTTATCGTAATTCGTAACCAACAGGTGAAGGCCATCGTTAGCAAACCTCCCTTCATAAAATAAAGCTAAAGGCTTATTAACGATTTTGATTAGGGCTATTTATTAGCCCTTTTCTTGTGTTTTGGGGAACTGGGCGTTTGTGGTTTCTGTTGACCGGCAGATACCTGACGACTAACCTGCCTTAAAACAACAATCTTCAGATAAACCAATACCACTAAAAAAGCTATTGATAATCCCAAAATCAACATATTACCGCTATTGTATGCGGCATAACCACTTAATACCAGGAATACAATACCCATAGTAAGCACCGTATTCAATATAAAATTTTTAGTCATTTTTATGTATTATTTGTTTCTTTAAATCCAGTCACTCTCTGCCGAAGAAAATAGAAGTAGATGATGCCCCCAAGGATATTAAGGCAAATAACGAATACAACCAAAAGCCATCTTTCTGTTTGGTTGATCCGTTTAGACCGCATAATTTCCATCAGAACAGCAACCGTCCAAACCAAGGAAAGCAAGATGGAGATACTCAATAATAGGGGAGCAAACCACGCTTTAAACACCAGCAGAAGGAAGCTTAAAAGATAAAACGCCAGACTAAATAAGAAGGCTTGTTTAGTCTGGTGAAATATTTTGTTCATGGAACAAAGGTAAGGATAATATCGAGAAACGTTTATGGGAAGATCCCTAATTCTTTGTACGATTCACCCACTTTGTTGATCGCGCAAATAAAGGCCGCCGTTCTGAGATCTTCAACGCCCGGGGTCTCCTTCCATATCTGATGAATTTCTTGGTAAGAGCCGATCATGGTATCTTCCAGACCTGAATACACCAAATCCACCTCGTCCGGTCCTCTTAGGATAATCTTTCGTTCCAATTTAGAAACCTTTTGATTGGTCATGGATTCAATAATATTCAGAATTTCCGCATACATGTTTTCGCTGAAGCGCTTTTCCAGGCGTCCATAACGAACATGACTTAAATTTTTTAGCCATTCAAAATAGGAAACCGTAACTCCTCCTGCATTCAGATAAATATCTGGAATCACCAGGACACCTTTTTTGTTAAAAATCTCATCCGCTCCAGGAGTAATGGGGCCATTGGCCGCCTCTCCAATAATTTTTGCCTGAATAGAATCCGCATTATCTGTATCAATAACCGATTCCAAGGCAGCAGGGATCAGGATATCACAAGGATAAGATAAGCCTTTTGCCGAATCCACTATGTTTTCAGCTCCCGGAAAATTTAAGATAGACCCCGTTGTTTTGCGATGCGCAACAACCGCCTCCAGGTCAAGACCGTTTTGGTTGTAAATTGCACCCTCGAATTCAATCAAGCCAACCAGCACCGCTCCACCTTCCTGAAAGAACTTCGCAGCATGGTAACCTACGTTCCCCAAACCCTGAACAATAACCCTTTTGCCTTCCACGCCTGTACTTAAACCCAAAGCAGCCATATCACTTTCATTTTTACAGGCCTCCTTTACGCCAAAAAACACGCCCAGACCAGTCGCCTCAGTACGTCCCCGGACACCTCCTTGAGAAATAGGTTTTCCGGTAACACAGGCTTGAGCGTTAATTTCATTTGGATTCAAGGTGGTATAGGTGTCCACAATCCAGCTCATCTCGCGCGCACTTGTTCCATAATCAGGGGCCGGAACATCAGTGCCGGGACCAATAAAATTCTTCTTGACTAATTCGGTGGTATAGCGCCTGGTAATTTTTTCCAGATCATATTCAGAATACTTTTTGGCGTCAATTTTAATGCCGCCCTTTGCCCCGCCAAAAGGAACGTTCACAATAGCACATTTATAGGTCATCAACGAGGCTAATGCCATGACCTCTTCCTGATCCACGCCCATGGAGAACCTAATTCCGCCTTTACAGGGTAGTTTATGGTGCGAATGTTGCACCCGATAAGCCTCGATTACCTCCAGGCCATCTCCAATTTTCACGGGAAACTTAATCCTTAAAATGGAATTGCAGGCCTTGATTTGATCAAGGATTCCCGAGGAAAATGAGGTGAATTTTGCCGCCTTATCGAAGTTACGTGCAACCCCTTCAAAAAAGCTCTGTGTTGTGCTGGTTTGATTAGCCATAAATTAATGCATTTGTTTATACTGGTATACTGTTGCAAAGGTACTTGTTTTATCAATCTTCTAATAAAGAATTAAATAAAACAACTATTTTTTGCCAATTATCAATAAAGTAGGCTATATTCTAAAAATATCTTAACAAAAGTCCTAAAACACAAAAAGCTCAAGGATTAACTTGAGCTTTTATTGATTTTGTTGTTTCTTAATAAACATCCATTTCGGGATCAAATTCATCTTTCCACGCTAAAATTCCACCTTGAAGATTAGAAAGGTTAGTGAATCCATTCTGTTCCAAGAGCATAATGGCTTGAGCGCTACGCTTTCCTGAACGACAATGAACAATGACAGGTATTTCTTTTGATATTCTATTCGCCTCGATAACAACTCCAGATAAAGGAATGTTAACGCCATTTAAATTAGAAACTTCATATTCAAAAGGCTCACGAACATCAATCAACTGAAACTCCTGGCTCTGATCCATCATGTCTTTTAATTCTTGAACGCTGATTTCTTTCATACTGTGCTTTTTACCAAAGATAATTATTTTTAGAATGAAACGCTCTATCATTAATTTATAAAATTGTTTAATTTCACTTAAAATTATCGCAACATGAATAAATCCATCATCTTGATTTTCTTATTGGTTTTCTCGCAAAGCCACAGCATTGCGCAGCAGGCAAAGACCGTGCAACGGGAGAATATAACCAGAATACTTAACCAATTAGCCTCAGATGAAATGATGGGCAGATCGGCCCTCAGGCCAGAGACCGCCAAGGCAGCAGACTTTATAGCAGGTGAATTTAAAGAAATTGGATTAAAACCTTACGCAGAAGACAATTTCAGACAATCCTTTACCATTAATAAAACACAAATTCTCAAACAAGAAATCATATTGGCGGGGAAATCCATAGCAGAGAACGATTTTTTAATCACTGGAAACGGGGCCGACCTACACTGGGACCAGTCCAGTCAAATCACTCAGTTACGGATTGGAAAGGAGGATAATTTTTCAGAAAAATTCAGAGAAATCATCAAAAATAACACGGAACAAGCCATTGTATTGGTGGACAAAGAGCACGCAGCCTATGTAGCCCGCTTTAAGTTTATCTACAGCCGTAACCAGACCTCAACCAAAGAACAAGCCCAGAAAATAATACCGAACAAAGTGTTCCTGGTCTGCGACTCCCTTCCTTCCACCTATGAAATGAATGTGCAGCGCAAAACGCAAGATCTACCCATGTTTAACGTGGCGGCCACCATACCCGGAAAATCAAAACCGAATGAATACGTGATTTTCTCAGCCCATTATGATCATATCGGAATTCTAGAGCCATCCTCGGACCAGGATTCCATTGCCAATGGAGCCGATGATGACGCATCAGGAACAACGGCTTTAATCGAGCTCGCCCGGTATTATAAAGCATTAGGAACGAACGAAAGAACCCTCATATTTGTCGCCTTTACCGCCGAGGAGATTGGCATGTACGGGTCAAAATACTTTTCCAACCACATCGATCCCGAACAAGTCGTGGCCATGATCAACATTGAAATGATCGGAAAGGATTCTCGATTTGGACCCAATTCACTTTATATCACGGGTTACGATGCCTCCAATCTAGGCGTGTTAATGCAAGAAAATCTGAAAGGAACCAGTTTTACCTTTCATCCCGACCCTTACAAAACGCAGAACCTGTTTTACAGAAGCGATAATGCGGTATTAGCGGCTCTAGGTGTGCCCGCACATACCTTCTCCACCTCGCAGATAGATAATGACCTGTATTACCATACGGTAAAGGATGAGGTCTCCACGCTCAATATTGATAACATTCAATCCAGTATAGAGGCCATCGCAGCCGGGGCAATCGGAATCGTTGATGGCAGTCAAAGGCCAAACCGGGTAGAAAAGTTAAGAGATTAAGCGCAAGAGCTGGGAAGTTAGGCTTCTAATTTCTTTTGCATGACAAAATCATTCAAAACAAAGCCATGATAAGGAATATCAACGGCCTTTACCACTTCGAACCCTTGTTTTAAGTAAAAATAATAGGCTTTATTTGCCCGGTTTACATTTAACTCAAGGGTATCCATATGCTGTTGTTTTGCATAGCTTGCCGCAAAGTCGATCATTTTTTTCCCCAGTCCTTGACCTTGAAGGGAGGTAGATAGGTAGAGCTTTCCAATTCGCAGCACATCGGTTTGTTCCTCCAAAGAGATGAAGCCCGAAGGAACTTGCTCCACCAAAAGAATAAAAAACCGGGTTCCCATAACCATCGCCTCATGCAGGGCCTGTGGGGCGTATGACTTTTCCAGCATGAAATCCAATTGCTCTTTAGCAAGTATGGAAGAGTAGGTTTCAGGCCAGATCTGGTGGGCCAATTGATGAATTAGCGGAAGATCCTTGGGGCCTGCTTCAACAATTCGAATCATAATTCCTGAGCAATTAAAAAATAATCTTCCTGCGGGCCGGTACGCACAAAACCATCCTCGATCACCTCGAAGGTTCCAAAGGATACTTCTCTAAGGTTTTCAAAACGCGAATGATTTAACAAATCCCAGCTGGGAAAAAATAGAAGACTACCCTTAGGAAGCCATTTTTCAAAGTTTTTCAGAATGACAAACTTTCGATTGGCATTCAAAATATTGATCGAAAAGTCTCCGAGCCAGGGCCTCAGCTCCTTCAGGTTTGTATGAGGAGATACCACATTTAGCGCCGCATTATTTTTATCCGTTAAAAAGGCGAACAGGGCCGCCCAATACCCCTCCTTAAAGGGGATCTTAAGCATATTTTCCTCTAGGGGTAAATCTTCCTTTTGCTCCTGGGGATACAATAAAACATCCACCTTTATGCCACGAGACATCAGGGTTGGATAATGTTCTAAAACGGTCAGTAGTGTGGGGCTCCATTCCAAGAGCTGATTGATGTGCTCCTGATCCAGACAGTGCGGATCAGCTATAAATAAGGCCGGTTCTTGGTTTTCCCGAACGATGTGATGAGAAGACATACCCTTACCGACTTAAATATTGAAAAGCAATATAGGACATTAAGCCAATACTAATTTCCAAAGCAGCCTCATCGATATCAAAGGTGGAGGTGTGAACGGCCGAGGTGATTCCTTTGGCCTTATTTCCTGTGCCCAAACGATAAAAACAGGCATTGGTTTGTTGTGAATAATAAGAAAAATCCTCTGCGGCAGGCCAAAGCTCGAGCTCTACAACATTTTCAGCGCCAAGGTATTCTTGGGCGAATCCTCGAGCAGCGCTGGTGAGTAGCGGTTCGTTGATTAAAAAAGGATATCCCTTTTTTACCTCAAAATCACATTCTGCCCCCATACTCTGAGCCATACCAACGGCCATTTTGATCATTTTCTCATGGGCCTGTTTGCGCCAGAGTTCATCAAAAGTACGGAAGGTCCCTTCCAAATACACTTCATCAGGAATGATATTGGTGGCACCTTGACCAATAATTTTACCCCAAGAGAGCACCGTAGGTGTTCGTGGGTCGGCATTTCTGCTCACCACTTGTTGCAAAGCGGAAATAATCTGAGCGGTAATGGCAATAGGATCTATATTTTGATGCGGATGTGCACCATGACCACCCTTGCCACGAACAGTCATAAACAGCTCATCACAAGAAGCCATGTATTTTCCAGAGCGAAAACCGACTTTTCCCGTTTCAATAAAAGGCATCACGTGCTGGCCAATAATGCCATTGGGCACTGGATTCTCCAACACACCTTGCTCAATCATCAGGGATGCGCCTCCTGGCAATTTTTCTTCTGCTGGTTGAAAAATAAGTTTCACTGTGCCGGAGAGTTCAGCCTTTAAGGCCATTAAAATACGGGCAACAGCCAACAACGAGGACGTATGAACATCATGTCCACAGGCGTGCATCAGTCCCGGGTTTTTAGAGCCATAGGAACGTCCTTGAACTTCCGTAATAGGCAAAGCGTCCATATCTGCTCGTAAGGCCAAGACCTTTTCCGAATGGATCTCTCCCTGGATCAAGGCCACAACACCGGTGCCAGCCATGGGCTCGAAAGGAATTTGCAAATCCCGCAGGTAGTCCTTTACAAATTGGGCTGTATTGTATTCTTCAAAAGAGGGTTCAGGATGTTGATGCAAATACCGCCGGGTATCAATGGTATCTTGCTGGAAAGCCTTCGCTAAATCTTGTATTTTTTGTTTGATATTTGACATGTTGGCTAACTCCTATCTCCAAATCCAGACGTCTTCCACAAAGACAAAAACGTTTTTATAGGTGCCCCGCATTTTGCGCATGTATGCCGTGGCCGATGCTCGGCTGGTAAAATCACCAACCTTCACCCTATAATTGGGTTCAACGTAGTCCAAATAGGCTCCGATATCTGAATTTTGGTGAATGAAATTATTCTGAACGCGGGTAGCCTCACTTCGGCTTGACCCGGAATATATTTGAACCCTAAAGCCACGTACTTTTACCCGAGTTGCCTTGGATTTGTCGATGACTTTAGGTTCCAAACTTATCGTTTTTGACTCAACAGGATTAAGTTTGTAAAACGCTCGGTATTCTTGTAAAAGCCCAATCAATGAGTCCCTTTCTACCTCAACCTTTTTCTGTTGTCCTTTGAGTAAACTCGAGCAGAACAACAAGAAAAAACAAACTAAAAATCCTTTATACATCATTACGTATTACCTTATTTACCGTGACAGTTCTTGTATTTAAGACCAGATCCACAGGGGCATTCGTCATTTCTACCAATCGCCTGTTCTTTACGTATAGGCTGGGTAACTTGTGCTTGCTGGGTATTTAAATCCTCTTCGGATACACCCGTTGGCGAGCCCAGTTCCTCTTTGGTTTCTTTCACTTTAACCTTAGGGCTTTCCTGACGAGCTTCTTGGATATTTTGTGCCTCTTGCTGTTGTCCAGGAATTTCTCCTTTAAACAAGAAACTAACCACATCCTTATTCATCACCGCCAGCATGGACTTAAACAAATCATAGGCCTCCATTTTATAAATAATAATTGGGTCCTTTTGTTCATAAACAGCATTCTGAACAGATTGTTTTAAATCATCCATTTCACGTAAATGCTCTTTCCATGCCTCATCAATAAGCGCTAAAACAATTCCTTTTTCGAAAGATTTAAAAACTTCCTTCCCCTGGGATTCAACCGCTTTCTTCAAGTTAGTAGCAACTTGAATGCCACGAATTCCATCGGAGAAAGGAACGATAATATTTTCAATCATTCCACCGCGTTCCGCTTGAACGTTGGTTAATACAGGAAGTGTTTGTTCAGCGACATGGATCGCCTTTTGGTGGTACACTGCAATGATTTGTTCAAATAATTTCTCGACAATATCACCGGCTGCTGTACTCGAAAAATCCTGTTGACTTATTTCCGGGTTGATTGCAAACACGCGAATAACTTCAATTTGGAATTCATCGAAAGAATTATCCTCTTTTGCCTCAATAACAATATCTTCCACAACATCGTATATCATGTTGTTCAAATCTACGTCTAAACGTTCTCCAAATAACGCATTTTTACGCTTGGTGTAAATTACGGTACGCTGAGAGTTCATCACATCATCATACTCCAATAAACGTTTACGAATACCAAAGTTATTCTCCTCTACCTTGCGCTGTGCGCGTTCGATGGATTTGGTCAGCATACTGTGTTGCATCACCTCGCCATCTTCAACCCCCATTTTAACCATCAAATTGGAGATTCGTTCGGAAGCGAATAAACGCATTAATGGATCTTCTAAAGAAACAAAGAACTGAGAGGATCCAGGATCTCCTTGACGACCCGCACGACCTCTAAGCTGACGGTCAACCCGGCGCGATTCGTGACGTTCTGTACCAATGATTGCTAAACCGCCATCGTTAATAACACCCTCAGATAATTTAATATCCGTACCACGACCTGCCATGTTGGTTGCAATAGTAACCTGACTAGCATGCCCCGCTTCGGCAACAATATCCGCCTCTTTCTGGTGCAGCTTCGCATTCAACACGTTGTGTTTAATGCCGCGAAGTTTAAGCATACGACTCAGTAATTCTGAAATTTCAACCGAAGTGGTACCCACTAGAACCGGGCGGCCTGCTTCCGTTAATGTTTGAATTTCTTGAGCCACAGCGTTGTATTTTTCACGCGCCGTACGGTAGATGAAATCCTGACGGTCATCACGTTGAATGGGTCTGTTTGTTGGAATCTCAACAACGTCTAATTTGTATATTTCCCAAAGTTCACCAGCCTCGGTGGAGGCCGTACCGGTCATCCCGGATAACTTATGGTACATACGGAAGTAATTTTGAAGGGTAATGGTTGCGTAGGTCTGGGTTGCGTCCTCTACTTTAACATTCTCTTTCGCTTCAATGGCTTGATGTAGACCATCCGAGTAGCGTCGACCATCCATGATACGGCCGGTCTGCTCATCAACTATTTTAACCTTACCATCGTCCAAAATATACTGATCATCAAGCTCAAATAGGGTATAAGCCTTCAAGAGTTGATTGATGGAGTGAATACGTTCTGCCTTCACAGAATAATCACGTAGCAATTCCTCTTTTTTAGCTGCTTTTTCCTCCAGAGGTAAGGCTGATTTTTCAATTTCAGCAATTTCAGTACCCACATCTGGTAAAATAAAGAAACTAGGGTCTTCTCCAGTTGCAGTGATGAGTTCGATCCCTTTTTCGGTTAATTCAACCTGGTTATTTTTTTCATCAATGACAAAGAACAATTCCGCATCAGCCTTAGGCATGTGACGGTTTTGCTCCTGCATATAGAAGTTTTCGACTTTTTGAAGAATTTGACGGTGGTTCCCCTCAGAGAGGAATTTAATCAGCGCCTTGTTTTTAGGCAATCCTCGGTAAGCACGGAATAAAGCCAGTCCACCAGCCTCAGGGTCTGTATCGCCTTCCTTAATCGCTTTTTTTGCTTGGTTTAATGCCGTATTGATAAATGCTTTTTGCGCATTCACCAAACGTTCAATTCTCGGTTTGAGTTGATAAAATTCATGTTGATCACCTTTAGGAATAGGACCAGAGATAATCAAAGGAGTCCGGGCATCATCAATCAAGACCGAGTCAACCTCATCAATCATTGCAAAATGCAATTTGCGCTGAACCATAGCCTCCTTGGTGTTGGTCATGTTATCACGCAAATAATCGAAACCGAATTCATTATTGGTTCCGTAAACAATGTCGTTTAAATAAGCCTGACGACGTTGAGGGGAGTTGGGTTGGTATTTATCAATACAGTCCACACTCAGACCGTGAAATTCAAAGATAGGACCATTCCACTCAGAGTCACGACGTGCCAGATAATCATTCACGGTCACAATGTGAATTCCCTGTCCCGCCAATGCATTCAAATAAGAGGGTAAGGTTCCTACTAAAGTTTTACCTTCACCCGTTGACATCTCGGCAATTTTACCTTGATGCAATACAATACCACCAATTAACTGAACATCATAGTGAATCATATTCCAGGTCACTTCCGTACCTGCGGCCGTCCAGGTATTGCTCCAGTTCGCACTCTCCCCCTGAATGGTAACGTTTGATTTACGGGCCGCTAAATTGCGGTCAAAATCAGTGGCCGTAACCTGAATGACTTTGTTTTCGCTAAAACGGCGAGCAGTATCTTTAACAACAGCAAAAGCTTCCGGTAGGATCTCCAATAAAACCTCCTCCAGCTTTTTATCACGATCTTTTGTCAGCTTATCAATCTGATCATACATGGCTGTTTTTTCCTCCATGTCTTCTGTCCCATCAGAAACAGACTTCAATCCGGCGATTTCCTCATCAATCTCTTTGAGGTGTTCGCGGATACGATTTTTAAAATCTAGCGTTTTTGCACGTAACTCATCGTGAGATAATTCCGCAAGTTTCTCGTATTCTTCCTTGATTTTATTTACTAGAGGCTGTATGCCTTTTACATCTTTTTCAGACTTACTACCAAATATTTTGCTTATAAATTTTAACATAATTCTCTATTTCTGTGAAACGCATGTACAATAATGACTCCAACTCAATTAAGCAGACATTTTGACATTAGTCGGGCAAATTTAATTAATACGGTTGATAACTAATAAGAACCAAAACCTTTTTTTCATTTTATTTTGTTAAAAAGAGGTTTTTGGACGTCTTGGGAATAAGATCAAGTTCATAAGCCTTTTCAAAGAGCTGTTGGATTGCCTTTTTTCCCTGAGTTCCAAGGTCCAGTGAATAAGAATTCACATACAACTCAATGTGTTTATACATCACCTGAAGATCCATTTCCTGCGCATGAGATCGAATATAATCCGCCCCCGATTCCGGATGCTCAAAGCCAAAACGAACACTTTGTGCGATCAGCGAGTTGATCTTTAGCTTAATGGGTTGCGGCAGAGATCTTTTAACAACAATACCGCCTAAAGGAATAGGGGATCCCGTTGTTTTCTCCCAATAATCCCCCAAATCGACCACCTTGTGCAAGCCCTTATTCATGTAGGTAAACCGGTTCTCATGGATAATGAGCCCCAAATCGATGGAACCCTGCTGCAAGGCGGACTCTATCTCGGAAAAAAGCATTTCTTGCTTGTTGGTTAACCCTGGATAGGCAAGACCTAACAAAAAATTAGCTGTCGTATATTTTCCAGGGATACCGACCTTTAGTTCCCCAAGGTCCTGAGCCGTCATCAAACCCGCGTTTGAGCTCAGCTTTTGCGCCAAGTCTTTGTCTTTGGCAATCAGTAGGGGACCGACACCAAAACCCAACGCACTTCCAGCATCCAATAGCTCATAATCCTGAATGGCATGGGCATAGGCATGGTAACTTAGTTTGGTGATATCCAGCTGAGCATCAAAGGCTTTTTCATTTAACGTTTCCACATCATGATATTCCACGTGAAACGCCAAATCCCCAGTATCAATTTTACCATGGATCAGCGCATCGAAAATAAAAGTATCGTTTGGACAGGGTGAAAACCCCAAGGTTAATTTCATTATATCCTCAAATTAAATGGCAATGTTCTTTGTAAAAATCAAAAACAACATGGAGATAAATGTTGCCAGCACAAGACCATTGGCCGTCTTATCCCATTGCCGTTTATAACATAGCCAGCACGAAACCAAATTCACTGCGGCAGCAATTACATACAAACCGGTGGGTTTATCGGCAAACAACTGCATCTGTAAATCCGTGTATTTCATCAAGCCAAAAGCGATGATCGGAAAGATCATCCCCAATAAAAACCCTAAAATTAAACTGTTTTTCATCGTTTTCTTAATTATCAAAACGCCAAGAATTCAACTCCGGAATTGCATGATGCGCTGTCATGTCAAACTGGGTGGGCACAACAGATACAAAACCATTGTGAATCGCAAATGCGTCAGTATCCTCACCACGATCATTCAACTCAAATTTACCGGTCATCCAAAAATAATCCCGGTTGTATGGATCTAAACGCTCATCAAATTCTTCAAACCACTTTGCATTTGCTTGACGGCAGATTTTAATTCCCTTAATGGGCAACGATTTGTTCGGAAAATTCACATTCAATAAAGTTCCCTTAGGAAGACCGTTTTTCAGCACCTGTAGTGAAATGCTCTTTACGTAGCTACGCGTATGTTCGAAGTCCGCATGATGCGCAAAATCGTCCAGCGAAAAACCGATGGAAGGGATGCCTTCGATCGCCCCTTCAACAGCCGCAGACATGGTCCCCGAATACAATACATTAATGGAATAATTCAACCCATGATTAATTCCTGAAACGCATAGGTCTGGTTTTTTGCCTTTAAATATTTTGTTGACGGCTAATTTCACACAATCCACCGGAGTTCCCGAACATTTATACATTTCTACTCCCGGGTAAAGGTCTATTTTGTCCAAACGCAAGGGTCTACCAATGGTTATCGCATGGCCCATGCCGGATTGTGGACTATCTGGCGCTACAACAACGACATCTGCAATTTCTTGCATCACCTCCAGCAGCACTTTAATGCCCGGAGCGGTGATCCCATCATCATTGACAACCAAAATAACAGGTTTCTTTTTTGTCATAAGGCTAAGGTAACAATTTCCAAAAAATAACGGACTATAGTGAGTCAATTCACCGGTTAAGTTTTTAATACCATTGTGTAAAAACCAGCAGCAGAAACGAGAGCTCCGGCAAAGCTCCTTAAACAGAAAAATACAGCGCCTTGCTTAGTGCAATACCGTTAACTCCTTGGATATCAAAAAAAGATATTATACCCCAGAGATAGCTTCCCATACGGATATTCACGGTTAAAGTCAGGAAACTGCTGATCTTTAAAATGTCCTTGTAAATTAAAGTACCCCGAGCTCAGATTTATGGACCACCGCTTGTAAAGCCTCAAAGATCCCTCCACATTCAGTCCATGAAGAATGTAATAGGAATCCGTGCCCGAAATCGTAAAGAACACGCCTCCATTGTAGTCGGCGCCTAATAAAAACCGGTTTAAGATCATCAATTCACCCTTAAAGCGGTAGGAGGCACCAGAACCGTAATTGTAATTCCTGCTCTCACCGTACAACAAGTAAGGGTCCGGTACCGCAGCCAAAAGGACAGCACCCGCACCAACGCTTAGATTTAAGCGGTTTCCTTGCTTGTATTTGAATTCCGACAGCCAGCTGTAATTCAAACTTTGAGCCCCGTAAAAAAAAGCATCGTTGTTGTAAAAATCATAGTGTGCATTCAAGGTCCCATAATGATCGCCCTTTTTAGATTTGAAGAATTTAGCGCCATAAAGCAGGGCATGGACGTTCACTGCATTTATAAACGAACTATCCCCGTCACCGAGTTCCAAATTAACGGAAAAAGCATCAAAAGGTTTCTTGTAATTGTGATCACCGTTGGTATAACGAAACCGTAAACGCCCATAAAAAGCATTCTTTCCTTCGCTTATAAAATCACCATCCTTTGCATCGAATCGTCTGAGCCCCACATCAAGCTCAGCGGTTATCACCGAGGAATCCGCCACATAATAATCATCCACCTTTTTTCCCCATTTACCATCCAGAAACCTGTTTAAGCCATTAATCGGATTCACCAAAGTGGCGACAATCTCATTGCCAACAACATTATTCCCATATCGATTTCTTGCCAGAATATTCCGTGACACACGATGCATCATTTCCCCAAGTAAAATACCCCCAAAAGTTGTATTTACCAGATCATTGGTCGAGGGATGTTGTGTTTCCCCGGCGGTTTCCCAGAGGTAGCTCCCGGCAAGGGTGGCCAAACTGGACTGATAAAAATCAAAACCATTGGACCGGAAAGCATTAAAATAAATCTGACCATGAAAAGGGTGGTCAATCTGATTTGTTGTAAACTGATTGTCATCCCAGTCCCAGGCGCCAATACGTTGATGATTTAAGAAATTCTTAAAACCGATATACGAATACGGATCTTTGGTAATAAACCGGTTAAAGGAGGCCGGCAGGGCCTGTGCTAAAAACCATTCTGCTGATGCACGCCAGAATCTTTTTTCCCGCTTGGGTTTCAAACTCCAGGACAAACTATCTAGCCGAATTCCACTAGCCTTTGGGAACAGTACAGAATGCTCGTTGTGAGCTTGGCAAGAGATCCCCTGAGCCCCAAGCGTATCTGTTTGCGCCAGCAAAACAGGGACGCAAAAGCAAAATAAAAGAACAAACAGATAAAACAGTCTATAGATGAATTGCAAAATAAATGACTTAAAATTGTAACAAAATTAATTTTTCTACCCTTATTTGTCAATTAAAATCGAAAACCCTACCCGCCGATGACAAAGCTTCAAACTGTAAAATCAGGTGACCATCTTCTCAAAGATTTCTGTTTGCAGCAGGAAATTCATACATTTAAATGTACATGTCATAGCTGACTAACGAATTTTAGTACAAAACAGGAACGCCAACAGCAGCGAACAGCCTTTCAAGGTTGAACAAATTTAGAAAGACAATCTCGCACTTCTTATCCTACATCAATGACAGGCACTTTGGCTTGCGGTAACTTTGTGTATATAAAAGAAAAACCACATGGAAAAATTAATTGAAAAAATTGTGACAAACGCAGGTCGTCCTCACATGGTTGGTGATGGTTTCAGAGTGTTTAATTATATTCCGGGCGCCGGAATCCCTCAGCAAAGGATAAGTCCATTTTTAATGTTGGACTTTAATCCCGAATACGATTTTGGTCCATCCAATCATCTCAGAGGTGTTGGTGTTCATCCGCACAAAGGATTTGAAACGGTAACCATTGCTTATAAAGGCTCTGTAGCCCATCACGACAGTACCGGAAGCCATGGCATTATTAATTCCGGTGATGTTCAATGGATGACAGCAGGCAATGGCATCTTGCACAAAGAATACCACGAAGAGGCCTTCTCTAAAAAAGGTGGGCCTTTTGAGATGGTGCAGTTATGGGTAAATCTTCCTAAAAAAGATAAATCAGTTACGCCCCATTACCAGGAATTAACCGCTTCGGGCATGGGCAAACTGGAACTGGCCGACAATGCAGGAGTGGTCAATGTTATCGCCGGCAACTTCAACGGTGTGCGGGGTCCCGCCCAAACCTACAGTCCGGTTAATGTATTCGACCTCAAACTCAACGAAGGAGCCCAGGTTACCACCTCCATCCAGGCAGATCACAACACCGCGCTGTTGGTTGTCAATGGGAATGTACAGGTTAATGGTGAGAACGCAAAAGAACATAGCTTTGTCTTGTTTGCAAATCAAGGAGAAGAAATCCACATCCAGGCCACGCAAAAAAGTGTTGTGTTGATCTTAAGCGGTGAGCCAATTAATGAGCCTATCGTAAGTCATGGTCCCTTTGTGATGAACACTGAAGCAGAAATTAATCAGGCAATAATCGATTTTAATGCGGGTAAATTTGGTGTACTAGAAGATTAACTAAATAGGTAAACAACATGAATACAGAATATACAACTCTTCCCTTAGTAAAGAACACGCAAGAGAAACGTTTTGAGCTCAAAGTCGGGGATTACATGGCTTTTATCGCCTATAAGGAACGCGATAAAAAAATCTGGCTGATTCACACCGAAAGTCCCATAGAATTACAGGGAAAGGGAGCTGCAACAGCCGTCATTGAGAAAACGCTGCACTATATTGAAGAAAATGGATACCGATTAATTCCGATATGTCCCTTGGTGGTTGCCTATTTGAAACGTCATCCGGAGTGGAATAGACTTCTAGAGGCAAGTCCCAATCAGCAATAGCCATCACGGACGGTCAGCAGGGCTTGGGCAAAAAAAATGGACGATTACCGGCAGCTTCACTCTGGAAGTAGAGCTTCTGGTAATCGTCCAGCAATAAAATGTACACAATATTTATCCTAAACTTCTCAACCAGGTAACGACTTCGTCTCTGGTTTTACCAAGTTTTTGTTGCATTCTGCCCACCAACTCGTCCTCTTTACCCTCTTCATAGGCTAAATCGTCGTCTGTCCAATCGGCATATTCTTGTTTGATTTTACCTTTAACTTCGTTCCACTTTCCTTTCAAATCTAATTTATCCATTTTTTCTCCTTTTAAAAAAGTTAGTAATTATAAACTATATAGAAAACACCCAAAGGGGGGAAATGGTTTTAATTTTTATCAAAAAGTTGATTTTAGGAATAAAGACCCTTTTTCTCGATAAAATCAATGACAGGGTCCGGCGTGTAGAACTTAATTGAGTTTCCATCGGTAATCGCCTGGCGCAGAGCCGTTGAGGACAACTCCATGACCGGAGTCTGGGTAAATGTGACCGAAGGATGTTCTTTCAATGCATCCGCATGATAACCAGGTCTGGGATACACCATAATTTTGAAATCACGAAGAATGATCTCCGCATTCTTCCATTTAGGCAAGCCCTGGAGATTGTCTTCGCCCATGATTAAGTAAAACTCCTTGTTCGGGTGTTTTTCTTGCAAATGAACTAAGGTATCAATGGTATAAGAGGGTTGTCTGAGCTGGAATTCCACATCACAGGCAAGAAGTTTATCGGCATCTTTCAAGGCTAAATTAACCATCTCCAGCCGGTCATACATATTGGCAAGACTCTTTTTTTCTTTAAAAGGATTTTGGGGAGATACCACAAACCAAACACTATCCAGAAAAGTGTAATGGGCCATATAGTTGGCTATAATCAAATGACCAACATGAATCGGATTAAAGGAACCAAAAAATAAACCAATCTTCCCTTTTGACATGTACTAAGAATTAATAAAATCCAACACCAATCTCTCGGCCTCACGCCAGGCAACTTCTAAATCATCGTTTTGCAGGACAACATCAAACTTACCCGCAAAGCTTAATTCATGCTCCGCTTTGGCAAAACGTTCCTTCAGTTTTTCTGGACTATCCGTTCCTCTTCCAGTCAACCTTTCTTTAAGGACATCCAAAGACGGTGGGTTGACAAAAATAGCGAGCGCCCGATCAGCAAACTTCGACTTTAAGCGTAAACCGCCAACAACATCAATATCAAATATGACATGCTTACCCTGGGCCCAAATACGATCCAACTCCGTTCTTAGTGTGCCATAATAGGTGCCCGAATAAACCTCCTCGAACTCAATAAACTCCTGTTTGGCCACTTTATGTAAAAAATCCTCCTGAGAAATAAAATAATAATCTTTCCCATTCTGCTCATCACCCCGGGGCGCCCGTGTACTGGCCGATATGGAAAAAGCGATTTTATCACCGTGTTTTTGAAGAATGCGCTTGACAATGGTGGTTTTACCTGCTCCCGAGGGAGCTGAGAATATCAGTAGCTTACCCTTCATGTTAGACGATGTTTAATAATTGCTCTTTGACTTTTTCCAATTCATCCTTCATTTTAACCACGATTTGTTGAATTTGGGCATTATTCGCTTTCGAGCCTAAGGTATTAATCTCCCGACCCATTTCTTGGGAAATAAACCCCAATTTCTTGCCATTGGAATCTGGCGCATTTAAAGCCTGTACAAAATAATTACAATGACTACGAAGACGAACTTTTTCTTCGGTAATATCTAATTTCTCAATATAGAAAACCAACTCCTGTTCGAATCGGTTCATGTCCACGTTTTCTTTCCCGACAGCCTCATCCATATACTGGTTAATACGCTCGCGAATTAAGGGAATACGAGAACCCTCAACCCCCTCAACCTCTTCCAGATACGTCAAAATTAAGGAGACCCGGTGTTCCAAATCTTTTTTCAGGACCATCCCCTCATCTAATCTGAACTGGTTGAATTGAGAAACAGCAACATAAAAAGCATCTGTTAAAACCTTTCCCTCAAGCGGATTAATCTCATCCTCATGACCGATCACCTCCGGCATGTTCAATGCGAGTTCAAAAAGGTTCGAGCCGGAATCACCAAGCTCTTTAGAAATTGTAAGAAGTTGGTTATAATACGATTTTAATAATTCTTCATTTATATTGGACCCTTTTGCCGTTTTGTCCAAATGGTCCGCACTTACATTCAGGCTCACTTTACCGCGCTCGAGTAACTTACTACATTCTGCCCGTAGAAATAACTCTTTATCCGATACCGCTTTGGGTAAACGAAGATTTAATTCTAGAAATTTAGAATTTAAAGATTTGATTTCAACGGTGTATTTCACAGCCCCTGACTCGGAGCTGCCGATCCCGTACCCTGTCATCGATTTTATCATATGCAAAGGTATAAAACTTCAGTAAAAACAAAGATATCTAATTACCAATCATGTTTGGCAATAATAACGCAGAGGTAGGTGGTGTAGGTCGCCCCCGTAGGAACCTTGACAAAACCTATTCCGATATCATTCAAAGAAGCATTCCAGGGATCAAGTCCTAAAACATGCTTGCGGTGGTAATGTCCCGGAGATCCCTGGCCGATGATGAAGGCCTTGATGCCATCAACGGCAGTCTCCCGATTCGCAGCGATAGATTCAAAATTGTTGCCCGACCTTTTTTTAAGCCAGGCGGCATTCAAGGCATACCCGCCTTTATGTATATAATAATTCGGGCCATATCCTCTAGGGTCTACATGATCAAAATAATTACGTTTAGCCATGTCATAAGCACGGGCCTGAGCCACCTTGGCTAGCTGATTATTCCAGACTAATCTAGTCTGTTTCACATTTCTGATCCTTGGAAGTCCCAAAGCGCGGCTATATTTTTGAGGATTCATCCGAAAAGCATTCAGGTATTCGAAAGCTCTTCTAGCCTCTTTTTTATCAACTTCAATACGTTGAGCAAATAGCGGTTGGATCCAAAGGATCATAGCAAATAACAGATAGCGCATAGTGTTTTCTTTTCTTAAAAGACTCCCATTGGGCGCAAGCGTTTAAACAAAAATGAAAATAAAATGCTGCCCAATCCCGGTCTCAAATGCGAGTCCTTGAGGCTCAGTAAACTAACGATTAAAAAAAATAGGACCCTTAAAAGACCCGGCCACAGGAAAACAGCAGACACAACATGAGCTCGATATTCTATCGAGCTCATGCAGACAAACCTAGCGTATAAATTTGTTTTATTTTTTAGCGATTTCGAATTAAACAGCCTTCTTCTTGAATTTTTCTCTAAGCACCTCAATAATAGGAGGAACCATAGATAAAATAATAATCACAAAAATCACAATCGTGAAATTCTCTTTGATAATGGGTAAACTTCCAAAATAATACCCTATAAATAGAAAGGAGGTTACCCATAGAAATGCTCCTATTATATTGTAGGAGGCAAATTTACTGTAACTCATTGAACCGACCCCTGCCACAAACGGCGCAAAAGTCCTTACAATAGGCACAAAACGAGCATAAATAATCGTTTTGCCACCATATTTATCGTAAAAGCCTTCTGTTTTATCCAAATATTCCTTCTTCAAAAACCGATATTTCCCACTAAAAGCCTTGGGTCCAATGTATTTTCCAACATGATAATTGACCAAATCCCCCAATATACCAGCGATTAAAAGAATACCCCACATCATCATAATATTCAAATCTGTTTCCGGTTTAGCGATGATCGCTCCGGTTGCAAATAAAAGAGAATCACCTGGTAAAAAAGGCGTAACGACAAGACCCGTTTCGGCAAAAATGATCAAAAATAAAATCAAATACGTCCAGGTTTGGTAACTATTAACAATTTCAACCAAATGGACATCAATATGCAGAACGAAGTCTATAAGCGAATAGATAAAATCCAATGTATTCTTTTTTAAATATTGTTTAACATAACTGGCATCACCAACATCAACACATCTTCATGATCTTGTTTAACGGCAGGAACCAACAAGCCGGCACGATTTGGTGTGCTCATTTGCAATACGACTTCCTCACAATTCAAGTTATTCAACATTTCGACAAGGAATTTAGCATTAAAGCCAATTTCCATGTCATCTCCCTCAAACTGACAGCTTAACCGCTCATGCGCTTCATTTGAAAAATCCACGTCCTCCGAGGAGATATGCAGTTCACTACCAGAAATTTTCAAGCGAACCTGATGTGTTGTTTTATTCGCAAAAATAACCACCCGGCGCAATGTGTTTAAGAACAAAGTTCTGTCCACGGTCAGCGTATTGGGCGTTAAATGTGGAATTACCGCTTCGTAGTCCGGATACCGCTCATCAATCAAGCGGCAGATCAAGTGTGTATTCCCAAACTTGAAAAACGCATTGGTGTTGTTGTATTCGATAGCAACTTTCACATCATCAGAAGGCAAAGATGATTTCAAAAGCGTAAGCGCTTTTTTAGGAAGAATAATGTTTGTCCCTTTAGCAACCCCAATATCCGTGCGGCGATAGCGCACTAATTTATGGGCATCGGTAGCCACAAAGGTAATGGACTGCTCAGCCAGCTGAACTAAAACTCCCGACATTGCCGGACGCAATTCATCGTTACTAACGGCAAAAATGGTCTTCGAGATGGCTTCGGCTAAAATGGGCGAAGGAATCGCGAGCGAAGATGCGTTTTCCAGAACCGGAATTTTAGGGAAATCGTCCGCATTCTCTCCACTCAATTTGTATTTACCGTCACCTGCGCTAATTTCTATTGACAGGGTTGTTGTGTCTACGGAAAAAGCTACGGGCTGATCGGGAAGTGTCTTTAAGGTCTCTATTAAAATTTTAGATGGCATGGCAACACGCCCCTCTTCTTTGGCCTCGATCTGTAGACTGGTCACCATACTGGTTTGCAGGTCCGTTGCCGAAATCGTCAAAATATTATCCTTAATTTCGAATAAAAAATTTTCCAAAATAGGAAGCACTGTGCTGGAGCTGGATGCCCCACTTATTGCTTGTAATTGTTTGAGTAAAATAGAGGTGGATACAATGAATCTCATGTCCTGATGCTAATAGATTTTATATGCAATAATAAGGAAAAGAATCTAATTTTTTGCAATGCAAATTCCACGAGTCCAGCATTAACTTAAAAAGCACTCCGTTTTAATTTGTACATTTGTATCCTAACGTTATGCAGTTTCATAAGATCATAGGACATCAAACCCTTAAGCAGCAACTCATCGCCACGGTTCATGAAAACCGGGTGAGCCATGCGCAACTTTTTCTTGGTCCAGAGGGATCAGGCTCTTTAGCGTTGGCCGTTGCTTATGCACAGTTTATCAATTGTGAAAATAAACTTGAAAATGACAGTTGCGGTACATGCAGTTCGTGTAACAAATACGAAAAACTCATTCACCCCGATCTGCATTTTTCCTATCCCTTTTTTGCAAAAAAAAATGAAAAGACAGCCTCGGCTTTCATGGATCAATGGCGCTCAGCGTTTCTTTCGAATCCATTTTTAAGTTTGGGTTATTGGACGCAAACTCTGGATGCAGAAAATAAACAAGCGAATATTAACATTGATGAAGCCCATGATATCATCAAAAAATTAAGCTTGAAGTCTTTCGAGGCAGAATACAAGGTGCTGATCATGTGGTTGCCCGAATACCTGGACGTACAAGGAAATGCCTTGCTTAAGCTCATCGAGGAGCCTCCGGAGAAAACCTTGTTTATTTTGGTCTCAGAAAACCAAAATAAAATACTCAACACCATTATTTCAAGGACGCAGTTGGTCAAGGTCAATAAATTAACTCACCAGGAGCTTAGCGATTACCTGATCGATGTTCAGAAATTAGAACCAAAAAGGGCGCAAGAAATTTCATTTATCGCAGATGGAAACCTGCAATCCGCTTTTGAGCTCATGCAGGAATCCTCAAACGAACATTTTGAACTCCTTGTTCGCTGGTTACGATTCATTGTGACCGATTCAGGATTAAAAATTATTCAAATCTGTGAAGAAGAATTAAGCAAACTGGGCAGGGAGAGTCAAAAATCCTTTTTAATCTACGCGATAGGGGTGCTTCGGCAAATTATACTCGTGAACCAGGGAATGCCAGAATTAGTCCTTCTGAAAGAGGAACAATTAGCGTTTGTGAAACGCTTTAGTGAGATCAGCACTTTAGAGAAGTTAGCCTTTATGATCGAATTATTGGAAAAAACACATTATTCTGTCGAAAGAAACGCGAATCCTAAAATATTATTTTTAGATTTATCTTTGCAGTTAGTTTTAGTATTTAAATACAATACGTTCCCAGTGGGGACTCAATATATATAATTCATAAAAATATGGGATGTGGCAGTTGCTCATCCGGAGGTGGTTGCGGGAGCAAAACACTTGGTACTGTGCCGTCGGGTTGTAATAACAACGGTACGTGCATGACCAGCGGATGTAATAAATTAGATGTTTACGATTGGCTTGTCGATATGGACTTGCCTTCTAACTATAAACCTTTTGATATTGTTGAGGTACGATTTAAAGGCTCGAGAAAAGAGTTCTTTATCAATGCAGAGAATATATACCTAGAAATGGGTGAAATGGTGGCCGTTGAGCCCAGTACAGGCGGATACGATATAGGCCACGTCTCTTTAACCGGCGAATTGGTGCGCCTTCAATTGAAAAAAAACAACGTCAGATTAGACGATGTTGTGAAAAAAATCTATCGAAAGGCCACTGAGAACGACGTGACGAAGTATCAACTTTCAAAAGATTTGGAATGGGAAACCATGCACAGAGCTAGAAATTTAGCCCTGGAGCTTGGCCTTTCAATGAAAATTTCAGACGTTGACTATCAAGGAGATAAAACCAAAGCAACCTTCTACTATACCGCAGAAGGCCGGGTGGATTTTAGGGAATTGATTAAGCGCATGGCTGAAGCTTTTCGAATTCGGATCGAGATGAAACAAATCGGAATGAGGCAGGAAGCAAGTCGTTTAGGCGGAATCGGATCCTGCGGGAGAGAACTCTGTTGTTCGACCTGGTTGACCGATTTTAAAACCGTTTCAACCTCAGCCGCCCGGTATCAAAATCTCTCTTTAAACACCCTAAAACTAGCTGGACAATGTGGAAAGTTAAAGTGTTGTTTAAACTATGAATTGGATAGCTATATGGACGCGCTGAAGGATATACCAGGAAATATTGACCGCATTGATACGGTTTCGGGAATGGCTTATTTACAAAAAACCGATATTTTCAAAAAAATCATGTGGTTCGCCTACCCTCGGGCAGAGAATTGGATTCCAATTCCAGCAGATAAAGTAAAAGAGTTGGCTGAATTAAATGCCTCTGGTAAAAAAGTGCAAGAACTAATCAATTCAGAAAAGGTAGAGGACGCAAAAATTGCGTTACCTGATTATGAAAATGTGGTGGGTCAGGATAGTCTAACCCGCTTGGACGATCAAAACAAAAAGAAAAAGAAGAAAAAACCTAGACGTCCGGCAAACAATGCACAAACAGAAGTCGGAGCAAAACCGGCCTCTGAAACAGGGGTAAATTCAAAACAAGAGCAAAAAAATCAGCCTGCAAAACAAGTTAGGCAACAAAAAACAAAAGACTCCCCTCAGGCAGAAGCAAATGCAGCTAAAAAACCAAAGGGAAGGCCACACCATAGAAATAGAAAAAATAACCGGAATCAAGAAGGTAACGCGGAAAGCTAAGTCATAAATAAAATTTTATGAAAGGAATATTCATCTTTTCTTTAGTATGCCTTTTATTCAGTTCATGCCAAAGAGGTGACTTTTTTGAAAAAAATATCGTAATCCCAAATCAAAGCTGGGATTACGATTTTAAACCCGAATTTAAGATAAAGGTAATAGACCAAAAGGCCAAATACGATCTGTTTTTGGAATTAAGGCACACCGGATATTATAATTATTCGGATATTTCCTTGATGGTGACCCTACATGGAGCATCCATTAAAAATCGTATACATCACTATAGAATCAAATTAGCCGACCCCCAGGGAAAATGGATCGGCAAATCTGCAGGCAATCTGTATAGTCAGTCTAAATTAATCCAGGAAGATCTGCATTTCCCAGACTCAGGATACTATAGCTTTTCGCTGCAACAAAATATGATCGATAACCCACTCATTGGCATCAATGACGTTGGGATCAAGTTAATAAAGAAATAGCATGCACTTACTCAGATGGTTATTATTCCCCATTACCATCCTCTACACGTTGGTGGTACTCGTTCGAAATAAACTCTATGATGTACACTTTTTTTCGAGTAAAACCTTTGCTGTTCGGTCCATCGTTATTGGAAACCTGGCCGTTGGGGGAGCGGGAAAAAGCCCAATTACCCAAAAATGCATCGCTCATTTTAAGCAAAAATACAGTCTTGCAACCCTAAGCCGAGGTTATGGTAGAAAAACCAAAGGATTTCGTTTGGTGCAAACCGGCAGCCCGGTTGATCAGGTAGGGGACGAACCTTTGCAGTTCAAAAAGAACTATCCCGATATTACGGTCGCTGTAGACCAAGATAGAGCCAATGGGATACAAACTCTACAACAAAATCATACCTTAATTTTGTTAGACGATGCATTTCAACATCGTAAAATCACACCCACATGCGCCGTTTTACTTTTTGAATACCATTCCATTCTGAATCCAATACTGATGCTACCAACAGGAAATTTTCGAGACAGCTTTAATCAAACCCGAAGGGCCGATGTGATTTTGATAACGAAATGCCCCCAGAAGCTGACCCAGGAACATAAAACCAAAATCGAAACCAAAATAAGGCGATATAACCCCAGTGCTCCAATTTATTATTCCAAGATCCAATATCTTGCACCTGTTTGTTTAAACCCATCTAAGACACAGGGTTGGAATGATCAGATGGCAAGTCATGTGTTGCTTGTAACAGGAATTGCAAACCCGGCACCCTTATTTGATCACCTCATAGAAAAACAATTAACGCTAGAGCACCTGTCATTTCCAGATCATTATGCTTTTAAGGATAAGGATTATCAAGAAATAACCTCTAGGTTCCATAACATCCATTCCCAAACTAAAATCATCCTGACCACAGAAAAGGATGCTCAAAGACTCCTTATTGCTAAATTAGAGGATCTCCCAATTTATTATATACCCATAGAAATGGAAATAGATTATGCTGATCAATTTTTCGCATCCATCCAGGACTGCATTGACTCGCCAGAGTAACCGTTCCTATACGATTAACTCGCTTAGAACAGCCAACATTTAGCTCCACGTTCTTAAAACAGTTCATATATTTAGCGAAACCCTATCATTTTCTCTCCAAAAATCTCCCGTCGAAAAAATTCCAAATGTTAAATTGTAATATTTATGATACTTTTATTCGACTAACCACAATTTTCTTAAAATAGGCCTTTATTACGCTTTAAAGGCGATTTTTTTATTAAAAACAATCTTTTTGCCCGAATAATTTTCATTTTTAAAATGTTAAAAAGTAACAAAGCTGATACAAATGATACAATAAAAGGCCGGCTTTGGCTGTTATTAATTGTAGAAAAACGAATTAAATTTTAAATGTTAAACTAAAAACATAAGATCATGAAAAAATTATTTCTAGCAGTAACAGCAGTATTATTTTCGTTAACTCTAACATTTGCACAAGATGCAAATCCAGAGGAAAAAGCAAAAGCAACAGTAGAAGAGTGGACCTCTCAGTTAACTTTAACTGAAGATCAACAAGCACAGATATACAACGTTGTTTTAGAACATAAAAAAGCAAAGAAAGCTATCAAAGAAGATACTGCACAAACAGAGGATGCAAAAGCAACTCAAATTGAAACATTAAATACTGATTTAGACGCTAAAGTGAATGAATTGTTAACAGAAGAACAAAAACCACTTTATGCAAAAATCGTTGAAGAACGTGCTGCTAAAAAAGCAGAGGAACCAGCAATGGTGGAGCCAACAGTAGAACCAACCGTTGAGCCAACAGAGCCAACAGAGCCAACTACACCTCCGGCTGAGCAACCAACAGAACAACCAGCACCTCCAGTACAATAAGACAATTATTTTATGTTTCAATATAATGAGGGTGTCACAAATCGTGATGCCCTCATTTGTTTTTGATCATCACCTAGCTATTAGCGGAAAAATAAGGCTTAAATAGCCGCTTTATTCAGCAGCAAAAAGAAACAGGCCTAGAAGAATAAGGGTTCAGTGAACTTCACTTCAAGAGAGCCGCCCGATTACTCCTCGATTAACGTATCCATAAAATGAAAAGGGGTTAATTCCCCTTAGAGAACGTACTGATCAGGCGAATTAAAAAATAAAGGCTGGCCTACTATTCGCATTAGAAAACGATTTCCATATGGAAAAGTACACCGGAGACAGGACAAAGAAAATTCTAATTAAATAAGAAACATCCCTAGCCTAAATCGGAGGGATGTTTCAGTTTGCGGATATTAAGATAAAATATCCGAAGGTTTAGGAAGCTTTCAGTTTTTTCTGAATATCCTGAACATACGTTTTAAATTTCTTGTCCGTTTCAATTAAATCCTCTACCGTCTGACAAGCATAAATAACTGTTGAGTGATCTCTACCGCCGAAGAAATTACCTATAGATTTCAAAGAAGACTTGGTATGACTCTTTGCTAAATACATCGAGATCTGTCTGGCCTGAACAATCTCACGCTTACGAACTTTTGATTTAACCATCTCCACAGGAACCTCAAAATATTCACAAACCAATTTTTGAATGAATTCCATTGAAATTTCTTTATGTGTATTCTTCACAAAGTTCTTCAACATGGATTTCGCCAGGTTCAAATCGATCTCACGCTTGTTAAGTGTAGATTGTGCCAAGAGTGAAACCATCGCTCCCTCTAATTCCCTAACACTATTATCAATTTGATTCGCGACATATTCAACCACATTCTCAGGAAGCTCAATACCGTCTGAATACATTTTTTTCTTCAGGATTGCCATCCGAGTCTCCAAATCAGGAATTTGGATATCTGCAGAAAGCCCCCATTTAAAACGACTCAATAAACGCTCTTCCAATCCAGATAAATCTTTAGGTGCCTTATCAGAGGTAAGAATAACTTGTTTACCTGTTTGATGTAAGTGGTTAAAGATGTGGAAGAAAATATCTTGTGTTTTTTCCTTACCGGCAAAATTATGCACATCATCCATAATAATTACATCCATGGCCTGATAAAAGTTCACAAAATCATTGATGGTATTGTTTTTAAGGGAATCAACGAACTGTTGACAAAATTTCTCACAAGAAACATAAATCACCAACTTATCAGGAAGATTTCTTTTAATCTCATTTCCGATAGCTTGAGCTAAATGTGTTTTACCTAAACCAACATCTCCATAGAGCATTAGGGGATTAAAAGAAGTTCCACCAGGCTTATTTGCTACTGCAAAACCAGCAGATCTAGCCAGACGATTACATTCTCCTTCTATAAAATTATCAAAAGTATAATTTTGATTAAGTTGCGGATCTACTTGTAACTTCTTTAATCCAGGAATAACAAATGGGTTTTTAATATTCTTGTTTAAGGCAACCGGAACGGGTATCGATTGTTTCTTTCCTTCTGCACCGTTTCCATTGGATGGAATGTTGGTGGTGTAAGGTGCTTTCGCTGATGATTTTTCGACAACAATATTGTACTCCAATCTTCCCTGCTCTCCTAAAAATTTCTTAACTGTTTTGCGTAAAATTCCAACATAGTGTTCCTCTAGCCATTCATAGAAAAACAAACTTGGCACTTGAATAGTTAAAACGTTTCCTTCAAGACGTACAGCTTTAACGGGCTCGAACCATGTTTTAAAACTTTGCGTTGGAATGTTATCCTTTATGACTGAAAGACACCTTTCCCAAACACTTGTACACGTTTTTTCCATTCTAATTTTGTTAATAACTTGAAAACCAATAATTGACAAAAATTCTGTTCATAACTTTTGCTTACAACGAATATGACAAAAATATTTGAGCTAAAAAATTAAAAAGGTAAAAAAAATGTAACTAACTGTTTTACAATGTTTTAATTGTAATTTTTAGCTAAATATTACCCTCAATATTAAGCAAAAATATTTTATTAACATAGTCGAAAATGAAAAATTTGAGGTCTCTTTTAATCAGCAAAAATTAAGCAAGAAACAGGCAATGTGGAAAACTTTGCATAAAAAAAGGAAACCGATTGGCTTCCTTAACTCTTTCCGATTAAATGATTGAAAAACCGACAAATAACGGTCAATTATCCAACCAAACTTTCCGTTTTTATTCCCTTTGTTAATTTGCGAACCTGAGTTTCTATCCCTTTGGAATCTATACCGCACGCAGCCCACAATTCGGCTTGTTCTCCATGTTCAACAACAGCATCAGGAATACCCAAGCGAATCACTTTAGCTTGGTAGCCGTGGTCGGCCATAAATTCCAAGACTGCTGAGCCAACCCCACCAGGCAGACAGCCGTCTTCCACACAAAGGACTTGTTTATATTTTCTAAAAACCTCGTGCAACAAGGCCTCGTCAATGGGTTTGGCAAAACGCAAGTCATAATGAGCCGGATGAATACCATCCTGATTCAATCGTTGAATTGCTTTACTTGCCTCGTTACCGATATGTCCAAAACTAAGGATGGCTATTTCTTCCCCATCACAAAGCTTTCTGCCCTTACCAATAGGGATTTCTTTAAAAGGAAGCCTCCAATCAGCAAGCACACCATTACCACGCGGGTAACGAATGGTGAACGGACCCTGATCACTAAGCTGAGCGGTATACATCAGATTTCTAAGTTCTTCTTCGTTCATCGGTGAGCTAACAACCATGTTGGGAACGCAACGCATAAAAGCAATATCGTATGCTCCATGGTGTGTTGGCCCATCTGCGCCGACCAAACCTGCTCTATCCAAACAAAAGATCACATTCAACTTTTGAAGCGCAACGTCATGAATAACTTGATCGTAGCCTCTTTGCATAAAAGAGGAGTAAATATTACAAAAAGGAACCAGACCTTGTGCTGCCAGTCCCGCGCTAAAGGTTACAGCGTGTTGTTCGGCTATTCCCACATCAAAAGCGCGATTAGGCATCGCATTCATCATAATGTTCATCGAAGAACCCGAAGGCATTGCCGGGGTAATCCCCATGATTTTTGTATTGCTTTGAGCCAATTCAACCAAGGTATGTCCAAAGACATCTTGGTATTTAGGTGGTTGAACCTTATCGGACACATTTTTCTTGATTTCACCTGTAATTTTATCAAACAAGCCCGGAGCATGCCATTTGGTTTGATCTTTCTCGGCCAAGGCATACCCTTTTCCCTTGGTCGTCACAACATGCAATAATTTAGGTCCGTTAATGTGTTTTAAATCTGCAATCGTTTTGACCAATTTATTCACATCATGTCCATCTACCGGACCAAAGTATCTAAAATTAAGGGCTTCAAAAAGATTAGAATTCTTCAATAAAGAGCCTTTGATACTCTGTTCGAGTTTCTTGGCCCATCCATAAGCGTTTGGCCCCTTTTCAGAAATCTTTGTAAGAACCGAAACCAAATCATCCCGAAAACGATTGTAACTTTTGGAGGTGGTAATGCTGGTTAAGTATTCCTTCATAGCGCCAACGTTTGGATCTATGGACATACAATTATCATTAAGGATCACCAATAAATTAGATTTTTCAATACCTGCGTGATTTAGGGCCTCGAAGGCCATTCCACCGGTTAGAGCGCCGTCGCCAATAATGGCCACATGCTGTTTGTCCGTTTCCCCCTTATATTCAGAGGCCACAGCCATACCTAAGGCAGCTGAAATGGACGTGGAGGAGTGTCCAACCCCAAAAGCATCATAAACGCTCTCAGAGCGCTTAGGAAAGCCCGATAATCCCCCTAAAATCCGGTTGGTGTGAAAAGTCTCTCTTCTTCCTGTTAAAATCTTATGCCCATAGGCCTGATGACCGACATCAAAAATCAGTTGATCATAAGGTGTGTTGAGCACATAATGTAAAGCGACGGTAAGTTCAACGACCCCTAGACTGGCCGCAAAATGACCTCCATTTACAGATACAATATCGATAATAAACTGCCTAAGTTCCTTACAAACTTCCTCAAGTTCCGATTCCTTAAAATTGCGAAGATCTGAAGGAAATTGAATTTTCTTTAATAGCGGTCCTGCTTCTACCTGCATAGCATGAAAAATTTCAAAATAAGATACAAATTAACAATTTATTATTCTAACTATGGAATATAATACAATTTTAGCTGAGCATTGTTTTGTTTATTTCGTTCCAAAAAATCTAAAATATAGGAGCAAATCCTTATTTTTGAGCATATTTAATGGAATCTACAAACTACGAAATAAAACTAGATCAATTCCAAGGGCCATTCGATCTGTTACTCTTTTTTATAGAAAGAGACGAACTTAATATACACGATATTCCCATCTCTAAAATCACGGTTGATTTTCTATCCTATATCCAGCACATGCAGTCCCTGAATATGGAGCTGGCCAGTGAATTTATCTTTGTTGCCTCCACCTTAATGCGAATCAAAGCTAAAATGTTGTTACCTAGGACCCAGCTAGATGAACATGAAAACGAAATTGATCTCAAGAAAGATTTAGAACAAAAATTAATACTCTACAAACAGTTTAAAGAAATCACTCTCGAACTTAAAGAATTAGAGGATAAACGCTTCAAATTGTACCAAAGAGGAAATACGGCAACTGATTTAACACGCATCCATAAAACGCCAAATACCCTGAAAGAAGACTTGGACAGTTTTGATTTATACAAATTAATGCTGGTGTATGACCGTCTCATGCAAGGTTATCAAGAGCGCCAGCATGAAGAAATCAAACACACGGTAATCAAATATCCCTACACCATTGAACAACAAAAAAAAGCGATAGCCGCATTAATTGACATCAACAATACACTAGACTTTTCATCCATCGCTAAGAATTCTCAAAACAAAGTTCAATTTGTCTATAATTTTTTAGCCGTGCTAGAAATGTTGCAGCAGGAGCTTTTAAAAATAGAGGTCGGAATGGGTTACAATAACTTTCTTATCCGTAAAAAAGAAAACTAAGGTTTTTTAAACGTGTTTTCAATCCGCTCCTTCACTTCCTTTTGATCCTTTAAGGCCTGTAACGATTCGAGGAGAAAATCATATTGTTTATCCCCCTGAATTTCCCGAATTTGTTTAAGTGCATTCATCCCTGCTTGCATAGCATGCGAACTCTTATCAGCAAAAGAATCCAAAAGAAGCTGTAATTTATTCTCTTCTAAAAGACCATCTACAATTCCGTAATCCATGGCTTTTTGGGTTGAAAAACCCTGTGTATCCAAACAGAGTTGAAGAACCTTTTTTTCGGGCATTACCCGAAGTAAACTAGCCATGACCTGAAAAGGAAAAATACCAAAAGAGAGCTCAGGTAATTTGAAGGATACATCCTTTTGGGCAAACACATAACTGCATCCTAAAATAAATAAAAATCCGCCACCAATGACATCCCCCTGGACAACCGCTACCGAGGGTTTTAGTAACCCGTCCATGACCTGTCCCAAGGAAATAAGCTTGTTTTCAATGTTCGGATTCCGTTCTTCTAATTCAGGATGTTGATAGGTATTAAGATCCATTCCTGCACAAAAAACGCGGCCATTGGCATTTAAAACAACAACTTTTACCTGCTTAAGATCGTTCGCTATTGAAATTGCATGCGCAACCTCATTGACCATGGTGGGACCAAAAGCATTTCTTTTTGAATCACGATCTAAGGTCAAGCTAAAAACATGTCCTTGAATACTGGTTTTAATAAAATTATAAATCATGACGTATCATGTTTTGAAATTCATCCATCAATTGAAAAATAGGCGCTGATTTCTCTTTTTTAAACCGATTAACCAATAATTCAGAAGGGATATTACCGATCAATTCATTTTTCGTGAACTGGCACCCTCCATATCCCAATATCGCTCCCTCAAACGCTCTGCATCCTCCCTGATAGGCCGCTTCCACTTTCAACATGGCCGTCTCAGATCTGGAATGCAAATGCGCATTAAAATCTATCGACGGAAAATCAACTCTTAATTTGGAAAACAAATCCTTTACATCATTAGGGGTTGCCTGGGAGGTTGTGTCAGCCAAAGAAAAACGAGAAACACCAACAGATATTAATTGTTCTACCCAATACGATACTAAATCCATATCCCAAGGATCTCCATACGGGTTTCCAAAGGCCATCGAAATATACACCAGTAAACTTTGCTTGCTTTTACTGGCGACCAGGTCCAAAACCTGACGAACCGTATCGAACGATTCATTTATACTCTGGCGGGTATTGTTTTTTTGAAAGGTTTCAGAAATTGAAAAAGGATACCCTAAATAATCAACCTTTTCAAATTGTGTAGCTCTTTCAGCTCCCTTTATACTGGCAATTATTGCTAATAATTTAACCGCTTTATCTTTATGTAAACCCTCAATAACAGCCTCCGTATCACTCATCTGAGGCACAGCCCTTGCAGAAACAAAACTTCCAAAATCGATGCAGTCAAATAACTCACTTTGAATCAATTTATTCAGATAAGCTATTTTCTTGGCCGTAGGGATCTGATAGCTCATGCTTTGGATCGCATCCCTGGGGCAATCTACAATCGATATGGATTTATTATTGGACATCTTTCTTTATTTCTCTAGCAATAACCATGCGCTGAATTGAGCTCGTTCCCTCGCCAATGGTACATAATTTTGCATCTCTAAAAAACTTTTCAGCAGGAAAATCTTTGGTAAAGCCATAGCCTCCCAATATTTGAACGGCTTCGTTCGAGACTTCAACGGCAACCTCGGAGGCAAATAATTTAGCCATCGCCCCAGCTTTAGTGGCCTTTTTTCCATGATCTTTTAAGTAACCCGCCTGTCTAATCAATAACTCTGAAGCGCTTATTTTAGTGGCCATATCTGCTAAATTAAAACTCACAGCCTGAAAATCAAAAATCTTAGATTTAAATTGTTCTCTTTCATTGGCGTACCGCAAAGCACATTCATAAGCCCCTCTAGCAATACCCAAAGACAGCGCGGCAATGGAAATACGACCACCATCCAATAATTTCAATGCTTGCACGAAACCCTCTCCAACCTCACCAATCAATTGATCTTTGTGAATTTTGCACTGATCAAAATATAAACTAGCTGTTTCCGAAGCTCTCATTCCTAGTTTGTTCAATTTAGCTCCGGCTGAAAAACCCTCTGTACCTTTTTCAACAATAAATGCGGAAATCCCCTTATTATCTCCTTTTTCCCCAGTTCGAGCCATCACCACGGCAATATCTCCGGAAATCGCATGCGTAATAAATGTTTTATCCCCATTAAGAATAAAAAAATCACCTTGTTGAATTGCTGTTGTATTCATACCCCCGGCATCAGAACCCGATCCGGGTTCGGTTAATCCCCATGCTCCAATCCATTCTGCACTGGCTAATTTAGGAAGATATTTCATTTTTTGTTGTTCATTACCAAAGGAAAGTATATGATTGGTGCACAACGAATTGTGCGCTGCAACAGATAATCCAATCGAACCACATACTTTAGAAATCTCATCTAAAACCGTAATATATTCTTGGTAACTCAAACCAGAACCTCCATATTGCTCAGGAACCAAAATTCCCATAAAACCAAGCTCTCCAAGTTTTTTAAATACGTGAATTGGAAAAACCTGCTCTTCATCCCATTTCATCACAAATGGAAGTATATTTGTGTGAGCAAAATTTCGTGCACTTTCCTTGATCAACGATAATTGTTCTTCAGAATTGACGTAATTCATAATTTTATTTTAATTAAGTTTCTATTTTGGTTACAAATATTCTTTACAAATATTGTAAAAAACAAATTATATTTTATGATATTTATAAAATATATTACTTTTTAACCCTTATAAATTACATTATCTTAAAACACTATGCGAAAATTGCTAGATGAGCTCCACAAAAAAAGAGAAAAACTCCTGTTGGGAGGTGGTTTAGATAAAATACAAAAACAACATGAAAAGGGAAAATTAACGGCTTGGGAACGCATTTTATACCTAATAGATAAAGACAGCGAATATCTTGAAATCGGACGTTTTGCAGCAGATGAGCTTTATGAAGAACATGGCGGTTGTCCCAATGCAGGTGTGGTCGTGGTTATGGGAAAAGTAAAAGGACGCTTATGCATAGTGGTTTCAAACGATGCCACTGTAAAGGCCGGCGCTTGGTTCCCAATGAGCTGCAAAAAAAATTTAAGAGCGCAGGAAATAGCTATCGAAAATCATCTACCCATTATCTATCTGGTGGATTCTGCAGGTGTTTACCTGCCAATGCAAGACGAAATTTTCCCGGATAAAGAACATTTTGGACGAATATTTAGAAACAATGCCAAAATATCCGCAATGGGAATTCCGCAGATAGCGGCCATCATGGGTTCATGCGTAGCAGGGGGGGCCTATTTGCCCATCATGTCAGATTATGCCTTGATCGTTGAGGGAACAGGATCTGTATTTCTAGCGGGATCCTATCTGGTAAAATCTTCCATTGGTGAGGTGATCGATAATGAAAGCCTAGGAGGAGCCGCTACCCATTGTGAAATATCAGGAGTAACCGATAACAAATATCCAAATGATCAGGCTTGTTTACAGGCTATCCAAAATATCGTTGATAAATTTGGGGAAGATCCAAAATTCAATTATTCCAGAATAGCTTCTATTGCTCCAGAATATACCATTGAAAAACTATACGATTACCTTCCTGAGGATCGTTTAAAACCTTATAATATGATTGAAATTTTAAAATCAATTGTAGATAAAGGGTCAATAGAAGAATACAAAAAAGACTATGGAAAAACATTAATCTGTGCACTTTGTAGAATAGATGGGTGGGCTGTTGGTATTGTTGCAAATCAAAGAGAGGTCGTAAAAGCAAAAAAACCTGGTAATTCTACTGAAATGCAAATGGGAGGTGTTATTTATTCAGATTCAGCCGATAAGGCCGCACGGTTTATCATGAACTGTAACCAACAAAAGATTCCATTGGTTTTTATGCAGGACATAACCGGATTTATGGTGGGATCCCGTTCTGAGCAAGGGGGAATTATCAAAGATGGGGCAAAAATGGTTAATGCAATGGCAAACTCAATTGTGCCAAAATTCACATTTATTTTAGGAAATAGTTATGGGGCAGGAAATTATGCCATGTGTGGTAAGGCCTACGATCCACGACTAATCTATGCATGGCCAACGGCGAAAATAGCTGTAATGAGTGGTGCTGTAGCCGGTAAAACGTTGCTGCAAATACAAGAAGCCTCTTTAAAATCTAAAACTGTAGAACTAAGTGAACTCGAAAAGGAAAAATTATTAACAGAAATAGAAGACCGTTATAATAGACAATTAAGTCCATACTATGCAGCATCCAGAATGTGGGTTGATGGGGTCATAGATCCTGCCGAAACACGAAAAATTATCTCAATGGGAATTCTAGCTGCCTCACACCAGAGTATATTGGAAAAATACAATGTAGGGGTGATACAAACCTGAATTGAACGAAATAACAAGCGTAATCTCTCCTAAAAAAATAGGGGAGACTACGGTAATTTAATGAAAGGCATTCCAGCCTTGCGCTTTTAATTCGTGCACATTTCCTGATTTAGAAATCAATTGAAAACCTTCAGAGGATTGCGTTATATGACCAATAATAGTAATATCCAATTGATTTTTTACTTTATCATAATCTGACTGGGGAACCGTAAATAACAATTCATAATCCTCACCACCACTTAAAGCACAAACTGTGGGATCTAATCCAAAATCTCTGGCCGTTTCATACGTCATTGGATCTATTGGAATTTTTTCCTCATATACTTTACAACCTACCTTAGAAGCATTACAAATATGAATAATCTCGGATGCTAGTCCATCTGATACATCAATCATGGCATGAGGCTTTACGGAAATAGCTTCCAGAAGTTCCACAACATCTTTTCTGGCCTCAGGCTTTAATTGCCTTTCAATGATGTAATCCTTACCTTCTAAATCAGGTTGTATTTTAGGATTTTCAAGATAGATTTGTTTCTCACGTTCTAACAATTGCAAACCAACATACGCCCCACCCAAGTCACCTGATACACAGATCAGATCACCTTCTTTGGCACCTGAACGATAAGCAATATCATCAGCATCTGCATATCCTATACTGGTAACAGAAATCACTAATCCTTGGGCTGAAGTACTTGTATCACCACCAATTAAATCTATGTTGTATTTCTGACAAGCAATTAATGCTCCTTCATAAATTTCCTCAATGGCCTCCAATGGAAATTTAGAAGATAAACCGATAGAAATAGTCACCTGTGAGGCTATACCGTTCATGGCATAGATATCGCTTAAATTGACCTGGATCGCCTTATACCCTAAATGTTTTAGCGGTACATAACGCAAATCAAAATGTACATTTTCCAATAATAAATCAGTAGAAATAAGCGTCTTTTTTCCCGAGAAATCCAATACTGCGGCATCATCACCGATCCCTTTAATACTGCTTTTTTGGGTAAGCTTAACCGAATTCGTTAAATGGGAAATTAATCCGAATTCCCCTAATTCCGCAATATTCGTTTTATCTATATTATCAAACATACTCATATTTATAATCCTAGTTTAGCAGAAATTTCCAACATACGCTCAATTGGTTTTTGCGCTCTTTTTATAATATCTTCTTCTAAGGTTATCTCCGGAAGTTCGTATTTTAAACAATTATAAAGCTTTTCTAACGTATTTAGCTTCATATGAGGACAATCATTACACGCACAAACCGTATTTGGAGGAGCTGGTATAAAAGTCTTCGAAGGACTGTTTTTTTGCATTTGATGCAAAATACCAGATTCTGTAGCGACAATAAACGTATTGCTAGGATCCTCTATTGTAAACTTTAACATACCTGAGGTAGAACCGACGTAATCTGCTTGATTCAAAATATGCTCCTCGCATTCTGGATGTGCAATAAATTTAGCATTTGGATTTTCAGCCCTTAAAGCCTCAATTTTATCTTGAGAAAAAATCTCATGCACCATACACGCCCCATTCCAAAGCACCAAATCCCTACCCGTTTTCTTTTTCACATATTCCCCCAGATTTTTATCAGGTCCGAATATTATTTTTTGATCTTTGGGTAAACTCTCTACAATCTGAACAGCATTACTTGAGGTACAAACGATGTCCGATAAAGCCTTTAGCTCAGCTGTACAATTAACATACGTTATGACCAGGTGATCAGGGTATTTTTCTTTAAATTTTGCAAACAAATGAGGTGGACAACTGTCTGATAAAGAACATCCAGCTTTCAAATCAGGTAATAAAACTTTTTTACTTGGAGAAAGGATTTTCGCCGTCTCGGCCATAAAATGAACCCCTGCAAAAACAATAACATCTGCACTAGTCTTTGCAGCTTGTTGAGATAAACCTAAACTATCACCAATATAATCTGCAATATCCTGTATTTCAGACTCTTGATAATAATGAGCAAGGATTACCGCATTCTTTTCTTGTTTCAACCTTTTGATTTCTTCGATTAAATCAATATTTGGATCGATTGCAACATCGATATAGCCTTTGGCCTCCAAATCTGTTTTAAAAGTTGTATTCATTTGCTGTAAATAAATTGATTTCAGTGTTTGACTATTCAATAACACAAAAGTAAACAAAGAAAATGAAACGAAATCCACATTCCCTTTTTTCAATAAATAATAATCTTTTTTATAAAAGAATAAACTATTGTTTATTAGGGTGTGGAAAATGGGGATAATTCATTTGAATTATATTTTTATTATTGAAAAATGACTATTTATAAACAAGTTTTCCACATGATTTTAAGCCTTACACATTGATTATCAGGTTTAGTTTTTTAATGCCTTTATTTTTTCCATATTCATATGTGTATTCTTAATTTTTTAGAAAATGTTAATATAGCCTAGTCTTTCTCTTAGGATTTAAGGAAAACTTGTTTGAAAATTGGTAGTATTGTGGAATAAAATAAAGTTTTAAATTTTAATACACGAGTTACTTACAAGTTTTGCACATATTTTGTTAATTTGTTGTATACGTAGTATTTAATAGATCATTACAATAATTGAAACAATGGGGGATAGAAAAGTTGATTTTTTAATCATAGGATCAGGAATTGCTGGGTTGAGTTTTGCACTAAAGGCGGCCAGTTTAGGTAAAGTTCTTATCGTTACTAAATCGAATGAGGATGAGTCGAATACCAAATATGCACAAGGTGGCGTGGCGGTGGTTACGGATCAAACGGATAGTTTTGAAAACCATATAATAGATACCCTTATTGCTGGAGATGGTCTGTGTGATAAACAGGTCGTGGAAAATGTGGTTAAAGAAGGTCCCCAGCGGATTGATGAATTAATATCCTATGGAACTTCCTTTGATAAGGAGGCATCAGGTGGGTATGATTTGGCCAAAGAAGGAGGACATTCGATGCACAGGATTCTTCATTATAAGGATATAACAGGTTATGAAATTGAACGTGCTTTATTAGAAAAAATTCATGCCGAACCTAATATAGAAATCCTAACACATTATTTTGCCGTAGACCTGATCACTCAGCATCATTTGGGTCAGCATGTTGATAAGCGTTCTAAAGACATACATTGTTATGGTATTTATGCATTAAATACCAAGAGTAGAATTGTAGAAAAGATACTTTCCAAAGTAACCTTAATGGCCAGCGGTGGTGCCGGACATATTTATTCTAGCACAACCAATCCAACAATTGCAACAGGTGATGGTATTGCCATGGTTTACAGGGCTAAAGGCCGTGTTCGCAACATGGAGTTTATTCAGTTTCACCCTACTGCCTTGTACAATCCAAGTGAGTATCCCGCGTTTTTAATCTCTGAGGCGGTAAGGGGTTTCGGTGGCATCTTAAAAAGGAGCAATGGTGAATCGTTTATGGAGGAATATGACAAGCGTGGTTCACTAGCCCCACGGGATATTGTTGCTCGGGCTATAGATTCGGAAATGAAAAAATCAGGTACCGATTTTGTCTATTTAGATATAAGACATCGCTCCAAAGCAGATATTTTATCTCATTTTCCCAATATTTATGAAAAATGTTTATCCATAGGCTTGGATATGACTAAGGATTTGATTCCGGTTTCTCCAGCAGCTCATTATTTATGTGGTGGGATTATGGTGGATCAGCATGGAGCAACATCCATTAAAGGATTATACGCATGTGGAGAATGCTCTTCTACAGGTTTACATGGAGCGAATAGATTGGCTTCCAACTCTTTATTAGAGGCTGCCGTGTATGCACATCGTATTTTTGAACATTCAAGCAAAAGTTTCTCGACTTTTTCAATTGAAAGTAATGTTCCAAGTTGGGATGACTCTAATACGCAACTCTCGAATGAGGATATTTTGGTTACCCATAATTTAAGAGAAACACAAAAACTGATGAGCGATTATGTGGGTATAGTTCGTTCCGATTTCAGATTGGAAAGAGCAATGAGCCGATTGGGGTTACTTTATAAAGAAACGGAATCTTTCTATAAGAACACGAAACTTTCTGTGAAGCTTTGTGAGGTGAGAAATGTGATCCAGGTTTCCTATTTGGTTGTTAAATCGGCGATGCAAAGAAAGGAAAGCAGAGGACTTCATTATACGACCGATTACCCTAATCATGCAGATATTTTAGAAGATACCATACTTTAATTGTAAAAGGAGACATTATGGCCACTATTCTACCGGTAAAGGGAATATCCCCTGAAATAGCAGAAGATTGTTTTATAGCGCCTAATTGCACAATTGTTGGGGATGCCCATATTTCTGACCATTGTTCGGTTTGGTTTAATGCTGTTATTCGGGCCGATGTAAATTATATCCGTATTGGACGCTATTCCAATATACAGGATAATGTATGTATTCATGGAACCTACTTAAAGAATGGGACAGATATAGGCAATTATGTTAATATTGGCCATAATGCAATTATACATGGATGTAGAATTGAGGATCATGTACTCATAGGTATGGGTGCAATTGTCATGGATAAAGTCCATGTGCAAAGCAACGTGATTGTTGCAGCTGGGGCAGTGGTCCTTGAGAATTCCATCTGTGAATCTGGTTATCTCTATGCGGGTGTTCCTGCAAAAAAAATAAAGCCGTTAACCACCGAGCAGTTAAACCTTTTGAAGCAACTGCCCCATAATTACGTGTTGTATAGTTCCTGGTTTAATCAATAGAATTATTGAAAAGCAACGGGTACAGTTTCGTTTTGTTCCCAATTTGCTCTTATGGTAAATTCTCTACCTAAATACCATAGTCTTTCTGCCTGTTTTTTCTGGTAAACATCTCCGGAATCCCATTTTCCATTATTGTTGCTATCTTCGATAACGCGAAGTGTGTATTTTCCGCCTGGGAATTTTTTGTAGGATATCTGATGGGTTAGCGGAATTTTTGAGCGGTTGAATATCTTTTCCTTTTTATCATCAATTAATTCTACCAGGTAGTTATTTAGCGTATCGAGTCCAGTAAAGGTTATGGTAATATCTCCATAATTTTCAGTTTCATTTAGCGTGAATGGAGTTTTGAGTTCTTTATTGAATTCATCGAAGGGTCCAAGCATCGCTTTTTCCTCAAGAACCAGTTCATAATTAATATTTGGTTTCCAATTGTAGCGAATGTGGTAGAGCTCCTTATTGAGGGTATCTTGTTGTAATTGAAAGTTTCTTTTGGAAACCGAATCTTCCAGTATGAGAATTTTATTTTTATCCACCGATGCGATCGGGTAGGAGGAGGTAAGTTCAATATGTTTTATACGGTCGACTTTATTGGAAATATTTAATTTAGGGACTATTGATTTGTCAACCTTAATGTTTTTTCCTTTTCTAATTTCAATAGTATCGCGTATTTCACCCAACTCACTAAGTTCAATTTTGAGCGAGTCATACTCAAATGATTCCAGATATATTTTTGCGGAATCTTGTCCAGGATTAATCTTTACAATCTTATTGGCATCAAGATTTTCTGGTTCTAATAGTTTTAAACCAATGTCTTCTACTTCCCGGTTAAAGGTCAATAAGACTGCACCATCTGCATCAATCTTCTTTTCTAGATTTCTAAATACGGTTGGCTTGCCTTTAGTATATTCAAGTTTTAATCCCGAGACATTCGCACTTAGGGGAATGCTATCATTTAGGAAACCAATCCATTCTTCATTACTGTTATAGATCTTATCACTATTTAGGTCTTTTAGTGCATAAACTCTATAGGTATCTTCTCGTAGATTATTAAAGACAAAATTCCCGGAAGAATCGACAGTGGTATAATAAGAAGCTTTTTTCTTTCCAAAAATTGAATCTTTAGCTGTAGGAATCAAGATAGCAATTACTTCTTTGTCTTTTTGCAAATCAAATTCTTTGGTATATCCGTTTTTTACTTGACCTGAAATGCTCAAAGAATCTAATTCTGCACCGGTGGAAAAAACATAATTGTAATTTATGAATGGATTCCCTTCATTAAAATCAACTAAGCCTTTTCCTAAATTTATGGTGTAAGTCGTATTTTCTTCCAGAGAGTCAGGAAGCTCTATTATGAAATTCTTTTTCTTTATTTTATAAATAGGCTGTGTTCCTAAATCAGGCGAGATGCTAAATTCCTTTTGCGGGTTTACTGTTTTTATAAATTCATCAAACGTTAAAATGATCTCCTTGTCTTTGAAATTTTTAGACAGATTTACTGGAGTAACTTCTAATAATTTCGGCGCTATCGAATCTTTCGGTCCTCCGGTTGGTTTTTGCATGTTTGCACATTTAATAAAACTAAGGGATAGAACCATCATAATCAACACAAGACCTATGTTTTTAAATAAGGCTATTTTTAGTTGATTTAAAGGATTTTTAGCTTTTTTGGAAACTCTAGTCATAGAAATAAAAATAATGTCTTATATCGCTTTATTTTAATTGTAAATAAATTTACTTCAACGTGTTGATAATCAATAAGTTAATTCATATGAACCATCAAAACAGTAATATCTGCAGGAGAGACACCTGAAATTCGGGATGCTTGACCTAATGTTCGTGGTTTAACTTTCATGAGTTTTTGCCGAGCTTCGATGGACAGTGATTTTAGTTGCGTATAATCAAATTCTGGATTTATTTCTTGATCTTCCATCTTTCTCATTTTTGCCACTATTTCTAATTCCTTCTCGAAATATGTTTCGTATTTTACTTTAATTTCAGCCTGTTCAATTGTTTCCAGATCAAACGATGATAGGTAATCTGCTAAGTTCGGATCAGACTTAATCAGGTCGGCTATCTCAATTTGAGGTCTTGATAAGATATTAAAAAATCTGGTCTTCTGGATTATTTGAGAAGAACCTTTCTCCAATAGCGTTGCGTTTACGCGTTCAGGGTCCGCCGAATTTTTCCGTAAATAGTGTACAATGTCATCCGAATTTTTTATTTTCTCATTTACTGTTTCTAATCTTTCATCAGAAACCAAGCCGAGTTTATGTGCAATAGGGGTGAGGCGTATGTCGGCATTGTCTTGACGCAAAAGCAACCTATGTTCGGCTCGTGAGGTGAACATTCTATAAGGCTCATCGGTTCCTTTGGTAACCAGGTCGTCAATCAAAACGCCGATATAGGATTCCGCCCTTTTGAGAATTAATTCATGTAAATCATTAATTCTTTGATGGGCGTTTATACCCGCGATAAATCCTTGTGCACCGGCTTCTTCATATCCGGTTGTTCCGTTAATTTGTCCGGCAAAGAATAGGTGTTTTACACTCAAGGTTTCCAAGGTCAAATCCAATTGCATAGGCGGGAAATAATCGTATTCGATCGCATATCCTGGCCTATACATTTTTGCATTTTCGAAACCTGGAATTAAACGAAGTGCTTTTAATTGTACGTCTTCTGGTAAGGAGGTTGAAAACCCATTAACATATATTTCAACAGTTTTGAAACCCTCAGGTTCTACAAAAATTTGATGACGATCTCTTTCCGCAAAACGATTTATTTTATCTTCTATGGAAGGACAATAGCGGGGACCCAATCCTTTTATCCTACCGGTAAACATTGGAGATTTTTCAAAGCCTGTTTTTAAAATCTCGTGTACTTTTGAATTTGTATAGGTAATCCAGCAGCATCTTTGTTCTGTTGGAATTTCCACATCGGTATACGAAAACTTTCCTTTTTTCTCATCACCCCATTGCTCTTCCATTTTAGAATAATCTAAACTTCTTCCATCAACTCGGGGAGGAGTACCGGTTTTCATTCGACCTGATTCGAACCCTAATGATACCAATTGTTCAGTCAGTCCAGTTGAGGATTTTTCACCCGTCCTGCCTCCACCAAACTTTTTTTCACCGATATGAATCAAGCCGTTTAAAAAAGTTCCGTTGGTCAAAACAACGGCATCTGATTCTATGCGTATTCCTAAGGAGGTGATTACACCCTTTGCTCTTCCATTTTCTACGATTACTTCTTTTACTGTATCTTGCCACATATCAATATTTGGAAGTGCTTCGAGTTGAAGTCTCCATTCTTCAGCGAATCGCATCCGATCATTTTGGGTTCTTGGACTCCACATCGCTGGGCCTTTTGAAAGGTTTAACATGCGAAACTGTATAGTCGACTTATCTGCGATGATTCCTGTGTATCCACCCATCGCGTCTATTTCTCTTACTATTTGTCCTTTGGCTACCCCACCAATTGCCGGGTTACAACTCATCTGTGCAATGACTCCCATGTTCATGGTGATCAATAAAACAGACGAGCCTAGGTTGGCCGCCGCCGCTGCTGCTTCACATCCGGCATGTCCGGCTCCGACAACGATTACATTATATTTCTTGAACATATTCTTTTTTAAAGTTTCACGTGAAACAAGGTTTCACTTTGCATTTTTTTCTATCGGGTTTCACGTGGAACGCTTACATGTTTTCGGCCAACGTCAACCATCTTTCCGACTTTTCTTCTAGGTGGTTTTTGTTGGCGTCAATTTTTTCCGATAACTTTTGAAGCTCAACATGATCATGTGTATTGGATAACTTCTCTGTCAACTCTTTAATCTTTTCTTCGAGTTGGTTTATCTCAGACTCCAACATTTCATATTCGCGAAGCTCCTTATAATTTAATTTCTTTTGTTTATTCTCTACTTGTTTTTCTTTTTCAATTTTCTTTGCCGGTTTCTTTAAAGCAGCGTCTTGCTCTAGTTTGAAGTCTGCATAGTTTCCGTTGTATATAATGACATCACCATCTCCGGGGAATATAAAAAGTTGGTCTGTTAATTTATCGAGGAGGTATCTATCGTGAGAAACCAAAACCAAGATTCCTGGGAATTGATCTAAGAAATCTTCCAACACATTTAGCGTGTCAATGTCTAAATCGTTTGATGGCTCATCTAAAATTAAGAAGTTTGGATTGGCCATTAAGACGCGCATTAAATGCAACCTCTTTTTTTCACCACCACTTAATTTACTTACCATCCCAAATTGTTTTTCGGGAGGGAAGAGGAATTTGGTTAACAATTGAGATGCCGTTATCACCTCTCCGTTTTTCATTTCAATAAAATCAGCAATATTTTTGACGATATCAATGACCCGTTCATTGGCATTAAAACTTAATCCCTCCTGGCGGTAATAGCCATACTTCGTTGTTTCCCCAACCGCTATTTCTCCTGAGTCGGGTTTGAGGTTTCCAGTTATTAAATTTAAGAACGTAGATTTACCACTTCCATTTTTTCCTGCTAAACCTATGCGGTCACCTTTTTTAAATACATAAGAAAATGAATGAATAATTTCTATGTTATTGAAGGTAATATTGACCTTATTTAACTCTAATATTTTGCTTCCTTGGCGGGCAACTTTAACACTCAATTCGACATTGTCTTTCTTGCTTGGACCTTTGGATCTTTCTTCTAAATCATAAAAGGATTCAATCCGTGATTTTGATTTTGTTCCTCGAGCCTTGGGTTGGCGTCGCATCCATTCAAGCTCTTTACGCCAAAGGTTTCTTGCTTTATCTGCACTTTGGATTTCACTAGCCTCACGCTCTGATTTTTTTTCTAGAAAGTATCCATAGTTTCCTTTATAGGTATATACAGATCCCTTGTCAAGCTCGCGAATTTCGGTACAAATATTATCCAAAAAATACCGATCATGAGAAACCAGAAGCACTGTTTTATTTCCAGTAGTGAGGAGTTTTTCCAACCATTCTATGGTCTCAATATCCAGGTGGTTGGTTGGCTCATCTAAAATGTAAATGTCCGGTTCATCAATAAGTAGTTTTGCTAATGCAAGCCTTTTTTTCTGACCACCACTAAGAGAACTAATTTTTTGATTGAAGTTGGTTATTTGAAATCTGTTGAGAATCGTTTTTATATTATTCTCGTATTCCCAGGCATTTATCTCTGTAATCCTTTCCGTTAATTCTAAAAACTTTTTTGATGTAACATCTTGATTTTCAATCAGTTCTTCGTATTCTTTAATGAGTTGTTGCTGCTCATTGTCTGTACTATAAATGAAATCGTTGATGGTATTTAATTCAGAAAAATTGGGTTCTTGAGGGAGGTATCCAACCTTTAACCCTTTTTCTTTTACCACCCTACCTTTGGTGGGAATAATTAAATCCGCTAAAATTTTTAATAAAGTTGATTTGCCTGTTCCGTTGATGCCAACTAGGGCAACTCGATCTCCTTTTAATAGGGCAAAATGAAGGTCATTAAACAACCATTTATCGTTGAATGAATGACTTACTTGTTCTGTGCTTAATATACTCACGCTGATGTGTTGACGTAATAATCCAAGCACAAAATTATCAAAATTTGTTAGTACTTATTAGTTTAATCGGAAATTATACAGTATTTTACTTTGCGCTGTCACTAATTGAGCCTGTAGCCCGCTATTAGATTGAAGCGTGGGATGTGAACATGAAAGATTGAATTGTCTAATTCTCGAATCATTTCGTAGTATCCCTCCATATATCCCATTTCACTTTTTAAATTACATCCTGAAACATATTGATGGGTTTCTCCGGGTGAAATGATGGGTTGTTGACCTACAACGCCCTCCCCATCAACCATGCTGGTGGTACCAATAGAATCAAATATATGCCAGTGACGTCTGACGAGTTGGACGGTATTTCCGCTCAAATTCTCAATCGTGATCTGATACGCAAACATAAAGTGTTCATTATCTGGATTTGAGTATTCAGATTGATAGGTAGTCTCTACCGATATTTTTACGCCTGAGGTCGTTTGTGTCGCCATTTCAATTCAAATATATTAAATCCTAAGATATAGACAAATATATTCCATTATTGGTTTGCTTAAATTAGGAATTTTGACTCAGAAATGGAATTAAACGGTTGATATCAATCCAATTGCCTAATAAATTATTCTGTTAATTTGGTAAATACTTGGTTTTTTACGCTCCTCTTTTGAGCAAGGGATAGGCAGGTGAATACCACTTTTCTTGAACAAATTAAGTAGGTTTGTAACATGGCAAAGGGTATCTTATATTTAATTCCTGTTCCGTTGGCAGAAAATGCCAATAAAGCATCTTATACATTACTTCATTATGATATCATAAATCAGGTTAATGAATATATCGTAGAAAATGAAAAAACAGCAAGAAAATTTTTGAAAGAAGCGGGAATTAAGACTCCTCAAAGTGAGCTTACCATACATGATTATGGAAAATATTCCAGGGAGAAAGTGAATTATGCCCAATTGCTGGCTTCCTTGCACCAAGGAAAAGATGTTGGACTAATGTCTGAAGCAGGTTGCCCTGGGGTGGCAGACCCTGGTGCAGATGTGGTTGCACATGCGCATAAACAGGGAATAAAAGTCGTTCCACTGGTTGGTCCAAGCTCAATCTTGCTAGGGCTGATGTCCTCAGGCTTCAATGGGCAAAATTTTAGTTTTTCGGGTTATCTACCAATTGACAAATCAGACAGAGCCAAAGGGATAAAAGATCTCGAATTAAAAAGCCAAAAGGAGAAGAGTACACAGATTTTTATAGAGACCCCATTTAGGAACAATCAAATGCTCGGGGATATTCTCAAATATTGTAAAGCGGAAACTAAACTATGCATTGCCTGTAATGTAACCGCGAGTGAAGAATACATTGTCACCAAAAGCATTTCTCAATGGAGAGAAACGAGTGTCGACTTACATAAAAAACCGTGTATATTTTTAATATTTGCAGGGTAAATTGGTGGGAAATCCACGGTAGTTTGTTAAGATAAAAATGGAAAAGATTTTCCAATCAATATAATTTATACGACCACATGTCAGATGTAATATCGCCTGAATTTGCTGCTGAAATAGGACGCCTGAGCCTATTTATTATTTTAATCGTACTAACGGTTTGGGGACTATTTGCCTACACCATTAGAAACACCCTTCGGTTAATCGCGCCAGAGAACCAATGTCTAGCACCCAAACATGCCTGGTTATTGATGATTCCGATGTTTAATGTCTATTGGAATTTTGAGGTTGCTAGAAGACTTTCGGATTCTTTGAACAACGAATTTTTTGATCGAAAAATTGCCGTTGATCAAAACCCGGGATCGCGAGTAGGATTGACCTATGCCTGGTCATTTCTGGCCTTTTATTTTCCTTTTCCTCTGTCTTGGAAATTGGTTGCGCTGGTTATAACCTTTGTGTACTTTATTAGCTATTGGTATAAAATTAATCAATATAGAGAGTTATTGATCGAGCATGATAAGTGGAAAGAATCTGAACAACATAAAAATAAATAAGGATGAAGATTAAAGAAATCATATCGTATTTAGAAGAAATTGCGCCCTTAAGTTTTCAAGAAAGCTATGATAATTCTGGCCTGATAGTAGGAGATGCAAATCAAGAAGTACATAAAGCACTAATTTCTTTAGATTGTACAGAAAGCGTTCTTGATGATGCAATTGCAAAGGGATGTAATTTGATTATCTCGCACCATCCAATCGTTTTCTCAGGATTAAAAAAATTCACCGGGAGTAATTATGTTGAACGAACGGTGATTAAAGCCATTCAACATAATATTGCCCTTTATGCTATTCATACGAATTTGGATAACATAATGGGTGGTGTTAGTTCTAAAATTGCCCAAAGACTAGACCTACAGAATCAAGCTGTTCTACGGCCTAAAAAGGGCTTGTTGAAAAAGCTCTCCGTCTTTGTGCCCAGAGCCCATCTTGAGCAAGTTCGTGAGGCTTTGTTTGCCGCGGGTGCAGGTAAACTTGGAGATTACGATAATTGCAGCTTTAATACGGCCGGTTATGGAACGTTCAGGCCGCGTGATGGCGCCACCCCACACATTGGAAAGGTTGACGAAAACCAACGGGTAGAGGAAACCAAGATCGAGGTAATCATGCAGGCTCAGATGGAAAGAAAAATTCTGGTTTCTATGTTTGCAGCCCATCCGTATGAAGAGGTCTCTTATGAGATCCTAACGATGGATAATCCAAATCAATATGTAGGTTCAGGGGCCATCGGAAATTTAAAGGATCCGATGCAGCCTGAAGAATTCTTCAAGTACCTGAAAGATAAACTAAATTTAAACCTTATTCGACATACGCAGATCGTTAAAAAATCCATCTCCAGGGTTGCGGTGTGTGGTGGGGCAGGTGGTTTTCTTTTAAAGGATGCCAAGCAATCTGGGGCAGATATTTTTATAACAGCGGATTATAAATATCATGAATTTTTTGATGCTGAATCAGAAATTATTATTGCCGATATCGGGCATTTTGAAAGTGAGCAATTTACCCAAAATTTACTGTTGGATCTCTTGGAGAAAAAATTTCCGGGCCTCGCTGTCTTTTTAACTGCGGTAAACACAAATCCTATACATTATTACCATTAATACGCGAATTGCTTTTAGGACTGTAAGTCGTTTTTAATCAGCCAACGGTATAAAAAAGGTCAAATTGTTAGGAACCAAAACAAAAAAGAGACTCCAGAAAAGAAAATGCAAAAAGGACAACACAAAGAAACTAAAGAAATTGAATGAAAAATAGTATCTTTGCACACTATCACCAGATCAAGACAAAGATTTAGGTCTATGTTTAATCGCTCGATGGATAGTGTAGAAAGGCACAAACTTGTAAGGTGCTGAAATACAGGTGTATAAACAGAGTTTAAATAGTATCATATAAAATACTACAGTTAATGGAACAAACCGTAGAACAAAAACTAGAAGCTTTATGGGCGTGGCAATCAATTCAAACGAAGATTGATAAAATACGTCAAGTACGTGGAGAGCTACCTATCGAGGTGGCGGACCTTGAGGATGAGATCGCGGGTTTAGACACACGTATCGAAAAAATTCGTAATGAATTGGACGAAATGGAAGATTCAATTGTGAAGCGCAAGAACATGATTAAAGATTCCCAGGCTGCAATCAAAAAATACGAGACACAACTGAATGAAGTAAAGAACAACCGTGAGTACGATGCTATTTCAAAAGAGATCGAAATTCAAGGTTTGGAAATTCAGGTATATGAAAAACGTATTCGTGAGACAGAATTTGAAATCAAGAACAAAACCGAAGCATATGATGCTACAGTAAAAAACCTTGAGTTCAATAAAGGCGAACTGGAAATTAAAAATCAAGAATTGGACAACATTACGTCTGAAACGAAGAAGGAAGAAGATCAATTGTTGAAGGAGGTTGATGCGGCCGAAAAAATTATAGAAGACCGTTTATTAAAAGTATCTAATAAACTGCGTAATTCTTTTCGTAATGGATTGGCTGTCGTATATATCGAGCGTAATAGCTGTTCGGGATGTCACAACAAGATTCCACCTCAGTTGCAATCGGAAATTCGTCAACGCAAAAAAATTATTATTTGTGAGCACTGTGGACGTATCCTCGTTGATGAGGAAATTGCCAACGTAGAGGTGTTAGACTAAGCATATAAGAAAGATATTAAATAGGCGTCCAAAGGGCGCCTATTTTTTCTTAAAAAAATATATACCATTCTCTGGGGAGTCAGATCCCGCTTTGTTTAACCCCCAAATAAAGGGGTGGAATTCGATTTTTTCTTAATCCACCGATAGTACAACATTTCCGACCTTTTGCCCCTTCTCCACATAATGGTAGGCATCGATGATCTGCTCAAAAGGAAACACCCGATCTATCACCGGACGAAAAGATTGCTGCTGGGCAAGATCACTCAATTGAAGAAGATCGTGCCTGCTAAAGGAAGGTATAGGGAAAAGCACTTTTTTTCCGCCAAAAAAAGGCGTAGACAAAGACAGCCAGATATTCTCTGAGCCCCGGCCCAATTCACTTGAGATGTACAGGCCCTTGGATTTGAGTAAAGGTTTACAGGCTCCAAAGGAGCTCTTTCCAACGGCATCCAGGATAAAATCAAAACGATGTTCGGATTGCGTAAAATCCTGTGTTTGGTAATCGATCACTTCATCCGCGCCCAAGGATTGCACCAGTTGAATATTGGGCGTTCCGGCAACTGCAACCACATACGCACCAAAATGTTTCAACAATTGGACGGCAGCGGTACCAATAGCCCCTGTGGCTCCATAAACCAAAACCTTGTCCTCCGTTTTCACTTTGGCGGCCCGTATAATGCTTAGCGCATAATGGCTCCCTTCAGTAAGTACAGCCGCATGATCAAAATCGATATTCTTTGGTAATAAGGCCAGTAAGCCATGAGCGGACATTACTTTAAACTCTGCATGCGCACCGAAACCCTTATCGTCATAACCAAAAACGCGGTCACCCACCTTAAAGTTACTCACCTGAGCAGCAACCTCTTCAATCACGCCGGCAAATTCACAACCCAGCACCTTATTTTTAGGACGGAGTAATCCACTGAACAATCTGGAGATAAAATACTGAGCACTTCTGAAGCCGCAATCCGTTCGGTTCACGCTTGTCCTATAAACCCGCACAAGTACTTCCCCTGGCCCAGGTACGGGTTTTGCTATTTCGCTAATACGGACAACCTGTGGAGGACCGTATCGGGTATTCACCGCTGCCCTCATGATTGCTTTTCCTTTAATAGGAGTAACGGAACTTCCGTTTTGTTCGCTAAACGTTTGCTAAGACTGCGGTGAAACAAGCCCTCAAAAAAGCCATGTGATTTGGGTATCGTAATGACCAATCCTGCCCCTTGATGCTTTGCAAAATCAGCAATCTCCTGGGCGCTGTCATCTCCTAACTGATAATGGTACTCTGGATTGAAGCCATCGAGTAGCTCGTGCATCTTATATTGTTCTGAGATCATGTCCGGATCAAATCGTTTACCCTCTACGGCCGCGTTGAGCACCAATAATTTAGCGTCCAAACGCTCCAACCAACGTGCGATTTCCTCGACGGGTGTACTTTGATTCACGTGTTTAAGGTCGCAGGCAAAAACAATTTTGTCAATCGGTTCATAGACAGTACCATGGGGTACAATCAACAACGGGAGCAAAGAAGATACAGCTAATTTGGCGGTATTGCTTCCTATCAAGAGTTTATCGAGACCACTTTTTCCTGTCGCACCCATCACGATCAGCTCAGCCTGGCATTGCTGGGCAAGTTGATTCAGGCCAAACTCCAAAGGCATTTCGTTGGTCACAAGTTCTATAGTTGTTTCACTATCCACTCCAAGGACTTTTGAAATCTCATTGTGTACATTTTTCAATTCGAGCACACTTCTCTCATGAGCTGAGAGAGTATCCTTTTCACTAATGGGCAGTTCCGTTCCTGTAGGAATATTTCCATAGGAATGATAAAGCACAATACGATTGAGCTGCAGAACGCTGGAGAGTGCCGCGGCATACCTTGCAGCGTGCACGGAGGATTCCGAAAAATCTGAGGCAATGATGATCGACTTCATAAGAATTGTTTTTGCATAAAGATAGACATTGTCCAGGCTGCACTATGTAGCCAGGTATACATTTAATAGTAGTTTAACAATTGGGAAACAAAAAGTTTGCATTATTTTGAAATTGCTGGTTTGTAACAGAAAAAGGTATAAATTTTCCGTTTTGTTACAATTGGATTAAGCAAATTGTGAATGGGTAGTAATATTTCGCAAATTTTTTTTGTTGACCAATCAAAATCAGTTTTTAATTCTAGGCAAGCTTGTCTTTCTTCAGGAACTATGGGGGTTTCACCAGTAGAAAAAAAACATATTGTTTGTTTAAACATGTGCATTTCAGAGAAATAAGTCGGTTTACTTCTTGATTTTACGTGGATTCGAAATTGATAAGCTCCATGATTTTTTTTATGAATTTTTTGGAAAATAGTTGATCAATAAGTTTTAAGAATTATTTTTACATTAATAAATTATTAAATCATACATAATACATTAATGTAATTTGTTAACCTTATATCTTATGAACCACCCCAATCCTTTAGTCTATCAAGTTCCCTGGCAGGACGTTGAACTCGTGAATCGACTTCGAAACAATGATAAGCAAGCATTTTCTGAGATTTATTTTTCCTATTGGGAGAGGTTTTATGATTCATGTATCGCATTTCTTAAAGACGAAGAACTAGCTAAAGATGTGGTGCACGATGTCTTTTTTGATTTTTGGAATATTAGACATAAATTAGAGATTAAATATTCTATTAAGGCCTATCTTTCTGTCTGCATCAAAAACAAATGTATTTTTGTGCTAAAGAAAATGAAAAGGTTAGAGACTGTCCAAATTGATGAACTGGACTTTGTAAACCTTGAACATGACGAATTCGCTTTAAAAGACATCGAAAGACAGCTAAATTATGTGTTAAGGAATAAGATAACCAGTAAAAGCAGGACAATATTTGAATTAAGCCGCTACGATGATTTAAGTTATAAGGAAATAGCGGGACGATTAAACTTAAGTGTGAAGTCCGTAGAATATCATATCTCGAAGGTCTTGCATTTACTTAGAAAATCAATTTTAATAGGTATCACTACCCTAATGTTCTTCTAAAAAATGAAGAATTTGAATCAAAGAGATAAAAAAGAGGTCGGTAATGAAATTCATGAGCGGATTTTGGGCTCAATTTCAATTCAGAAAAGAAAAAGTACCAAGCAAAGGCTTCATGCACTTTCTTTGGCCGCGCTTTTTTTAGTCCTTGGAAGTGCTTTTTTGATTAAACGACAGCAAATTTTTGGTCTTTTTGATCAGCATCATGCACGTGAAATTACCGCCGATTTTAAGTCGAATACCTTCACCCAAGAAGGGAGGTTTTCAAAAATAACAGACAGCCTTCAAATCGGGACCGACAAAAGCCAAGCGATTTATTTGGACAAATCGGATAATCAAATGGTCCTAAATGTGGCTAAAATTCCATTGGGAAATCAGGACGTTTTAAATATAAAAACGGGAGTTGGCGGGTTTTATAAAGTAGAATTACCGGACGGATCAATAGTTAATTTGAATGCAAATTCAAATCTTCGTTACTCGGCCAATTACTTGGAAGATCGCAGGCTTAGTCTCCAAGGAGAGGCATATTTTGAAGTCAAAAAACAAACCAAATCAAACAAGAGAATTCCTTTTGAAGTGAAAACCGAGCATCAGCTAATCCAGGTCCTAGGAACATCTTTTAATGTAAAAACGGCCCAGAGTTTTGATGAAACCCTTTTGTATCAGGGGCGCTTAAATGTAAAGGCGATAAATACCGGTAAATCGTCACTCTTGTTTCCAGGAGATTTGATTAAGGTTGACTATAAAGAAGCCACGGTTCGCAGATTACAAGAAGGTGAAATGGAAGAGCTGCTCGCCTGGAAAGAGGGATACCTTTATTATAACAACCGTTATTTAAGCCAAATTCTATCAGATTTACAGAAATATTATGAGTTTGATTACGATACAACGGTAGTCCCTAAAGAACAATTTACCATTTACCTGGCTAGAGAAAATAGCCTAAAAGAATTAATATCCCTTCTGGACTCCGCCAGTTTTGCAGGATTCGACCTCTCTGAGAGAACCCTTTCTTTTAACAAATAAAAAAAATAAAATATTTTTTAGGGTACTCACCCGATTTATACTCTATACAGGTAGAAAGCATGTATTGCACCTATTTTTATAACACCATTTTATAAATTTTAACACCTAAATATAGTATGGATAAAAAACTCTTTACTCATTTTCAGTGCACGATACAATCTGGAAGAAATCCGGTTCGACAGCTCAAAAAAGCATCAAGACTGGCGATTGTATTTTCTTGTTTAGCACTAAATGGTTTTGCATTGGGGTTCAGCCAAACCATTTCATTAAATATAAAAAATGCTACCGCCAAACAGGCGCTGAATGAGATTCGCAAAAAAAGTGGATACCAAATCGTATACAAAGAATCATTACTTAAAAACACAGCCTCGATAACCATCGTTGATTCGGATATCAGTCTGGAGGAAGCCTTAAATAAGGTGCTCGCAAATCAGAATGTTAGTTTTCAAGTGCAGGATAAAATTATTCTGATTAAACCAATCTCCGGTTCTTCAAAAAACTCAACGAGCCAGAGCGGTAAACAAAATCAACAACTCTCCATCTCAGGAAGAGTATTGAACCAAGAAGGACGAGCCATCGAATCAGCGACTGTTTCTGAAAAAGGAAGTACCAAGATGACCTCCACCAATTCAAAAGGAGAATTCACGTTAACTGTTTCTAGTGCTCAGGCCGAGGTTGTGGTTACTTCAATTGGATTTTTTCCGTTTTCTACCTCAACCTTAAGTAAGGAGATGACCATTACCCTGAAAGAAAAGGCGAATGAAATGGATGAGGTCGTGGTGGTTGGTTATGGCACACAGAAAAAAGTAAATTTAACCGGAGCGGTTTCTACCATAAGCGCCAAGGAAATTGAAGCCAGACCTGTTCAAAACACGGGTCAAGCCCTGCAAGGTTTAATTCCGGGCTTGAATGTTCAAACCTCCGGACTAGGGGGAGAATTGAATCAAACCATGAACGTCAATATTCGTGGTGCGGGAACCATCGGGGTTGGTTCCAGCTCTTCCGTACTTGTTTTAATCGATGGAATGGAAGGCGATTTAAACGCGTTGAATCCAAGCGATATAGAAAACGTAACGGTATTGAAGGATGCTGCTGCGTCCTCAATCTATGGATCGCGCGCACCATTCGGGGTTATCTTAATTACCACAAAATCAGGTAAAGCAGGAAGAACGATTGTAAACTACAACAACAACTTTAGATATAGCAAACCGCGTGGGTTACCGACCATGCTCGATTCAAAAACATTTGCCTATTATTTCAACGAAGTGAAAGCGAATGATGGTGAAGGGGCTTTGTTTTCTCAGGCTGTTTTAGACCGTATTATTGCCTATCAAAATGGAGAAAGAGACAGCGTGAGTGTTGCTGGATCTAATGATAGATGGCAATACTATGGAGGCTCCAACGCGAATACAAACTGGTTTGATGAATTCTATAAAGATTTCTCTCCATCTCAGGAGCATACTTTGAGTGCGAACGGCGGATCCGACAATATCCAGTTCTTTAGCTCTTTAAATTTTATGGACCAAGGGGGATTAAATAAGTATGCAAATGACAATTTTCAACGCTATTCATTCAGCAATAAAATTAACATTAAGCTGAGTGAAAAAATTGACTTAATGTCAAATACAAGATTCGTGCGCGAGAACTATGACAAAGCCACGCACATGAATGATCTTTATTACCATAATATTGCCAGAAGATGGCCAACGGTTCCCGTAAGAGATGATAACGGTTATTTTACGGACCCGAGTGAGATTGCTCAATTGGTTGACGGAGGTCGGACGAACAATGTAAAGGACCTTTTATATCAACAGGTAGAACTGCGTATCAGACCACTAAAAAACTGGAACATTACCGGGAACTTGAACTACAGGGTCACCAATAATAACGGCCATAGTGAACTCCTGAAAGCTTACAGCTACGATGTAAATGAAAACCCGTACCCATTGGCAGTAAGTTACAGTCCTGCGGGAAATACCAGCGTTTCAGAGAACAACCGTAAGGATGAGTATTTCAGCACCAATATATTTACTGATTATACGCTGGATGTAGCCGAAGATCATCACTTTAAATTCTTGGTAGGTTTTAACTCAGAATTGAATAAGTATAGGACCTTAAGCGGAAGCATGAGTGATTTGATTTCGGATCAAATTCCAACCTTAAATACAGCCACCTTGAACCCTTTAACCTCAGGAGAATACCAACACTGGGCAACGGCAGGGTTTTTTGGTAGGATAAATTACAATTACAAAGAAAAATATTTATTTGAAGCAAATGGACGCTACGATGGGTCTTCCCGATTCCCCTCGGAGTTAAGATGGAATCTTTTCCCATCATTCTCTGCAGGCTGGAATGTCGCCAATGAGGATTTCTGGACTTGGAAAGATAAAATATCTGTCTTTAAAATAAGAGGATCTTACGGTGAACTGGGCAACCAATATACCAACAATTGGTATCCATTTTATTCCATTTTACCATTTACAGTAAACGGTTCATCTTGGCTTTTAAATGGAGAAAAAACAAATTACGCAGGTGCACCAGGGTTAATTGCAAACACCCTAACATGGGAAAGAATCTCCAGCTGGAATATCGGATTTGATTTACAAGCCTTAGACAATAGACTGGGCGTTGGCTTTGAGCTCTACAAACGTAAAACGTATGACATGATTGGTCCAGCTCCAGAACTTCCGATAATCTTAGGAACTGGGGTCCCCCGCTTAAATAACGCAGAAATGAACTCCAAAGGCTTTGAAGTTGAAGTAAACTGGAAAGATAACATCGGGAACTTTACCTATGGTGTGCGCGCAGTCCTTTCAGATGATAAGCAAACCGTTACAAAATACCCAAACAAAACAGGGAATTTAAACAACTGGTATAATGGACGCCAGGTTGGCGAAATATGGGGATATACTACGCTGGGTATAGCAAAAACCCAACAGGAGATGGATGCACATATTGCACACACTAAACAAAGTTTCTCTTCCAAGTGGCAAGCGGGTGATATTATGTATTCTGACCTAAATGGTGACGGGGAGATCAATGCAGGAGCAAATACCTTAGAAAACCCAGGAGATATCACCATAATCGGTAATAGTGCGCCAAGATACCGCTATAGTTTAGATTTAAACGGGGCTTACAAAGGATTCGATTTTAGAATTTTCTTCCAAGGTGTGGGGCAAAGAGACCATATGCCAAATGGACCTTATTTCTGGGGAGCTGGAGGCGGTATGTGGCAATCAGCCGGATTCCAAGAAAACATGGACTTCTTCCGGGATGAAAACTCGGTGATGGTTCAAAGCGGGGTAATGGATGTGAATACGGATTCCTATTTGCCGCGCCCATATTTTAACACAGGCAAAAACAGGAACACACAAACCAGGTATATCCAAAATGCCGCTTACCTTCGGTTGAAGAACGCACAAATCGGCTATAACATTAACTCTGCTAGGCTTGCAAGTTTAGGCATCTCAAAAGTCCGCGTTTATGCCTCTGGAGAAAACCTACTCACGTTTACAAAAATGTCCAAGGTATTTGATCCTGAGACAGTGGGTCTTGGCGGGTGGAATGATGGTAAGACTTATCCATTCTCTACGGTTTATTCATTTGGTTTAAACATCAACTTCTAATTCATTTACGTCTATGAAATCAACATTAAAACATATATTCTTTTTCGGGCTCGCGCTTTTTAGTCTTTCCCTGAACAGTTGTAATGACTATTTGGACCGTGCTCCATTGGCGAACATTACACCAGGAGACTACTTCAATACGGAGGCTGATTTGGCCACCTATACCATCTCGCGCTATAGCTTTCCCTCTCACGGGGGATGGGGACTAGGCACATTTGCGGCGGATAACCATACCGATAATCAACTCAGTAGTGGATTCAGTACGCGCTGGGTTCCTGGGGAGTGGAAAGTTCCAACCAATGGAGGCGACTATGAATTTTCCCAAATTCGAGAACTAAATTATTTCTTTGAGCAGGTATTGCCTAAATGGCACGAAGACAAATTATCGGGATCTACGGAAAACATTGCACATTACATTGGAGAGGCTTATTTTCTTCGCGCCTATCAATACTTTAATAAAGTTCAGAATCTAGGTGATTTTCCCATTGTGAAAACCACGTTAAAGGATGATCTTGGCGTATTAATTGGCGCCTCGGTAAGACAGCCACGTAATTTAGTGGCGCGCTTTATCTTGTCAGACTTAGACTCTGCCATCAACTTATTAAAAGTAGTGTCACCTAATGGAAAAAATAGAATAGCAAAGCATGCGGCTTTATTGTTCAAATCACGGGTTGCCCTTTATGAGGCCAGCTGGTTAACGTATCATAAAAACACAGCCTTGGTTCCCGGGAACTCAAACTGGCCAGGGAAAGATTCTCACCCGAATTACTCGTTGCAGATTGATAGCGAAATTGATTTCTTTTTAACCCAGGCTATGGCTGCGGCTGAACAAGTTGCAGACGAGGTTTCCTTGGTAGATAATAAAAAGGACAATGGATATAACTCTTCAGCGAACCCCTATTTTACCATGTTTAATGATATAGACATGAGTAGCTACAGTGAAGTTTTGTTATGGAGAAGTTTTTCAACGGATGTCAATGTTATTCACCATGTAAATCATTATATGAACCCAAATGGAGGAAATAGTGGTTATTCAAGGGGTTTAGTGGAGAATTTCACCATGGCCAATGGTTTGCCAATCTATGCCTCGGGCTCTGGTTATCAAGGCGATGATTCTGTTTCTTTGGTGAAAGCTGAACGAGACAACCGTTTACAGCTTTTTATGAAAAGTCCAGGGGAATTGCGGTTTACCGATCGGAACAATTCAGATGGATCACCAAGCCTGGAGGGGCGTCCTGACATCATTGGGCTAGCCGAAACACGCTATGTTACGGGTTATGCCTTGAAAAAGGGAATGAGCTATTTATCTGCCCAGGCAGAAGGCTCAGCGGGAACAACCGGTTCGATCATCTTCAGAGCTTCGGAGGCCTACCTAAATTATATAGAGGCGAGTTATTTAAAAAACAAAACATTAAACGCCAAGGCGACTGATTATTGGAGAAGAATTAGAGAACGCGCTGGGGTGAATCCAGATTTTAACATCACCATTGCCAACACCAACATGGAAATGGAAGCTCAAGACGATCTTGGTGCTTACAGTGCTGGGAATATTTTAAGCGATAAAACTTTATACAACATCAGAAGGGAAAGAAGATTAGAATTGGTTGCAGAAGGGTTCCGATATGATGATTTAAGACGATGGAGGTCTTTAGATCAGCTTAAGACCAAACCACTTATTCTTGAGGGAATGAAGGTATGGGGACCTATGGAAAAATGGTATACAAGCAATGGCGTATCGGTGCTGATTCAACCCAATACACCAGGGAAAACAGCGAATATATCCGCTAAATCAGAAAGTCCGTACATCAGACCCTACCGTATTAATTTAAATCAAAATAATCTGGTGTTGAACGGGTACAGCTGGACAGAGGCACATTATTTAAACCCCATTGCTTTTGACCATTTCACGATTACCTCCCCGGATGGTACTCCTGAAAGCTCAACGCTTTATCAAAACCCGGGATGGCCATTGATTGCCAATCAGGGAGCAAATTAAAAATAAGAATAAGACAATGGGTTTTTGGTTAGTTTGAATGATTCAAAAGGGCACTTCGGTGTCCTTTTGTCTTTTACAGAGGTCGATGGTCAGAAAACATGTAACATTTCTATTATTCGGAGCGTAAAGGCGAAGAATATATTTGTAAAGAGTTAACTTAATATAGAGTTAACCTAATTTTAATTCTCAAAAACTAAGTTTGGGGAAAAATAAACAAAAGCAAATATGAAAAATCTATTCTGGTCGTTGGCTGCCATTTTAATGACGACAAGCGTATTCGGCCAAGACCTTGCTAAAGGGACCGTATACCTTGATGAAAATGGAAATGGAAAGCTGGATCGCAAAGAGGCCGGATTACAAGGAGTGAGTGTTAGTAACGGGAGACAGGTCGTACAAACCGATCAAAAAGGGAAGTATGAGTTACCCGTAGGGAAAGACAATATTATCTTTGTGATCAAACCTGCTGGATATACCTTAGCTGCTGATGAAAACAAACAACCAAAATTCTACTATATTCATAAGCCAAACGGTTCACCCAAATTAGAATTTGAAGGATCTCAACCTACAGGCGCTTTACCAAAATCCATCGATTTTGCACTTGTTGCAAAAGAAGAACAGACCAACTTCTCAGCCTTTGTTTTTGGAGATCCCCAAGCTTACGATGAACAGGAAATGGATTATTTCAGACAAGGCGTAATTCAGGAAGCTAAAACCAAAAAAGGCCCTGTTTTAGGGATTAGTCTGGGTGATTTGGTGGGAAATGATTTAAGTCTTCACCCGAGTTATAAAAAAGCGATCCATGAAATGGGATTGCCTTGGTATAATGTGATCGGTAATCACGATTTAAACTTTGATGTCGTGCAAGACTCGCTATCGGACGAGAGTTTTGAAAAAGCTTTCGGACCAGCAAACTATTCTTTTAACATTGCCCAGGCACATTTTATCGTTTTGGATAACATCATTTATCCACACCCGCAAACCGGCAAAGGGTATCAAGGAGGATTGCGTCAGGATCAACTTGATTTCATCGCGGCAGATCTTAAATTCGTCCCTAAAGACAAATTGATTATTCTTGCTTTCCATATACCGTTAAACCCCAATAATAACCAATCCTTCAGGATTGAAGATCGGGACCAATTGTTTGCGCTGTTAGCAGATTACCCCAATACCCTTTCTTTATCCGCGCATACGCATTATCAACAACAAAATTTCTATACTCAAAAAGAACATGGTTGGAAAGGCGCTAAAGAGCACCATGAATACAATGTGGGAACAACCTCAGGGGACTGGTATTCTGGAAGTTTAAATGCACAAGGTATTCCGCATTCCACCATGCGAGATGGTACGCCAAAAGGGTATGCAATCTTAAATATTCAGGGGAATCAATATAATTTCGATTATAAAGTTGTTGCAAAGGACGAAAACTATTCCATTGGTGTATTTGGTCCTACGGTTGTAAAAAAGAAATACGCAAACCGCTATTTTCTGTATGCAAATTTTTTCCTAGGAACCGCGAAAGATACAATGACTTATAGTATCGATAATAAAGAGTGGAAAACGATGAACAGAGTTCTTGAACCGGATCCGAATTACCTTAAGGAGCTTTTAAATTTTCAAGGTGCAAACACATTGATTCAAGGACGGGTTCCTAGTGCTCCGGTAAACTCCGATCACCTTTGGCGATTGAAATTGCCGAAACTTGATCAGGGTAATCATACCATTGAGATTCGGGTTACCGATATGTTTGGAAAAACCCACAGCGCAAAACATGAAATTCAAGTTACTGAGTGATGATTTAAACGCATCTTAAACACAAAACCGTCTACCGAAAAATAGACGGTTTTGTGTTTTATAGGGGACTGTTCAGGCTATTAATTGTAAAATAGAAGTGATGCTATGAACAATGCTGCAATTAATTTCTATTTTTATGGCCATTCCAATCCAATTAACTATGAAGCTAAAAAGTTTTCTTTTTGTTCTAAGCCTAGCGGCGGTACACAGTAGTCCTGTCCATGCTCAGAACGAAACATTATTGTTGCGAAACCCCAGCATTAGTGACCAACATGTCACTTTTGTGTATGGAGGAGATATTTGGCTAGCCGATAAAAACGGTGAGAACGCCAGACGGTTAACGGTTAACCCTGCTGTTGAGCAAAACCCAATTTTTTCTCCAGACGGGAAAAAAATCGCTTTCTCCGGAAATTACGATGGGAATACAGATGTGTACGTGATTCCTATTGAGGGAGGAGAACCTCAACGCATCACCACACACCCAGCCTCAGATGTATTACGCGGATGGTTATCCAACGAGCAGGTCTACTTCACCACTCAGAGAGAGCTTACCTATTCCCTAGGATCCCGACTTTATCAAGCGAACCTAGCGGGTGCTGAGCAAGGCCCTCTTAAAATGCCAGAGGCCTATCAGGGTTCACCATCACAGGATGGCCGGTATTGGGCTTACATCAAAAACAATGATCCGACCGAACGTGACCGGGTGGCCTTTAAGCGATACCGAGGTGGAGGGATGCCCTCTATTTGGATTTTTGACACTAAAACAAACGATATCGAAATTATCCCAGGGGAAAAGTGTAACGATGTTAAACCCGTATGGTTGGGGCAGAAGGTGTATTTTCTATCCGACAGGGATAAAATAGTGAATGTCTATAGTTATGATACTAAATCTAAACAAATCCAAAAACTCACTGATTTTTCGGATTATGATGTGCGCACATTACAAGGTAGAGGAAATGAATTGGTTTACGAACAGGCGGGAAAATTACACCTGCTAAATTTAGCAAATCTTAAAAGCCAGCATATTTCCATTAAAATCAATGCAGATGCCCCGTATAAGCGCTCGCATTATGTTGACTTGAAAGAAAGTATTCGTGGTTGGGGTGTTTCACCAACCGGACAAAGAGCACTTTTCGAAAGCAGAGGCGAAATTTTTTCTGTACCAAAAGAAAAAGGAGATGCCCGAAATATTTCCCAATCACCTGGAAGTCATGAGCGGTTCGCGGCTTGGTCACCAGATGGAAAATGGATCTCGTATTTATCCGATAAAAATGGAAAATATGAATTGGTATTAAGAGACCAAAAAGCATTGGATGAGCCCATCTACATTTCATTAGGAGATCAATATTATTATTTCTATCCGGTCTGGTCACCGGACAGCAAAAAATTGTTTTTTAACGATGCGCACTTGAACCTATATTATTTGGAGGTCTCAAGCAAAGAAGTAAAATTGATTGCCCAGGATAAATTAGGTTCTCAGACTGGAAGATCGTACAATAGTTTCCAAGCCAGTTGGTCAACAGATTCTGAATGGATTGCCTATACAAGCACGCTGTCCAATGGTGTGAGCGCTATTTTTATGTACAACCTCGAAACAAGCGAATCCCACCAGATTACGGACGGAATGAGTGCTGCCAGAGATCCAGAGTTTAGCCAGGATGGAAACTCCTTACTTTTTACGGCCAGTACCGATGTTGGACTAACCAACTCCGGTTTGCACATGAGTGCCTACGATAGAAGGGTGGAATACCGCAGTTACGCTTTTGTCCTCTCGAGCGATTCCAGCTCGATGTTCAAAACGCAAAGCGACGAGGAGACCATCGCAAACCAAGAGGGCAGGAAGGAAGAGGGCAAGAAGGAAGATAAGGAAGAAAAAGCAGATAAGCAGGAAGATTCTAAAAAGAGAAAGAAAAGGGTTGCGGTTGATTTTCAGAATATTAACAACCGAATTATCCCACTTCCCATTCAGGCTGGTTCTTATGCCTTTGATGGCTCGGTTAAGGATATGTTAATCTATATGCGTGGGGGAAACATATTTGCCTATGACATCAAGGAAATGAAAGAAAAACCTTTGGTTGAGAACGCACGTTCCTATACCATCAGTAGTGATGGAAAACAAATGTTGTATTCCAATGCACAAGGGTATTTCATTGTTAAAGCTGGACAAAAACCGGCAGGTGATCATGGAAAACTCTCCATGGATCAAGTCAAATTATTTGTGGATCCCGTTCAGGAATGGACTCAAATTTTTAATGAAGTATGGTCCATGCAAAAGGAATTCTTTTATGTTGAGAATATGCATGGCGTGGACTGGGAAGCTGCGCGTAAAAAATACAGCAAATTTCTACCGTATGTAAATCACCGCTCTGATTTGAATTATATTTTAAACGAAATGCTCGGAGAATTGGTGGTTGGCCATAGTTATATTTATCCAGGCGATGAACCCTCTGCTCCTTCAGTTTCTGCAGGTGTGTTAGGCGCTGATTACCAAATACAGAACGGCCGTTACCAGATTCAAAAAATATACAGTTCCTTAGATTGGAACCCGGATTTGAGGGCTCCACTGGCGACACCAGGAGGAAAGGTTAAAGAGGGTATGTATATTCTCAGAGTGGGTGGCAAGGAATTAACTGGCGAAATGGATATTTATAGTTTATTTGATTATACCGTAGATAAGCAAGTGATTCTGACATTAAATGATAAACCTACTTTACAAGGGTCATTCCAGGTGGTCGTCAAGCCTATTTCATTTTCTTCTGAGGTTGGTTTACGTCGTCAAGCCTGGGTTGAAAATAACCGCAAAAAGGTGGATGCCTTAAGCAAAGGGCAAATCGCCTATGTATATATGCCCAATACAGGGCGAGATGGTTATGAATCCTTCAATCGGTACTATTTTTCACAAATGGACAAAAAGGCCCTGCTTTTGGATGAGCGGAATAACGGAGGAGGATCGGTTGCCGATTATGTGATCGATTTACTTTCCAGAGAACTGATCTCGGGATGGGGAATCCGTGATGGGCGTAGCTTCACAACACCGGGGAACGGCATCTTTGGCCCCAAGGCGATGATCATTAATGAAAATGCCGGTTCAGGAGGGGATATGATGCCTTATATGTTTCGTTTCAAAGGGTTGGGTAAATTAGTAGGTCGCACCACAATGGGCATATTAGTCGGAATTTCAGGATATCCACCGTTGATTGACGGAGGTAGCGTAACCTCGCCAAACTTTGGTGTTTTTGATTTAAATGGGAACTACATCATCGAGAATGAAGGAGTTGCACCAGATGTTTTTGTTGAGCAAACCCCAAAAGAATTATTGCAGGGAAAAGATCCTCAACTGGAGAAAACGGTTCAAATCCTGTTGGATGAAATAAAAACCTATCCCTATAAGCCGATTACAAAGCCCGCAGATCCAATACGGGTTAATTAAGTCTTTCCTGAAAAGGCCTTCCTAGAAACCTAGGGAGGCTTTATTCTTTTAAGTAACAAAAAAGGTTTATTTTTGGATATGATAATAGAAATTTGGTCGGACATCATGTGTCCATTCTGCTATATTGGGAAGAGTCATTTTGATCATGCGATGCAAAAATTTGAGTTTGCCAAAGAATTGCAGGTCATCTATAGAAGCTATCAGCTGAGTCCTGATTATCAATACACCGAAGGTCAGACGATCTATTCTTATCTGGAACAAAGCAAAGGAATTAGTCAGGGGCAAGCCCGGCAAATGACCCAGCAAGTTGCTCAAATGGGCAAAGAAACCGGTCTGGATATTAACTTTGACATCAATATTCCTGCAAATACTTTTAAAGCACATAAGCTCATCCATTTCGCTCAAAAATATGGAAAAGCATCGCTTTGCAAACAAAGACTGTTTAGTGCACATTTCACCCAAGGGTTGAACATTCAAGAGGATAAAGTACTCTTAAATTTGGCCGCTGAACTCGGTTTGCCTATGGAAGAAACACATGGAGCGTTACAAAGTGATCACTACGGCGACCTTGTTCGTCAAGACATACAAGAGGGCGCAAATATTGGTATTAAAGGGGTTCCGTTTTTCTTATTTAATAGAAAATATGCGGTATCAGGAGCCCAACCGATAGATTCTTTTGTAGAGGTATTGCGTAAAAGCTATGCGGATTTCACACAGAATAATGTGGAAACAAAAGTGACCCTTGATAAACCAGGAGCTCCCGGTTGCGCAGATGAAGGTTGCGAAATTTAGTCTATAATTGATATGAGCACCGAAAAAAACTCACCTTGGATTTCTCTCATTATTCTATTGGGCTTAACCTTGCTTTTGACCGTTTCAGCCCAATTAATCACGTTTATAATCTTTATGCTTATAAGCCCGGGGGATATGGTATCCAAATTAAGCAATCCCCAGGCACTGCTGGGTTCAGATAGTCCAGCTTTTTTGTATTCCCTTTTGGCCGTAAGTAGCCTAGGCACATTTTTACTACCCGCCTTGTTTCTTCAAAGAATAGAAAGGAAACAATACGCTTATTTTCCAATGCAAAAGCAAGACATTGGAATGCATTTGACCTTAATTTTTGCTTTTTTATTGGTGTGCAATCCGCTGATGGAGCTCGTGAGTAAACTCAATATGAGCATGCACCTTCCAGAGAGTTTTCAAGGTATAGAAACCTGGATGCGTACCCAGGAGGACCAAATGGCCAAACTTACAGAAGAATTGGTGATGGTTGATTCCATCAGCTTTTTGCTTCTTAATCTATTGGTCATGGCGATCCTTCCAGCGATTGTGGAAGAGTTTTTTTTTAGGGGAGCGTTGCAGAAAATTTTGCAGCGGATGTTTAGAAATGGTCATGTTGCCATTTGGGTGACCGCTATTATCTTTTCAGCAATTCATGTTCAGTTTTATGGATTTTTTCCTAGAATGTTGTTGGGACTGGTTTTTGGGTATTCTTTTTGGTGGACAAAAAACATTTGGGTACCTGTCTTTGGACATTTTTTAAACAATGCAACAGTGACCATTATCGCCTTTTATTATCACCGCAGTGGAAAGTCTTTTGAAGATCTTCAAGGTTCTACGACCTACTCGGTTGGATTATACATCATCAGCTTTATCCTAACACTATCAATAGGATATTATTTTTATAAATTTACGCATCAATCAAAAACGATACATGAGCCCAAATTGGATTAAAATACAAGTATATAATCAAGTGCTGCATGCTGAAATCGTCAAACAGATGCTTTTGGAAAACCATATACCAGCAGTTGTATTAAATAAACAGGATTCTTCTTATCTTTTTGGAGTGATTGAATTATATGTTGAGCAAGAAAATCAACTTGAGGCGATCGCTTTAATGGATAGTTTTACACAAGAAGACTTTATAGATGAAGACTAGAGCGATTACCGGAATTATTTTTGTCATCATATTAGTAGGGGCAACCCTATTTAACCCATACGTTTTTGTCCTTTTCTTTGCTTCTTTAGGCGTCTTATCCGCAAGGGAATTTTTCGCGATAACCAAGAATCAGGACGTCCAGCCCATGATGGGATTGGGGGTTACTTTTTCAGCGATTCTGGCCGCACTCAGTGCGGCGGTTTTATTGGGGATGCTGGAATGGAAAGTGCTAGGAATTTGTATTCCCCTACTTTGCTGCATGTTTATTGCCAGTTTATATTTAAAGCACAAAAACCCGTTTATAGACCTAGGAATTACTATTTTAGGCATATGGTATGCCTGTGTTCCTTTTCTATTCTTTGTGGCGCTAGCTTTTCTGGGAGAAAAATTTGATCCATATATTCCAATGGGATTTTTGATTTTGCTCTGGAGCAACGATACAGGAGCTTACCTTTGTGGAAAGGCCTTTGGCAAACATAAATTATTTCAAAGAATCAGTCCCAATAAAACCTGGGAGGGTTTTATCGGAGGCGGGTTACTTGCTCTGTGCATTGCGTTGTTTTTACAACCGTACTTTGGCTCCCTAAACAAGCTTCAATGGGCCGCTGTTGCTCTTTGCATTTCCGTTTTTGGAACCCTTGGAGATTTGGTTGAATCGATGCTCAAGAGAAGTTTAGGAATAAAAGACTCCGGAAGTATTATGCCGGGTCATGGAGGTTTTTTAGATCGGTTCGATGGACTATTGATTAGCGCCCCAACGGTATACATACTATTGATGTTTTTAATTTAATCTGATGGAAATAAAAAAAAGCACATTTGATTTTTTGAACAAGCTGAAAGCAAACAATAACAGAGAATGGTTTGGTGATAATAAAGAGGATTATCAGGCAGCTCTGAACAATGTAACGGAGTTTATTCAAGCGCTGATTTTCAGGTTAAGCGAACTTGATCCTCATATTCATCAGGATATCTCCGCGAAGAAGTGCCTTTTCAGAATCTATCGTGATGTTCGGTTTTCAAAGAATAAGGATCCCTATAAATCCTGGTTCGCTGCAGGCATATCTGTGGATGGACGCAAACTTGATGGACCAGAATATTATTTACATATCGAACCAGAAGGCACTTTTTTGGCGGCGGGGTATTGGCGTCCAAATAAAGCGCATTTAGAAGCTATTCGTCAGGAGATTGATTACAATGCACAGGAATTCATCGAATCGCTGAAAAAAGGTGACTGGGATCGCGACAGCCTTTCCTCCGAAGATAGACTACAAAGACCCCCAGCTGGTTATACGGCTGAAAACCCCTACATAGACCTCCTAAAACACAGAAGCTTTATCTTACACATGAATCTCTCAAGGAACCAAATGGAATCCACGGGAGCCTTAGATCTCATGGTCAAGAACTACCAAAGGATGATGCCTTTTAAGGCGTTTATTCATCAGGCTTTAGATCAGTAGGGTAAACTGATTTTACCCATACATACAGCGGGCGAATTTTGTATCTTACGGACACTCTGGGGCGTTCCTGAAAGGGTTTCATTGGCTAAAATTGCGAATAGGCACGCTTCCTTAGCATCTGGATTTAACCCTAATTTTTCAAAAGAATCCACATTTTTCCCAAAAGCGTCCCGAATCTGATTCATGAGCATGGGATTATGTATTCCTCCTCCACTTACGTAAATTGAAAAGTCATTAATTCCTGCCTGGGTAGCAGCTTTTTTGATTCCTTCAATCATAACCTTAGCTGAAAAAGCATTTAAGGTAGCCATAATATCCTCGGCTTTAAGATCCCTCAAGCCACAACGCTCAAGGGCTTTATTTAGGTAGGTAAGATTAAACAACTCTGGACCGGTTGTCTTCGGAAAATCCAGCGTTAAAAATTCTTCACGCATCAGCTGTTCTAAAAGGGTTTGGTTTACCTTTCCCGAGAGCGCCAGAAGAGCATCCTGATCCATTTCTTTTTCCAAAGTAGCAAACATGTATTGGTTCATGATGGTGTTTCCAGGGCCAAGGTCTGTCGCATAAGCCATCCTCGAGGATTCCATTTTAGGCAGAAAGGTAAAATTAGAAATTCCCCCTATATTGAGTAAAAAGCGATTTTCATGGGGATCACTAAAAAGTAAATAATCGCCATAAGCCGCCAAAGGGGCTCCTTCTGCACCAGCGGCCAGGTGTTTTTGTCGAAAATCAGAAAGGGTAATGATACCTGTTTTCACTGCAATGTGATCTCCATCTCCCAACTGCAAGGTGCTATTGGGCAGACTTTGGTCTGCTGTTAAAGAGACCGGAGCATGAAATACCGTTTGGCCATGACTTGCAATTGCATCAATTTGCCCGGGGTCAACACCCCATTTGCTTAACGCATCTAAGATTAGCTCTGCATGAACCACAGCGATGTAAGGATTCAGTCCACAGAGCGTCTGCTGGTCAATGTTTCTTTTGGCAAAAATTTCTCGGATTCTGCTTCGGAATTCATCTGGGTAGTCCATGGTTATGAATTCCTTTAAGAGCAACTGGCTTTGCTGTCCATGTCCAGAAAGTTCACATAAGGCGATATCAAGGCCATCCAAAGAGGTTCCTGACATCAATCCAATGATGGTTTTTTGGTTTTTATTTGCAATTAGCGCTAGCTTTTGGATGCTCGGATTCATGGGAGTAAAAATACAATACTTTTTGATATCTCCTTTCTTAATCCTATTTTTGCGTTAAAACAAAAAGATAACACATGAATTTTCCTTCTGAATTAAAGTACACCAAAGATCACGAATGGATTCGTGTTGAGGGTGATCAGGCAGTGATCGGAATTACTGCATTTGCGCAACGTGAACTTGGCGACATCGTGTTTGTTGATATTAACACAGTGGGTGAAGAGGTTGTGGCGAATGAAATTTTCGGTACCATTGAAGCCGTTAAGACCGTTTCAGATTTATTTATGCCTATTACCGCGACAGTAATTGAAGTAAACCAGGCTATTGATGGATCCCCTGAATTGGTGAACACTGACCCTTATGGTGAAGGTTGGATTATCCGTGTTCAATTGAATAGCGGCGCAGAATTAGAAACTCTTTTGTCTGCAGAAGAGTACAAGGCCGAAGTAAGCGCGTAAGCACTTTTCATAAAAAATAAAAAAACCCGGTAGAATTTTCGAGGGCACTGAAAAAGTCTCAACTTTTTAATGAGTCTTAAAGAAATGACTGAGTATGGATCTCCCTTAACTCGGTCATTTTTTGTTTAATGGATTTCCAGAAATTAGTTTCTTATATGATCTTGATGGCATTCTGATCGCCTAGGACTTGCTATTTGAGTTTTTAGCATCCCATTTAGTCTGTTTTTAAGATAATATTCCTCCTTTTTAGATCAATTTCAGGATTCTTTTCATGTTTACCGTGAAGATGGCCATTGCACCCTGCATTTCCATATTTTGGATACCATAGGAATCAGCCCTTCCATATCCATGGACATTCTTGAGCTCACTGTTCTTGGCCTCGATCTTATATCTTTCCTTAGCCTTGCTCCGATAATAATCGGTTTCCTGGAAAGCCATCTGATCTTTATGGAGTCCAGATTTAATGGTTATTGAATAGGTCTTGGTTTTTGAGCCATGTTTATAACATCCTTCCCTTAGTGGACATACCTTACATTTCTCCACATCAAAGTAATATATGTCTGCTTGATTTTTCCCAATGTCCTTTTTGCCCTGACGGGCTTTCCGGATTGCCAGATGGCCTGCCGGGCAGACAAACATTCCTGCGTCCTTGTTATAGTGAAAGTGATCCCCTTCTTTCCTGCATCCCTGGCTGACTGCTGGATTCAATTTAGCGATGATATCAATGTTCTGCTCTTTTGCCAGTCGAAGATTGTCTTTTCCAGAATATGCGGCATCGCCTATTATCGTATCCACTTCCATTCCATTCTGCCTACTGATCTCCAATAACCCAGGGAGTTCCGCTCCATCACCTTTTTCGCCTGTAGTAACGATTGCTGCTGTGATAATACGTTCCTCGGTCATCGCTAGATGTGTTTTATAACCAAAGAAACTGCTATCCCTTGATTTATGTCCAAGCCTGGCCTCATCATCTTTAGAGAGCAGATAGTATTCTTTTGTGTCTTCAATGGTTTCCTTCAACAGGTTCAGCTTTTCTTTTACAGCCGGTATTTCACTGATAGATTGATCCTGATCAAGGACCCTCTGTAATTCCCTGCAATAGGCAAGCTCTTGGTCCAGATCGTTGGATTCATTCTTTTGTGGCAGATTCTCTTTGTATTCCTCATCGATCTGATAGATCGATTTTCTCAATAGCTTGGAGCGTTCCTTGAGTACTTCCAGTGCTGTATATGGGTTGGATCTGGAATGGGTATGGGTCGCATCTACGATGATGGACTTTGATTTAATAATACCCTTTTCAAGAGCGATCGATACGGTCTTGTTGATCAACAGGTTCAATAGATCCATATCTTTTAGTCGTAGTTTGCGAAACTTGGTTAGTGAACTTGAATTGATCACATCCTCCTCAGGGGCCATTTCAAGAAAGTATTTAAACGACATATCATATCTGGAACGCTCAACAACATCAACATCCGAAACGGTATATATTGTTTTTAATAAAAGGTACTTAAACATTTTAATTGGACTTTCAGCGTTGCGGCCATTTGTATGGCAATACTTCGCCAAAAGCTCGTCATAGATAAAACTGAAATCGATAAGATCGTTGATTTTTCGAAGCAAGTTATCTTTTGGAACAATGATATCGTACAATCCTGAATAGGAACTGAACTGCATTTTTTGTTGGGTAGAAAGCATTCTGATGTCCGTTAAAGCCTACTTTAAGATACGAAAAAAGGAGCAGAAAACTGTTGTTTTCCACTCCTTTTTTTAGCCTCCATTTTAAAGGGACTTTTTCAGTGCCCTCGAATTTTCTACCGGGTTTTTGTTTACTAAAATAAAATTAATCTTTTAGGGTGTCCATTTGCATATCGATGACAATTTTTTGTCCTTCAACGTCCATATTTCCTTTCACAATGGCATGTACGGTCGAAAATGTTTTGGGATCAACCGTATAGGTTGTGTTTATCGTTCCTATGGATTTCTCCTGGTCATCGAACATCTCGGCAATACTTTCTAAAAGATACCCTTTGTCCGTTTTTTCTAGGTATTTGTTTACCGCTTTAGTGGTCACTCCTTTATTGGTCGCTTGGGATTCCCAGGTATCACCCGGTTTTACTGGTTTATCCGGGTAAGTGGCTGTCATAGACATGTTTTGCAACGGGTTTTGGTTGTTCTGATCTTCAATCTCTGACTCGTTGGAAATCATTTTCCCTCTTTCATTCATCACAATCGTTGTTTTTTTGCCGATCAACTTGTCCATTTGAGTGGCCATCATTTGGGCCATTGGATCCTCTGATGGATTCTCAGAATCATAGCTGATCGTCATCATCCCAGCATCCATGTCCATTTTCATTTTTTCAGAAATTATTTCCACCGTATAATTCCCTTGCTCAAATTTTGTGGTGCTGAGCGAACTCGTGGTGGTCATATCCATGATAATGTTTTGCTGACCTTGAATATCCATTTTCATGACGGTGAGCATCTTTTCGGGTTTATTCAGTGGTAGATTTAGTTTAAAGTCTACACTCTGTGCTTTGGCGCTCACGAGTGCTCCGCAGAGTAAGGAAAAAACGAGTAATTTTTTCATAATAAGGTGTTTTCTAAGTTAATATAATCAATCCGCTCAGGGTGTATTGTTGCTTGTAAAGTACGAATATTTTACAAAATAAAAAGAGAAATCTTTCCGTTAAATTCAACGATGTTTTTTAACAATATAACCTTTAAAATACAGGAACAGTAGATGGGATAGCCTTAGCCTGTTAGGGCATTTCGGGCGCATTTTAGGCAATACATTTGCCCGTTTTACGTTGAATGTATGATGATTTATTCGTGTATAGAAATCTTAAAATTAGCGAAGGAAAACAGATGAATCCCGTTCAAAAAAGTACGATTAACCGACTTTGGATTTACATATCCTCCAAAAAAAGTAATCGCAATGAAAAGGTAAATTTGGAACCATTCACTAAATTTTTGCCCATTTTAATGAATTAGCCCGAAGACATTCAGCAGATGCAGAACCATTTTGTTATATTCGGTTCGATTTTTGTGTAAAGTGAAACAATTCAATAAAAAGAAGTATAAATTAGTAAAAGAACTTAAACGTTTTATAAACGCCCTCGCTAAGGGGTAATCAAAATTGACATTATGAACAAAAAGAAAGACAATTCGAGATGGCTACATGTTGCCATTTCTTGGGGAGCTAGTATCGTAATTATCGGTGTATTGTTTAAAATCCTACACATTGGAGGATCTTATGCGAATTACATGATTGGTATTGGTTTAACCGTAGAAGCCATCTTATTCTTCCTTATGGGTTTCAACCCACCGCCAGCAGAACCGGACTGGTCCAGAGTATACCCAGAACTAGATGAAAATTTCAGCGGAGAGCTACCTGATCGTAATTCCCAAAGAACAAACCTTGCTAGTGGACCTTCAGCAACTGCCTCTTTAGACAAAATGTTTACCGATGCAAACATTGATTCGGCCACCATTGAGAATTTGGGTCGCGGTCTAAGAGATTTTGGAGACAAAGTTTCTGCCATCAATAAGATCAGTGATGTATCTCTGGCGACAGATGATTTTACTCAGAAATTACGTTTGGCAACATCAAAATTTGATAATTTAAGTTTGGCTTTTGAAAAAGCATCAGCGAATCTGGCTGAAATGTCAAATTCCAATACCAACACAACAGGATACCATATTCAGGTTCAACAATTGACCTCGAACTTGAGTCAATTAAATACCATGTATGAAAAAGAATTGAGAGAATCTGCTTCTCATTTGCAGTCTATGAATCAGTTCTATGATAATTTGAGTTTTACGATGAAGAACTTCAATGAATCTTTGGATGACTCCAAAGCCTTTAAAGATGAGGTGAACAAACTGGCTAAAAACCTGAATGCATTGAATGCCGTTTATGGCAACATGCTGAGCGCTATGAACCAGCCTCGAGTGTAATTCATCCAATACAAACTTTAAATAATTAACATGGCATTAGGAAGAGAGACACCAAGGCAACGAATGATCAATATTTTGTATCTGGTTTTGCTTGCCTTGCTCGCATTAAACGTACCCGATTCAATATTGGATGCCTTTAAAAATATAAACAACAGTTTAGAAACGTCCAAGTCAAACGTAAATAATTCAGTTCAGCAATTGTTTGGAGCCTTTGAGAGTACCAAACTAAAGGATGAACCTGATCGTGCAAAACCTATTTACGATAAGGCGAAAAAAGCACAAGGAATAATTCAAGACCTTAACCAGTACATCAACGCAATTAAAGAAGATTTCGCAAAACAAGGCGGCGGCTATAACGAGGAAACCGGAGATTTGAAGATGCGCGAAAACGAAGATATTGCACCAAATTTGATGATTAATCAAAAACGAGGAGCTGAGTTAAAGGAAAAAATAAACAGCACTCGATCAAAATTACTGGCCCTATTAACCCCTGAAGAGCAAAAATCTGTAACCTTCTCTCTGGAGGCAAATGATCCGAAAAAAGTGATTGGTGGAAAACGTAGTTGGGAAGAGGTGAACTTTGGCAGCGGAACACCGTTAACAGCGGCTATGACCATTTTGACCAAGATTCAAACAGATGCACAAAATGCTGAATCCGATATGGTTAAATTGATCTTAGGAAAGATGGACCAAGCGGTGGTTAATTTGGATAAATTTGCTGCGGTAGCAGTCGCTCCCACTTCGTATTTAGTGCAAGGGCAACCCTACACGGCAGAAGTGTTTTTGACCGCATCTGATTCTAAATCTCAACCCGCGATTAGCGTGAATGGCTCGAACTTGGAGATTGTTGACGGTAAGGGTGTTTATCGAGTTTCAACGAGCAAAGAGGGAATCTTTACTTGGGGAGGCGTGATTAAGGTTAAACAAACCGACGGAACGATAAAAGAATACCGAACCCCGCAACAAACCTATCAAGTTGCCCGCCCTTCTGCGGTGGTATCACCGGATAAAATGAACGTCCTTTATATTGGCGTAAACAACCCCATTTCGGTATCTGCCCCTGGTACTCCTACCAACAAAATTAAGGTGAGTATGAGTGGCGGTAGCATCAGTGGTTCAGCTGGGAAATACAATGTAAAGGTAAGTTCCCCAGGCACAGCACGAATTTCAGTGTCGGCTGAGGTGGCGCCAGGCAAAACACAAACCTTAAGTACAACAGAATTTCGTGTTAAAAGGATTCCTGATCCGATTGCACAATTTGCAGGTAAAACCGGAGGATCGATGGCTACTGTTGCCATCAAAGCGCAGAATGCAATTTTTGCGAAGTTGGATAATTTTGATTTCGATGCCTCTTTTAGAGTAACGAAGTTCTCCATGATTATCGCGAAACCTCGGGCCGATGCAATTGTCCTATCGACCTCAGGAAATAACTTTAGTGCCGCAATGAGATCCGCCATCAAAGGAATTTCACCAGGAACTCGAGTAATATTTGATAACATTATAGCTGTTGGACCAGATGGTTCGCCCAGACAGTTAAATGCTGTTGCTTTGACAGCAAATTAAATTAAACAACACTAGATTAGGGGTGCTCAATACGTAAATTATTGAGCACCCCTTTTTATTTACATCTTCTTTGTAAGGGAGAAAAACACAGGATCACCTGCTCTGGAATAATGTATTGGACATCGAATGGAGCGGTTCCCGAGGGTCCCGTCAATGTGTTACGGTGAGCATTGGGGCACATACTCACTTTCCCCGCAGATTTGAATAGCCGGTCTCTAATCGATTTTTATACGCTATTTTATCAGTGAGTCATCGGTTTATTTCAGCATTGATTTCTGTATGCACCCGAGCAAGTGCATGTACAAATTTTACAGTGGTGTACCTTCGCAAGATTGAGATTTTCTTTACCTAAGAAACGCATAATCCCATAAGGGAATGCAGAGCGTGTAGATCGTGAAGACAAAAAAATAGCTACAACCCGGCAGGGTGTAGCTATTCTTAATGAGGTAAAAAAGTAAACTATTGTTGAAACTCTTCGCTACTTCCTTCTTCACTTGGTGGAGTTTCCTGCTGCTGGGCAGGTTGTTCCCCTTCAGTGGTTTCCTGTAGTAGCTCTTCCAATTGCTGCTCTGACTGCTGTTCTTGTTCAGCTTGTCTGGCCTGGTGTTGAAGCTCTAGTTTTTCTTTTCTTCTTTTATTTTCCTCTTGAATTTTCAAGTCTTGTTCGTATCCCTGAAGATTTTCTGGATTCACGCCTTTTGGAGTAGTCCAAAGTTTCTTTTTATAGGATTCTAGTTTATCCTCTAATTCTAAAGTGGTTCCGGTGCTGTCGGTTTTTGCCAGCTGAGCCTGTTGTAACATGCCAGGAGAAGATTCCCGTATAATTTTACTGGCAAATTTACGTTGAACAAAAAGATCATCCATGGTCATATCATACAAGCCACGATCCGGATCAGAGATGTCAACCTTCACTAAACTATAACGAAGTTGAGGGAAGTACAACCAGAAGGCTGGAGTAGAACCAACAGAAGAGGCTAATTCTGAAGAAGTGGTTATGTCCATCAAAGGTGCAACACCAATGATACGAGTTTCCAAACGTCCTCTTTGTTTATCAAAGAAAATATCTTCTTTAATTCTAAATTTCGTCACGCGCTCAGGATTAAATTCATTTAAAGCCATTCGTGCGTCGATCTGATTCCCCTCATCATCAAAAATGGGAACCAAAACAGAATCGGCGAACCTAGACATACCCTCGCTTGCGGAAAGCTTGCCTTTGAACGAGTCGTCCTCAGCACTGTAAGGGGTCAATTTACCCGTTTCGATTGCCTTCATAATGACCTCCATCAGGGAGTTTCCCGGAACGGCGTAAATGTAATTACGTTCATCCTTTAAATCGATATCTCTCCAAACTCTTTTATAAAAACGGATATTCTTTAAGTTTACCTCAGGATAAGCAAAAGGAACAGCATCTTCTAGATTGTTCACTTGGTAGAAACCATCAGTAGTAGGAATGGTATCTGCTAAGACCTCACCAACAGGCTCCAGGGAGTCCGTTGAGGAATTCATTTGCATTAGTTCTGGCGTAACCGCTGTACTATCTGGTATTGTATCGATAATCTGTGCCATCAATGGAGAAACTCCAAAAGCCATGGCCACTAACATCATCCAGTTTTTCATTTTAAACATCTTTAATTCTAAACAAATCAATTACTAGTATTTTCGAGTCTTACTTTGAATAGTCGGTAATTCAAAAGCAGACATCACACAGCGGAATCCAGTATAGGAATGCGGTTCGTAATCAACCGAATAATTTCTAGTTTCGCTGTTTAGTTGCTCTCCATTATCTTTCCAAGATCCTCCACGAACTACTTTTCTCTTTAGTGCATCAGCATCCTCTGGATCCGCATCATAAAGCAATACCGGGTTCAAATCGTTCACAAAAGCAACTGCGGAAGGACTATAGGCATCTAAAGTCCACTCAGAGACATTCCCGGCCATATTATAGATGCCAAATTTATTTGGCGTATACGATTTCACCGGAAGTGTAAAGGTTGCTCCATCACGCGAATAAGTTCCCTCACCTTGTTTATAGTTAACCGCTAACTTCTCTTTTCCATCTTCTGCATTAATGGTGTGTCTAACGCCTGCAATGGTATCTCTAGGATCAATTTTACCCTCAGCGGCATACTGCCATTGTGCCTCGGTTGGCAAAGTAAAGGTCAATTTATAACCACTCAAATAGGAGTTTTTCATCAAATTGGCCATCATTTCTTTTCCTCTCCAGTCCGAATAAGCTCTGGCCTGGTGCCAGGTTACCCCGATCACCGGATAATAATCAAAGGATTGATGGGTAAAGTAATTTGCATCCAGCGAAGTTAATTGTGCATTTGGAAAATCTTTTGACCAAATATCTTCTGCAACAATAACCGAAATCGTGTCGGTTACGTATTCCTTTTTCAAATTGCCCTTGGTTTTTAGGTAGGAGTACCGGTATTTAACGATTTCAGGATTAAGTGCTCGTGTTGAACCTTTCATGTCTAGCATTGGGGCAATTCTCTCGGCAATTGACGGGTCATTACTTTTCCAAATAGGGGAGATTCGTCTTACTTTTTTCCAATCGATTTGTTTTCCCTCGCCATCTTCGCTAGCAATATCTCTGAAATATTGTTCATCATTAAGGTAATCGGTAACAGCTATAGAGTCCGCTACCCAATTCACGAATTCGCGGTATTGTTTATTGGTCACCTCAGTTTCATCTATAAAGAAAGCACTTAAGCTGACATTTTTCCCAACATTCCCGCTATCCAAAGAACCTTTAAATAAAATGGTTCCCGAAGGAACATAAACCATTCCTGGAGGAGGGGGTAGTTTTCCACCCTTAAATGCTGAAACTTTTGGCGCCTTATAAATGTTGTTGGAGGTCGTACAACTTACCACAGCCATTAAAATAGCTAAGCAGGCTGCAATGTATATTCGATCTAGGAATATTCTTTTCATCTTTTCCTTATTTTGTTATTTAGTATGTAGAAGTTAGCGTATTAGCATTGGTTTAAGGTCTTTGGAATAATGCATATTTAACACCCAAAGAAATATAACCATAATGATCATTTTTGCTGTTAATCACACCATCTAGATTATCCTTGGTGGTAATGGTATGTTGATAATTTAGGTTAATTGCCCATTGCGGTCCGTAAAGTGTCCTTCCAAAAGGTACATCCAGCCCAACATTTACCGGGACAACAAAATGGAAACCATCCAAATCATCCGAGATGTAACCGCCATTAGGTTCAATCGCTGTTGCATACTCTGGTGCAATATTTTTTTCAATGTTATTTTTCATCAAACCAGCACCCGCACCGACATAAATATTGGCAAGTATTTTATGAAAGGTACTGCTTTGAAGGTTATAATAACTGTAATTATCTGGAATGGACATGAACTGACCCATTCTAACTTTGGCATTTGCATTAAAAGCATAGTAATCGTTTTTGAAATCACTATTATAGCCATACCCGCTCAAAACACCTTTTTCTGCATGTACACCAGCTGAAATAAATGGTGTAATGAGTCCATCTACATCAATATGTCCAGCAAATTTACTATCTACATTTGCCAGGTCCGTTAAGTTGATGGTCGGTCCCCCGCCAATGCCAATACTGATCGGACGAGAAAATTGTGCTAGTGCTGCGTTAAGCCCACAAACGGCAAAAAGTAGTAGAGAAAAAATAGTTTTTTTCATGATAAAAGTTCTTATTAGCAATTCATTAAGTGATTAATCGTGTCAAATATACCGTTTTTAAATAGTTAATTGGCCAATAGGCCTTTTGTAAATTTATGGTAAAAAACAACGACAAATGGTGTAACAAGAACCTTACCAAAATTAGGAATAGGTTTTAGTCAATGCGTTGCAAAGGACTTTTTTTTACGAAATAATTAGTTGATTAATTAACGCTGATGGGACACTAGGGCAAACTATGAAGGGAACAATCTAGCGTTTCCGGTGCAAAAGAATTACATCAATTAAATTAAAAGCCTCAGATTAATCTCTCTGAGGGAAGAAAATTAGCGGGTTAATCCTCGTCCTCTTCATAAAATTCCAATAACGAGGCAACATAGGTGCCGGACCAACCCTCAATAATATCATCGTATTCCTGTTCAGGAATATTCGTCTGACTAACTTCCAAGGAAGTGCCTCTTTTATGTTCATGCAGTTTCAGCGTAACAATTGAAGGGAGATCCTGCTGACCAAAATACCATTGCTGGACAATCTTAGTATACGGTTCAAGCTCTAAAAATTTTCCTTGGATCGCACCATCCCACATCGAGAATTCGCCACCCACAACGGGATCGATTGTGACAAGGTCTCCTGTCCACAAACGAATAGTAATTTCGGTGGTCAAGGCGAGATACAACTCTTGTGGGCTAGCAGGTATAATGTAATACTTCTTAAATTCTTTCATTTTTCAGTTAAAACAGATATTTCGTAAATTTACATAGATTAATCAGAAAATGTATGAGCAATTTTTTACCCAATGCCCTTATTCGTAAATTAGGTTCAGATCCATTTTTTGACCAGGATGCTTTTTTAAGAGCACAGAAGAAGGGGGATAAAGCACCTGCCATACTTTTGAATCCTGACAAAGAAACGCCTTCTGATTTACCTCTTGCTACACGAATCCCATGGAGTCCGCTGGGACAATATCTAAAAAAAGAACTGCCGAACTCTTCAGATCTGTATTTAAAGGCAGGAGCCTATTTTGTCTTGAATTCATCTGAGCAGTTTATTGCTCATATGGTTCAGCATGCAGGCCTTACAAAACCAAATAAGGTTGTCCTGGACGTTTCAGCGGGTGAGAAATCGATTTTATTGACAGCGTATTTGGACCCGAGTACGCTGCTTGTTTGCAATCAAAGCGATTCGAAAAAGAATAGAACGGTAAAAAGGAACCTAAGGCGTTGGGGCTCTGCAAATGTGCTGCTCTCAAACAATGATTCTTCCACTTTCTTGCACACACCCGGCCTCTTTGATCTGGTTTTAATGGATTCGTCCCAAGATAAGGAAACGGTAAACGAAGACCAAGAAATCATAAGGGATCGTTTGTATCAGAGTCAACAAGATCTTCACTTACAAAGGAAAAAGAAAGTCCTGGGCGATGTAATAGCGAGCATTAAACCTACGGGGTATTTACTTTTGAGCTCTAATGTCAATTCGAAACAGCAAAACGAAGATTTTTTAAATTGGATTCTAGATAATTATGCTGCTGAAAGCATTTCGATTCCAACGGATTCCGCTTGGAGAATTGTTGAAAACTATTCGGATATAAATAAGGCGTATTCGTACCACTTTTATCCACAGAATTCCCACGGCTTAGGTTTCTTTGCCGCCTTAATACGAGTTTCATCCAACCAAGAAAATAGGACACTAGATCAGAAACTAGCAGAGCCGTTATTGTCCGGTCATGATTTATTGAACCAGTGGCTTAGCAGTCCAGAGCGTTTTCGGGTACTTGAAAGGGGGGAAGAGCTGTATTTCTTCCCAATAGATACAGAAGAAATCGTCGGTAACCTTGATCAGGTCTTAACTTTGGACTCCATAGGAACTAAGCTAGGAATATTCCAAGGCAAGGAATTTATACCCAGTATAGAGTTGGCTTTAAGCAACCATTTATCTGCTAAGATACCTTGCATCCAGATTTCTTTGAAACAAGCTCAAGCATTCACCATAAGTAAAACGATCACAAAAGATTGTTTGCCAAATAAGGCCGATGGTTGGCATGTGTTAAAATGTAAAAATCTTTGCTTTGCCCTTGTCCACGTAAACCATGGAGAAATTGACTTGCAGGTTATAGAAGAGCAATAATCCAGAAACTTGAAAAAAGGATCCAAAGCAGAAAGAAAATCATTCGGAATTCTCCAATTCGCCAGGCACTAATTTGTACAACTATAAGCGCTACAACCTAGGTAATTTTTGAAAATTATACTTCAGGTGACCTTTTTGTTGACCCAGGAAAAAAACACAAAACTATTCAATATATTTGAATAGCTTTATGGACCTATAGACTATTTTAACTTTTTAATCTGCTCAACAGGAGGCGCTACAATGAAGGCAATTTCTGCAACATCCATACCCTTATTTTTTAATTTTAAAGCAATTTCAAGTAGGGCTTTCTCTATACTCTTCTCCATTCCTTTCTCCATACCCTCCGCCATTCCTTTCTCCATACCCTCCGCCATACCTTCCGCCATTCCTTCTTCTCTTCCCTTTTCAACCTCTAATCTGGCCGTTTCACGGATTGAATAGTCATCCCATTTGCGTTTTAAGCTCACATCGTCCATAACACGTTCCTCCTTGTTTAATTTACCATATTCAGCTATGCTAAATAATTTCTCAAATATTGGTTTACGCAAGTGCCCAGGCAATCTATCCATATTGGACATATTCTTTAGTACGTGTGTCCAGCGATCTAGATCACTGACCAAGTCCTTTTCAGTTTTTGTAAAAATATATTTGAATAGCTTTGTGAACCTATAGACTATTTTAACTTTTTAATCTGCTCAACAGGAAGCGCTACAATGGAGGCAATTTCTACCACATCCATACCCTTATTTTTTAATTTTAAAGCAGTTTCAAGTAGAGCTTTCTCCATTCCTTCCGCCAAGCCCTTCTCCATTCCCTTCTCCATACCTTTAGCCATTCCTTCTTCTCTTCCTTCTTCTCTTCCTTCTTCTCTTCCTTCTTCTCTTCCTTCTTCTCTTCCCTTTTCTCTTCCCTTTTCAACCTCTAATCTGGCCGTTTCACGGATTGAATAGTCATCCCATTTGCGTTTTAAGCTCACATCGTACATAACACGTTCCTCCTTGTTTAATTTACCATATTCAGCTATGCTAAATAATTTCTCAAATATTGGTTTACGCAAGTACCCAGGCAATCTATCCATATTGGACATATTCTTTAGTACGTGTATCCAGCGATCTAGATCACTGACCAAGTCCTTTTCAGTTTTTGTAAAGTTAATCAATTCTATGAATACGAAACCTAAATCTTCATAAAAAACTTTACCTGAATCTCTCTTACATAGGCAAATATCATGCAAAAAATCTTTGCTACCATCACCATCAGGCATACAAAATCCATCCATCAATACAATCACATAGACTTCGCTTATTGCATAGTTCCATTCCCTGCGAGATCCCTTCGGAGCCTGATCAGAGATGAGCTTACTTCCATAATAAAGCATACGCCGTTTTAGATTACTTTGCTGACTACGTTGTACTTCTATTATGAATCTTTCTCCGTTCTCTCCTGTGCAGGTCAAATCAAAAATAACAGTTCCTGTCTCTTGGGAATCGCCTACGTGTTCGTTCTTGTTGTATTCAATATCTTTGATATTCTTTTTTCCTCTAAAAAGATCGTTCAAAAAAGCAATTAATAAATCCTTATTTACGTCGGTTCCAAAAATACGCTTGAAACCGTAATCAGTAGTAAGGTCAATATATTTTGAATGTGTCATAATTATATCGTTTAAATCATTAGTTAAACAAATATAAGAAAAAACGACAGAAAAACTAATTTTGTTAGCATTGTTTTTAACAAAACCAAGTGAGCCAAAGTTTTTAAACACATTTTACTAATAAATTTAGCTACATAGGTTCCTCATAAGATAGTTTATGATTTTTATGTTAGGACGTTACTCTCGAATTTATAAAATAAGTTTATTGAAATCACTATTTTAACTTTTTAATTTGCTTGGCAGGAAGTGCCACAGTAGAGGCAATTTCTGCAACATCCATACCCTGATTTTTTAATTTTAAAGCAGTTTCAGACGGGGCTTTCTCCATACCTATCTCCATGATTTTCATAAGATAAAGGTGTGCAGAAATATTAGCGAACATAAAAGTCCTAGATTGGTGTGACAAAACGAAATATTTGAAATATTATAAAAACATCAAAAATTTATTTTGTCTCTAAGCAGGATAATTAATGTAAAGTAATTAGGATTTTTAGCGATTAATGGTTTACACTAGTGGCTAAATCGAGTTTTGATGATCAACTATCAGCTCTGATATATCGATAGCTACCTGTTGTTTGGTTTTTAAAGGATACGCTTTAACTTCACCTAGTTTAGTGATCACTGTAATTTTATTCGTATCGTGCGCAAAGCCTGCGCCGGGGTCAGCCATAGAGTTTAATACTATGAAATCTAGGTTTTTTCTTTCCAATTTGGATTTTGCATTCGCTAACTCGTCATTTGTCTCAAGGGCAAAACCCACCAGGGTTTGATTTGATTTTTTCTTTTTGCTGAGTTGAAATAGGATATCTGTGGTTTTCTCTAGTTCTATGGAGAAGGTATCTTGTTTCTTTTTAATTTTTTCACTCGCGACGTGAGTGGGGGTGTAGTCCGCAACGGCTGCACTCATCACGATGATATCGCTATATTCAAAAACTTTCTCACACGCTTCTAGCATTTGTTTGGCGGAGGTTATAGAGACTCTGTTAATGCCAGATGGAGCATCCAATGCAGTAGGGCCACTCACCAAGGTAACTTCTGCGCCAAGTTGATGTAGTCTTTCGGCAATGGCATAGCCCATTTTTCCGCTCGAATGGTTACCGATAAACCGAACAGGATCAATTGCCTCATAGGTAGGACCTGCCGAAACGAGAGCTTTCTTTCCTGATAAGGGTTTCTCTTGGGTACTTAAGGCCTGCAGAAACTCAAAAATTTCCTCAGGTTCAGCCATCCTTCCTTCCCCTGTTAGCCCACTTGCCAGCTCACCGTTCCCAACGGGAATAATGGTGTTTCCATAAGATTTGAGTAACTGGATGTTTCCTTGAACGGCCCCGTGTTTCCACATGTCTAGATCCATAGCAGGGGCAAAGCAAACTGGCCCTTTAGCCGATAAATAGACCGCTAGGAGCAGGTTATCACATACTCCGTGGGCACATTTTGCCAGCGTATTGGCCGAAGCTGGAGCTATTAGAATGATGTCTGCATTTTCAGCAATTTTGACATGATTGTTCCATTGCCCAGTTTTTTGATCGTAGTATTCTACTAAAACGGGCTTATTGGAAAGGGTAGAAAGGGTAAGGGGAGTAATAAAATTCGTTGCTTCTTGGCTCATAATAACTTGAACGGAAGCTTCTGCCTTACGAAGTAGTCTTACTAACAAAGCAATCTTATAAGCGGCAATACTACCGCTTATCCCGATTACAATATTTTTGTCTTTTAAAGACATATTTCAGACCTATTCTTGTTCCTTAGCTGGGTTCCTGTAATAGATTTTATTGTTTAAGAACTCATCAATCGACACTAAAGAAGGTTTTGGTAAACGCTCATAATGTTTAGAAATCTCAATTTGCTCACGGTTTTCGAACACCTCTTCCAAGTTGTCGTTACTGGTTGCGAATTCAGAAAGCTTTTGATTAAGTTCTTCCTTAACCTCAACAGAAATTTGGTTAGCACGTTTGCTGATAACCACGATTGATTCGTAAAGATTTTCCGTCTCCTGATCGAAATCTCTTAAATCTCTTGTAACGGTTGAGCTTGGGACTGTGTTTTTATTCTGATTCATATATACTAAAATATGTATGTACTAATTTGGTGTGTTATTTTGTTTCTTGGGTAACTTCAACTGCTGTGGAAACACCTAGATCCTCTACACTTTGTTTTCTCGCTTTTTCCTGATTTTCCAATAACTTCACCGCCTGAGTAATTTTCTTTTCAGCACTACTACGTAGATTTTGAAGTTCGTTTTTGTACTTACTATCCGGATAATGTTCAGAGAACGTTGTATAGTAATCCAACATTTCGTTGAATCTTTTTTCTTGACGATGTGGATAGGAATTATCAGCGAATAAATATTGCGATTTGACTAATAAATACTCCACATCTTCAGCATGTTTGGTGTCCGGATATTGTTTTAGAACATTTTCTAAAGCAATTACAGCGGCTCTATAATCATCAGGTAAACCCATGTTATAATAGAGTTTTGCATTATCAAAAGCCTTTTTCTCTAATTTGTCACGCAAATTCTGAATTAAATCCCCGGCTTCTTTTGCTCTTTCAGATTCTGGATATAGATTCACAAAAAGTTGCAGCTGATCAATGGCCCTTTTGGTGTTTTCCTGATCTAGATTAGACCGAGGAGAATCTAAATAAAAACAATATGCTGACATGAATCTACATTCTTCAGCCCGTTGTGAATTCGGGTAGTTATCTGCGAAAGATTTAAAGTGATGTCTGGCAGAGATATAATCCTTTAAACGGTAGCTGGCATAGGCCGTGTAATAATTCAGGTCTTCTGCATCAGCTGTCCCACGGTATTTAGTTAATAAATCCTCAAATAGCGTTAGTGATTTGGTGTACTTCCCTTTTTCGTAGTACTTCACAGCTTCTTGATACTTCATTGGAATGTTATTGCTCGCGCGAAGTTTCTCAAACTTGCTCTTACAGCTACCCATGCCCAATAAAAGAAATAAGCCGACAATTAGGCTAAATACATTATTCTTTAAAAACATCCCACAAAGATACGTGAATTAATACTAATATTCAATTATAATTATAGGCGAAAATACTTGAATTAGTGAAGACACAGAAGCAGTTATTTTGCTTTTAACAATCTTTAACTAAACAGATTGGCGAACAAAACGAGCAAAACATAGGGTTTCAAACCGCATTTACCAATTTATACAGGTTTGCTGGGACGCTCACAGCAAAAACGCAGAACGACCGAAGGCTATTGCTACTCAGTGAAATAATGACCCGAGAAGATAAAAAAAAGGGCTAATTTCCCCTGCTCCTTCCTTAAACCGATTTTGTCATCCGCTTGTTGAAAAGCTTTATGGGATAATCAATTTTGTTAAAAATTAACTATCTTTACTCTATATATATAAAGTAGCAGTATAAAATGACCTTATTAGAAAGAGTTGAGCAGGCCCTAGATTCCATCAGACCCTATTTACAAACTGATGGAGGTGATGTTTCTGTCGAAGAAATTACACCAGAGAATGTAGTGAAACTAAAGCTATTGGGGACGTGTGCAAATTGTTCAATGAGTATCATGACTTTCAAGGCGGGTCTGGAACAAGCTATCAAAAAAGCAGTTCCTGAGATTGTCGCTATTGAGGCAGTCAACATTACTGACATGGATGACCCCAACGCCATTACACCCAACCAATTGTAATGAAAATAATAGAGATGGTTAACACTATTTAACTACCATCTTTTTACCGATTTCTGTAGTTTTGTAAAGAATGAAAAATTGGCTGAAATATGTTTATATCGGTTTGCTTTTGGTTTTGGCTCAAGTGAGTCAGGGACAAACTAGAAAACTTGTGCAGTTCTCTGGCTACATCGTAGCGACTGAAACCGATATTTCAGTACCCTATGTTAGCATTCGCAACAGCAGTTACAACAACGAAAGTTTTACGGCCAATCATGAAGGATATTTTTCATTCGTAGCGCACGTTGGAGACCAGATAGAGTTTAGTTCTATCGGCTATAAAGGTGCATCGGTGACCATTCCTGAGGTATTAACGGATAAATATAGCCTACGTATTGAAATGCTTCCTTTAATTGAAGAATTACCAGTGGTCGTAGTTGGCCCCCCATTGCCATGGGCCTCTATTGAGGAATTTAATCGAGAGTTTCTGGCGATGAATGTTGGTAACGACGATTTGATCGCAGCCAAACGAAATCTTTCACCACAAGCCTTGGCTTCCTTGTCTAAAATTGTACCCCGCAGTGCAGAGGAGATTCAAGCATACAATAGTTTCCAAAGGCATATTAACATGTCTAATAAAAACATGAATCAGAATTTTTCAAATCCTTTATTGAATCCATTTGCATGGGGCGAGTTGATTAACCAGATCAAAAGAGGCGATTACAGCCGAAAACGACTGAAATATTAATCCTTTAAATAGAGTCCAGCTCATCCCGTTTAGCGAATTCTTTGGAGTTTAGCCTGGAGGCTAAATAAGAAACTAGAATAGACACCACCATTACGGTTGAAAAAATAATGGTAAAATCCATGAGTCGGATATCAACCGGATAAGCCTCAAACAGCGAGCCTGCGCTAGTGGTAATAAAACCAAATTTTTGCTGCAATAAACAGAACGCTAGACCGATCAGAGCACCGACAAAGCTACCAATCAGTGCAATCAACACTCCCTGATAGAAAAAGATATTTTGAACTAGACTATGTCCAGCTCCTAGACTTTTGAGTACGACCATGTCTTGTTTCTTATCAATCACGAGCATGGTGAGGGACCCAATGATATTAAAAATGGCAATCACGCCAATAATTGTGATGATAAAGAAGACTATCCATTTTTCAGAACGCACCGTTTTATAAAGTGTTGGGTTTTGTTGCTCCCTATTTTTAACGATATACTCTTCACCTAAAAGCTTCTGAATCTCTTTCTGAAAAGCAGCTGAACTGGTGGAGTTGGTGTATATTTCGATGGCAGAGATCTGCTGATGCTCATTTAATAAATCCTTTGCAAAATCAATCGGAACAATAATCAAGTCATCAAAGCCGGGTTGGAATTTTAAAATGCCGCTTGGTGGAATCCTTCGGGTCCGAATGTCATCTAAAGGATTAACGCTATTTGGGGAGGCTTGTTTATCGGGGCTATGTAAAACTAAGTTGTTTTCTTGATCATCTTGCAAAGGAACTTGCAGGTTTGCCTGCACCTGGGCGCCAAGAATTGCGTAATTTACACTGTCCATTTTAACATCGAGTTCACCAACAAACAACATCTCCTTGGTTGCATGATTGTGAAGGCTTTCAGGCTCGACTCCTTTTATTCGGCCAACAAATTGTTGACTACCAAATTCTGCTAAAATTTTTTCTTCCAGCACTTCACTATAAGCACTAATGTTGGGGTTTGCTCGAAGTTGCTTGAAGTTTTCACCAGCGCTGGAAAACACTTTTCCAGAAGAAGGTTCTATTCTAAGCTCGGGTGAGAAGATACTGTATTGAGAGAGAATGAATTTCTCCAGACCGTTGTAGAAAGACAAGACGATCACCAAGGCCGCTGTACTAACCAACACCCCGATAACACTTATGCTTGAGATAATGTTGATCGCATTGATTGATTTTTTCGAAAAAAGATAGCGTTTGGCAAAAAAGAAGGACAGTCTCATATTTTTATGCTCTAATAAAAGGGTTGGATCGCTTTTCTTCTTTTATCGTTGTACTCGGACCGTGTCCAGGATAGACGGTAGTTTGTTCATCCAATGTATAAATCTCATTAGAAATACTATTCAGTAATTGCTGATGGTCACCACCCGGTAGGTCTGTTCGACCTATACTTCCTTTGAATAGGACATCTCCCCCAATAAGAAAATGATCCTTCTGGCTATACAAACAAAGGTGTCCTGGAGAATGTCCTGGAGCAAATATTAAAGAGAGTTCGTGCGCTCCCAGCTGAATGGTATCCTCAGGTGTAAGAAAGGTTTCTGGGATGGGAGATGGTTCATACCTGATTCCCATTTGCGGCGCATAATTTTGAACGCGGACCAAAAGAGGAAGTTCTTGCTCATGAAATTCAGGGAGAAGACCGTAGGTTTCCCAAATAAAATGATTTCCAAGGACATGATCAATGTGGCAATGCGTGTTGAACAGGCGTGTGGGTTTCAGTCCATCCTTCTCAATAGCCTCAATAAACGCTTGTTCTTCCTGATAACTATGCATCCCTGGATCTATGATGAGACAGTTCTTGTTCTCATCGAAAAGGATATAGGTATTCTCCTGATAAGGATTAAAGACCAAAGTTTTAATTTGTAGCATAATCAAAAATAGAAATTATTTCTACCAAAAAGAGCGTAATTATGGTAATTGTCCTTTTTGAACAGAACAGATTAGTTCCAGATAATAAAAAGCCTTAGGGTAAAACACTCACCTCTTCATTCCAAATCTCCCAGTTTTTCTCAGCCTGTAAAATGAGCATTTGCAAACCGTTTTTAGTGGTAGCTCCTTTTTTTTGTCCAATGCTCAAAAAACGTGTTTGCTCGGGATTATAGATCAGATCATAAAGCAGATGATTTTCAGAGATTCCCTCATAGGGGATATCTGGGCATTCCTGCACATTTGGAAAAGTTCCTAAGGGGCTGCAATTAATTAAAAGGGTGTGTTGCTGTACGCTCTGGACCGTTAACTCTTGATAAGTAATGGTCTGATCGCTTTTGGTTCTGCTAACAACTTGATAGGCAATGCCGAGTTTTTTAAGACTATAGCAAACGGCTTTGGTAGCACCACCATTTCCAAACACATAGGCTTTTTTATGATGTTCTTTCAATAACGGCCTCAACGACATCTCAAAACCAAAGGCATCCGTATTGAATCCCTTGAGAAAGGTTTCTCCATTCTCAAGATGACGAATTTGAATACAATTTACTGCAGAAATTTCTTCTGCCTCCTGAGAGAGTTCATCCAGATAAGCCATCACAGATTGTTTATAAGGAATAGTTACATTTACCCCATAAAAATCCTTGTCTTCTAAAATTTTGCTCGCGAATTGGTCTATATTGGACAAGGGGTAAAGATCATAATCCACATCTTGGATCCCTTCTTTTTTAAATTTATCTAAGTAATATTTTTTAGAGAACGAATGCCCTAAAGGATATCCGATCAAACCTAATTTCTTCATTAATTTCCAGTATATTTTCTAATCAGATCCACTATGGTCATATTGTCTTGAAGCTGCGGCAGATATTCAAACAAGATATGATGTTTGTCAGGATCCGTATATAAGGCTATATCAAGATAGTTTAAGGCCTGGGTGTTTTGCCCGCTCGCAAATAAATATGCGGTCATACGGTAATAAAGAACGGCCTCTTCAGGATTATTGATAATGGCATCCGTGATAATATCAATAGCCTTATCAATTTGCCCCTGTTCATAGAGAAGCGAAGAATAATCCAACCATGCCTCCGGATCCTCCGGATTCAATTCGACAACTTTTGCATAGGCCTCCATGGAAAGGTCAAATTGCTTCAATTTATAACGAGCATCAGCAATAGCAAACCAATAATCTGGATTTGTATCGTCAATTTCCAAGGCTTTTTTGAAAAAGTGGATGGACTCGAAATAGCGGTCCTCAAAATCTAAGGTAACCCCAATTCCAAACCAAGCATCGCTCTGAAAACTATCTAGTTTTACGGCTTTTTTATAATACAATCTTGCTTGATCCATCTCATGGAGCTTCTCATAACATTCTCCAATGGAGCAATACGTATCAGCAGAAGCGGGTTCGTATTCGAAGGTTTGTTTATAAACCTCTATCGCCTCGTTATATCGATCCAAATTTAACAAGGCATTGCCTTTGTTAAAATAGGCGGAGGAAAAATTCTCCTTAATTAAAATAGCATAATCATAGGCATCAATGGCCGCATTAAAATCTTCAAGTTTCAGATAGGCATTACCCAAATTATACCAGGATGCATAAGAATAAGGATCGGTATCGATGTATTTAAGATAAAATTGAATACTATCTTTTTGTTTATCCATGACGTCATAACAGAAGGCAATTTCATACAAGGCCTCTTGGTTATTTTTGTTAATAGATAAGCATTTTTTCAAGTAATGGATTGCCTTCTCAAATTCACCTTGAATCTGATAAAACTCACCGATTTGGTAATAGATCTCATCCTTTGCCTCTGCAAATTCAAGTGCTTTGAAAAAACTTTCCTCAGCTTCTTCATTTTTTTGCAAAACCGTAAGCACAGTTCCTCGAATTAAATGAATTTCAGATTCAGATGAATCGAGTAGTTCTGCTTTCTCTAAGGCTAATAAGGCATGATTATATTGTTGCATGCTGACCAATATCTGCGCCTTTTTCAAATGGAAAACAGCTTTAAAGGGGTGTTGAGCCGAAGCAAAGTCGATAACTTCTAAGGTTTTAATCGGATCATTTCCCATGATATAATAATCAATGATACTCTCAAACGCATTAGCGTCAAAAAAGTATTGGTCTTGATTTCGCAGCATTTCTTCATAACGATCAACCGAGGATTTTTGTTCCTCTGGAGATCCATAATCAAACTCTTCTTCCATATGCCTCTTTTTTTAAAATTACTTCCCCTGAATTCTATGTTGAATTTACCAATTTTTAAAACGCTCTATCCTAAAATCTTTTCAACATATCCACAATATTGGACAAAATAAGTGTACAAAGGTATAGAAGCGAATGTCAATTGAATGTCAAACAAAGCCTAACGCAAAAAAGCCAGCTCATTGAGCTGGCTTTTCGATTATTTAAATTGTTAAAAAATTAACAATTATTTTTTGATCTCAACACGACGGTTTTGAACACGACCTTCTTCAGTATCGTTAGAAGCAACTGGGTTAGCTTCTCCGTTTCCTGTAGCAGTGATGCTTGAAGCAGAAACACCAGCGTTAACTAGGTATTGTTTTACTGCGTTAGCACGGTCAGTAGATAAGTTCATGTTGTAAGCGTCAGTACCTTCAGCAGATGCATAACCATCTAAAGTAACTGATGCATTGTTATCTTTCAATTCTTTAGCTAATTTATCTAAAGTAGAGTAAGATTCAGTTTTTAATACAGAGCTATCAAATTCGAATTGAATTGGAGCGAAGTAACCTGTAGAACCTTCTTCAGTTAATTCTTGCGCTTCAGGGAATTTGATTGGACATCCTGATCCATCAACAACTGTTCCTGCTGGAGTTCCAGCACATTTGTCAAATTTGTCAGAAACACCGTCTCCGTCAGAGTCTTTGCTCAATTGATCAACAGTACCTTCTAAAGTAGATACACGTTGTTTTAAAGCTTCAACTTCATTACGTAACGAAGGATCTTTCAACTCGTCGTACAAAGTAGCAACAGGGTTAGTGAAAGTTAAGTTTTCTTTATCACGCGATCCTAAAGTGAATTCTAAACCACCAGTTAAGTGAGAGAATTTACCTTTGTAGTCAGTTCTAGCTTCACCGTATAACAAGTTATCATCAGAGAAGTTCATTGTGTAACCTAAGTTCAAGGCAACAACTTCAGATAATTTGAATTTAACACCAACTCCAACTGGGATAAATCCAGTTAATTTGTTGTCTTTAGTTCCGTCTGGTTCACGATCTCCTAATACACCTTCACCCCAAGTTCCTTTATAGTCATGAGCAACATTTTGGAAATCGTTGTCTGAATATAATACAGGGTTACTTGCTAATACTCCCATACCTACTTTAGCGTAGAAGTTAACAGCATTTTCTCTTCTCATGAAATCAACAGTACCTAATTGGAAAACTCCATTTAAGCTAGCTGACCAGTTTACATTAACTTCTGCTGATTGAGCGTTATATGGACCTTCGCTTGCAGGACCTGATAGGTCATGGTTGTAAGTTTTGATACGACCACGGTTACCTTCTAATTCTAAACCGAATAAGTGAGAGAATTGTTTACGGATAGTTAATCCATAATATTCACCTACTTTATTTTGGAAGTATCCAACTTTTTGTCCGAAAGGATTAGATCCACCTAGAATAGTTCCTGGTGTAGTGATACCACCTTGAACACCGATTGACCATGTTCTGTATTGTGATCTACCACCAAATACAGTTGGGGTTTGTGCTTGTGCAGTTTCTGCGAAACCTAAAGCGGCTACTAGAGAAGCTGCAACAGCTGTTTTTTTAATTGTAGAATAGTTCATACTCTTTTTTTTAAGGTTATTAAATTTTTAATTGTTTCTAGTTACAAAGCAATTTAACATAACTTAACAATAACGGTGCCAAAAAACGTCGATCAGTCAATTGCTTATTTTGCAAACTAAAACTTTTTCGTTTGCCGCGTAAAAATACTTATAAACGGCATATTTCGCAAATTTTTTATCAATTCTTTATTATAATTCGATAAAAATTAGCCTGTTAGGGTTTGTTGTAGACTTTTCCCTACAGTATATAGTGTATAATAGCCAAGGTTAACCCGCCTAAAATTGCGCTTACAGGTATCGTTAGCACCCAAGCCCATAGTAAACTAATGGTTACACCCCATCTTACAGCAGATACACGTTTAACAACACCAACCCCGATAATTGCACCGGTGATTGTATGTGTCGTTGAAACCGGGATACCAAAGTGTTCCGTAAGTCCTAAGGTAATAGCACCTGCAGTTTCCGCACTTACCCCCTCTAAAGGTGTAACTTTGGTAATTTTGGTTCCCATGGTTTTTACAATCTTCCATCCTCCACTCATTGTTCCTGCTGCAATCGCGGCATAACATGCTAAAGGTACCCATTCAGGCATTTCCTCAAAGGATCCAATTACATTCTGAGCAATTAAGGCGGTGGCAATAATACCCATTACTTTTTGTGCATCATTACCTCCATGTGCAAAACTTAAAGCACCCGAAGAAATTAATTGTAATATTTTGAACCAGCGTTCCGCAACACGTGGTTTTGCTTTCTTGCAGATGTTAATAATAAGCAAGGTTATAATAACAGATATAGTTAAACCGATCAGAGGAGCTAAAACAATAAAGGAAACTATTTTTAAAGTAGCGCTCAAATTGATCGCCTCCATTGGATTTGCACCCAGAAAAAGTGCATAAGCCATACCAGATCCTGCAAAACCTCCAATTAAGGTATGCGAAGAACTTGAAGGAATACCATAATACCAGGTAAACAGGTTCCAGGCAATTGCAGCAACGAGTCCTGCTAGAATAACCTCTAGGGTGATATATTCCTCGATAACGGTCTTGGCGATGGTGTTGGCGACCTTATGGTCGGTAAAAACGAAATAGGCAATGAAATTAAATATTGCCGCCCAAAGCACCGCCATAAAAGGGGTAAGAACTTTGGTGGAAACAACAGTCGCAATAGAATTGGCTGCATCGTGGAATCCATTGATGTAGTCAAAGGCAATTGCCAAAACAATTACGACAACTAATAATGTGGTCATCTTTTATTTTTTTAAAGACGTGAAAAAACAGTGAAAATAGAACGCTTACGCATTCTTCACTAAAATACTTTCTAAAACATTGGCAACATCTTCACATTTATCTGTTGCATCCTCCATTGCTGAGAGAACCTCTTTATGTTTGATTAGGTTAATAGCGTCTTTTTCGTATTCGAATAAATCAGCAACTGCTTTATCAAAAATGTAGTCTGCTTTATTTTCTACACTATTGATTCTTACGCAAGAATCTGTAATATTTCGAATATTTTTTAAATCCTTAAGCTCAAATAAAGCTTTAGCGACATGTTCGGTAGCCTCCACAATTAGTGTTGCGATTTCTTTCATTGGCTCACTTGGTTGCTCCACTTTGTAGAGTTCCATTCTATTGGATGCACCATGAATAAAATCCGCTACGTCATCTAGGGAGCTCGCCAGGGCATGAATATCTTCGCGATCGAATGGAGTGATAAAGTTTTTTCCTAACTCCAGGTGAATCTGATGAGTCAGACCATCTCCTTTATGTTCTAGGTCTTCCAATAATTTCCAGTTTTCTTTCCTAACCAGAGGGTCCGTAGTATGAACACTCTCCTTAAGTAGTTTGGCCATTTCAATTAGATTTGAGCCTGCTTGCTCAAAAAGAGGGAAGAATTTTTTATCCTTAGGGACAAAATATTGAAAAATACCGTTCAATGACATATTTTATATTTTTAGTATGGCAAAATTATGGACTTAATGTTAAGTTAATGTTAAGTTTTGAAAATTCTTAATTTTTCTGCGCTCTAGCGAGTGTAAAGGAGAAAGTTGTTCCAATCCCTTCGGTACTACGCACATGTACATTTTGTTGATGCGCTTCAATGATATGCTTGACAATTGCTAAACCTAAACCAGAACCACCAATATCCCGCGAGCGGCTCATGTCCGTGCGAAAAAAACGTTCAAAAACCCGAGAAAGATTTTTTTCCTCGATTCCTTGACCATTATCGGTAATCTCAATAAGGATTTCATCAATTAACAAATGGGTCTTAACGATTGTTTGACCACCTTTCTTTCCATATTTAATGGAGTTTTCTAGAAAGTTGGTGAGTACTTGGTGGATTTTTTTCCGATCTGCCTTGACAAAAACAGGGATGTTATTTTTAGGGTTGAACAGAAAGGAGATGTCGTTCTCTTTCGCCGAATATTGCAAATCATCCATGGTTTCTTGAATCAAGACATTGATGTCAAATTTTTCCATCTCCAGAGAAACCTCTCCAGATTCTAATTTAGCAATTTCATCCAAATCGTGAATCAGGTAGCTTAAGCGGTCAATATTCCTAGCCGCTCTGTTTAGGAAAGATTTAGCCATCTGGGGATTATCATCAATCATCCCATCGCGCAAGGTTTCTATATATCCCTGTATGGCAAACAATGGCGTTTTGAATTCATGTGAGATATTGGAAAGAAATTCTTTACGGAACTTTTCCTGAGCTTTAAGTTGATCGATTTCCAAAACCTTTTGGCTGGCCCAATCACGAACCACTCTTTCGGCATCGCCAATTAAATCATTTGATCGTTGCTGACCCAAGGCATTTTTTAAGTCTTTACCCAGTTTTAGGTTATGGATGAGCTTATAAACTGATTTGATGCGTTCATAAATAAACTTTTGAAGCAGACTATATAAGAAGATGAAACTTAATGTAAAGCTTATAGAAAGAGAGATAAAAAAAGTGGTTAAGTCCTGATTATAGTAATAGGATATACCCGAGAGGATCGAAGAAAAAACAAAGCTAATAATTAGGATTAGGGTTTGAAAGCTCATTCTTTTTCTCCTTAGGGTTTAAGCTTAAACTTGGGCGATGATGGTTTTCCCGCCAACCACATTATCCCCAATTTTTACATTGACTTTTGCATCCAGGGGAAGAAACAAATCCACCCGAGAACCAAATTTAATAAAACCAAACTCTTCACCTTGTTGAACCTGATCGCCTTGTTTAACATAATAGACAATTCGTCTAGCCAAAGCACCGGCAATTTGTCTGAATAGAATTTCCACATCATTGCTTTTTTTTATGACCACCGTTGTCCGTTCGTTATCTGTGGATGACTTTGGATGCCAGGCCACTAAAAACTTTCCAGGATGGTATTTAAAATAAGAAACGACTCCGGATACCGGATTACGGTTAACATGTACATTGATCGGTGACATAAAGATAGAAACCTGTATGCGTTGATCCTGTAAATATTCTGTTTCTTGGGTTTGTTCAATCACCACAACCTTGCCATCAGCAGGACACAAGATGACTGAATCGTCCAAGAGGATCTTTTTAGTTGGACTGCGAAAAAACTGGACAATCGTGATAAACAGAAAAATAGAAACAAGATAAATAAGGTAACGTAGCCACTCCTGAAACTGAAAATAGTGTGCAAGCGCTAAGAGAATAAAAATAAATAAAACCACTAGCGCTAGGCTTGTATATCCTTCTTTATGAAATTTCATGTATCAAAATTTTTTCAAATATAAATATTAACAATCAAAAAGAATTAAGGTTCTTGTGTTCTAATTACTTTAATGCTGTGAATCAGGATTGAACCTTTTTGATTCAAGGATATCTTGCCTTGAATTTTCAAGGAATCGGCAAGATATTCTCCTTTTGAAAAAGAAGGAATATACTGTTGAACAGATTTTGCTGCTTTTTGAAAATCGGCGGCTATCTCCGGTGGTAATTCGCTTAAGAGCTTGAACATTGAGGCCGCCCCATCAGCATCCACCTGAACGCTATAGGTAAAGTCATGATTAAAAGCATAAGAAGGACGCGTTGCGGATAAGCTGTTGCTAAGGTATTCTCCAAGATAGTAGGTAAAACCAGCGAACTCATCATAGTTACACTGTTTTGAAACTAAATTTTCGGCTCTTTGAAACCCGTCTAACGGGATTTTTGGATATACCGGGCTCAAATATTTTGCCTCAGCGAAAGCGTCATAGCCTTGTTCTAGTTTTCCATTATCATAATATTCCTCTGCGGTTAACACCTGGGACTTGCCGTCCACAAAAAACACTTGCCAATAGCCATTTGGTAGGCCATTTTTAAGCTTTCCCTTGTGTTTAATAAAAGAATAACCATAGGGATTGTATCCAGAAAATGGAACCATCATTTCATAGGATCCATTCCCATTTTCAACACTTAATTTTCCCTTACGGGTTCTGAACTCGACAATTTTGGTGTAATCCACGCCAAAGGCCAAACTCAGCATACGCCTTCCATCGGGATAATAATAATGCATTTGATCTGTGGGAACATCCTTTTGATACGTCATCTCCCATTTCACAGTCCCATTTGGATGATAGGCCTTGAATATTCCATCTTTTAGTCCATCCGAATAGTTTCCCTCCAGAACAATTTCGCCCTTTAGGTTAAAATCAGTGAAACGCCCATTAAATTTTGAATGGGCTGCATCAAAACCAGCTAATCGCTCGATGGATTTAAACTCACATGTTTTATCAACTAAAAAATAATTCTGATCAAAGTAGAACCGAACCATTCCTTCCCCAGAGGGTTCAAAATAAACCGCTTTTTCCTCTTGAGCACTGGCCCAAAACTTACCCAGCAGAGAAAACAGAATAAGAAGAAGAACATGTTTCATACTAATGCGCCTGTAACCAATTATTTCCTTGACCTATTTCAATTTCAATAGGGACCTCTAAATCCATCGCGTTTTTCATGCGTAAGGCAATTATCTCCTTAAACTCATCAGCTTCAGCCAACGGAACATCAAAGACAAGCTCATCATGAACTTGCATAATCATTTTTCCTTTCAAGCCCCTTTGTTCAATGTCCTTTTGAATGTTGATCATGGCTACTTTGATTAAATCTGCTGCCGAGCCTTGGATGGGAGCATTGATCGCATTTCTTTCTGCAAACCCACGAACAGTCATGTTCGCCGAATTGATATCCCTGAGATATCGTCTACGTTTTAAAATGGTCTCCACATATCCATGCTCTTTGGCAAACTCAATCACCTCACTCATGTACCGTTTAATTCCAGTATACTGATTAAAATATTGATCAATAATTTCGGCTGCTTGTTTTCTGGAAATCCCCAGGTTCTGCGATAAACCAAAGGCGGACTGTCCGTAGATAATACCAAAATTCACGGCCTTTGCATTTCTCCTCATCTCTGAACTCACCTGGTCTAAGGGAACACCGTATACTTTGGCTGCGGTGGCCTTGTGAATATCGAGACCTTCTTTAAAAGCCTCAAGCATATTTAGGTCCCCAGATAATTGGGCCATGATACGCAGTTCAATTTGCGAATAATCTGCTGAAATCAATATCCAATCCTTATCACGACTAATAAATGCTTTTCTAACCTCCCGGCCCTTCTCTGTTCGAATTGGAATATTTTGCAGGTTCGGGTTGGTTGAACTCAAACGTCCTGTTGCTGCTACCGCCTGGTTGTAGGAAGTGTGAATCAAGCCGGTCTGTGGATTCACTAAATTTGGAAGCGAATCTACGTAGGTTGATTTAAGCTTCACTAGCTGCCTAAAATCCAAGATATCCTGAACAATGTCAGATTTATGAGCCAAGGTCAACAAAACATCTTCCCCCGTTTTATATTGCCCGGTCTTTGTTTTTTTTGCTTTAGGATCTAGTTGTAACTTGTCAAATAACACCTCGCCCAACTGTTTGGGGGAGGCAATATTAAAGGTAACACCTGCCTTCTCATAGATTTGTTGCTCCAATCGAGCGATATCAAGCTGTAATTCTTTTGAAAATTGATGCAGGGTCTGTTGGTCAATCTTCACGCCATTTTTCTCGATTTCGGCAAGCACATGGACCAATGGAAATTCAACCCTTTGGGCTAATTCTAAGGTATAGGTTTGCTCTAATAAAGGAGCGAGTTTGTTTTTTAGTTGCAGCGTAATGTCTGCGTCTTCACTCGCATATTCCTTGATCTTTGCTAGCTCCACATCACGCATCGTCCCTTGATTCTTTCCTTTGGGACCAATTAGATCCGTGATCGAAACCGGCGTATATTTCAAGTAGGTTTCAGCAAGATAATCCATGTTGTGACGCGTATCGGGATCAATTAGGTAATGCGCTAGCATAGTGTCAAAAACATTTTCACTCACATTTACGCCATAACGAGAGAGCATCAAAATATCGTATTTAAGATTTTGACCAATTTTTGTAATGCGGTTATCTTCCAAAACGCCCTTAAATAACGCCACTGTTTTAATTGCCAGTTCCTGGTCGGCGGGGATCGGAATATAATATGCCTTTGAGGGCGTGATACTAAACGATAAACCAACTAATTCAGCTTGCATGGCATCAAGTCCTGTTGATTCCGAATCAAAGCAGAAAGCAGTTGACTCCGCTAGCTTTTGCACAAGTTCCAATTGGCCCTGCAACTCCTCCAGAAGTATGTATTCATGGGTAGTCGTTAGAATCGTTGCCAGGGGAGTGTCCTGTGAGGAGCTAGAAGCTTCCTGTTGGGGTTCACTAGGAACGTATTGAGTGAATAGATCCATTTGATTGGATTTTGGCTTCCCGGAATCCGACAGGCTAAATTCCTCCCCAAAAATTCTTTTACCCAGAGTCCGAAATTCCAATTCTGAGAACAGGGATTCCAAAATTTCTCTATTCGGATCTTCAAGAATGAGTGCCTTCTCGTCAAATTCTACAGGAACATCCAATAAAATAGTCGCCAGTTTTTTGGAAATCAATCCTTGCTCGGTAAAGAGTTCCAGATTTTCTTTGAGTTTTCCCTTTAGTTTGTCTGTATTGAGCAGCAAATTTTCAACCGAACCGAATTCTTGAATTAGTTTTTTTGCTGTTTTTTCTCCAACACCTGGAATTCCTGGGATATTATCCACTGCATCACCCCACAACCCTAGAATGTCGATCACCTGGTGCACATGTTCAATTTCCCATTTTTGCAGAATTTCATTAACGCCAAGGACTTCTGCTCCATTGCCCATTCTGGCTGGTTTATAGATAAAAATTTGATCGGAAACCAATTGTCCAAAATCTTTATCGGGAGTCATACAAAAAACCGAAAACCCTTGTTTTTCTCCTTCTTTGGCAAGAGTTCCGATTATGTCATCAGCCTCATAACCATCTTTGGTAATGATGGGAATGTTAAATCCTTCAATCAATCGAAAAATGTAGGGAATGGAAGCTGATAGATCTTCGGGCATGGTTTGGCGTCCGGCTTTATAGGTCTCAAATTCCAAATGGCGAAGAGTAGGGGCCTGGGTATCAAAGACCACCGCAATATGTGTTGGTTTTTGATTCGCCAAGACTTCCAGTAAAGTATTGGTGAAACCCATGATTGCCCCTGTATTTAATCCATATGATGTTAAACGAGGGTTTTTACTTAATGCAAAATAGGCTCTATAGATCAGTGCCATCCCGTCCAGCAGAAATAACTTTTTCAAATTCTTAATTTTTTAGCGTTATTAACAAAGTTAGCAAAATCAATTTCACGGAAAGATTAATTATTTTTTTCCATTTTTGTGCAAGCAAGAGAAGAATTTTAGCAGAGCAAAAAACAATATGCGAGGACTAGTGAGAAAATCCACCGGAAGTTGGTACCACGTACTGGACCAACAAGGTAACACCTATGAATGCAGGATCAAAGGAAAGTTTAGAACCTTGGATATCAAGACGACGAATCCTATTGCCGTCGGGGATTGGGTGGAATTTGAACAAGAAGAAGGGCAGCAAAGTGCAATCATTACGAAACTTATCCCGCGTAAAAATTACATTATTCGTCGTTCGGTGAATCTCTCCAAACAAACCCAAATTATCGGAGCTAATCTGGATTTAGCGCTATTGGTTGTTACACTTGCCTCACCTGCAACCTCGACAGGTTTTATTGATCGGTTCTTAGTGACCGCAGAGGCCTATGGTATACCGGCGATGTTAGTGTTTAATAAATTAGACCTCTTCTCAGAGCAGGGATTAGAAATCCTGGAAGAGTATACACAACTCTATGAAAGCTTAGGTTATCCCTGTTATAAGGTCTCGGCTCTCCAGGGATCACATGTGGAAGACCTAAAAAAAATGCTTAAAGATAAAATAACCCTGGTCTCAGGACATTCGGGGGTTGGAAAATCCACCTTGGTGAATGCCATTATCCCCGGTTTAACCTTAAAAACAGGAGAGATATCAGAGTCCAACGATAAGGGAAAGCACACCACCACTTTTGCTGAAATGTTAGATCTTCCCTTCGGAGGCAAATTAATTGATACCCCAGGGATTCGTGAGCTGGGAATTGTGGATATACAAAAAGAAGAACTTAGTCATTATTTTCCTGAAATGAGGAAACTAATGAACCAATGCAGATTCAATAACTGCCAACACCTGAACGAACCAGGTTGTGCTGTCCAGCAGGCGGTTGCCGATGGAGAGATTGAACCTTCCCGCTTTGAGAGCTATATCAGCATCTATCAAAATGAAAATAATAGATCCTAAAGAAACATATTGGCCTTTGGTTTGTATTAAATTTGCCGAATCTCGGTAAATCTAATATATCAAACTATGAAGTTAATCTGGAAATGGATTATTGGGGTATTTTTCCTGCTGCTTATTGCCCTTGTGGGAGTAAGTTGGTATTTGAGTCATAATTGGAAACCAATTCTCGAATCCAGACTCAAAGAAACCGTAGAAAAATCAACTTCTGGACTCTATAAGCTCTCTTTGAAGGATATAGAGATGAATATTCCTTTAGGAAGCGTAACCCTTAGAGAGGTTGAATTAATTTCAGATTCTACGGTTTATAAAAAAATGGTGCTTGCACGTACAGCTCCCAATACCCGCTTCCATTTAAAAGTATCTGCACTAAAAGTGAGACGATTCGATCTCTGGGATGTGTTGATGAATAGGAAACTGTACATCCGAAGCATAGCCATTGAATCTCCGCAAGTACATATGATTAGCCAACGGCATGCCTATAATGATACCATTCGAACCCAAGCACCCAAAACCCTTTACGATAACATAAAGGATGTATTCACCTCGGTAAATGTCCGGGACATGCAACTTGAAAACATCAAGTTCAAATATTCTAAAATAGAAAACGGGAAATCTAGTGACTTGGAGCTGGATTCTGTTGGCGTGAAAATAAAAGATATTTTGGTAGATAAAACCAGCATAGGCGATACCAGCCGGTTGTATTATACAAAAATGGTTGAAATTGATGTGCCAGGGTTCGAGTATGCCCTTTCCAATGGGTTTTATAAGGCTAGCTTTGATCGCTTATTAATCAACACTCAGGACCAGAATGTGCTTTTTACAAAAGTCCGTTATGTACCCCGGATGAGCAAAAAGGAATACTTCAATACCAGAAAAGAAAACATAACCATGGTCGAACTCAAATTCGACACCCTCCGTTTTGAGCAATTGGATTTTAAACAGGTAATCGATAACCAGCAAACTATCGCCCAAAAAGTGCAGATAAAAAACGGGTCGATTTCGCTTTATAACGATAAACGATACCCTAAAAAATCAAGGTCACAAATCGGAAATGCTCCACATCAGCGCCTGATGGCAGTGAAACAGCTCATCCGTCTAGACTCGGTATTCTTGGATCAAATTGACCTTCTTTATGGAGAGTTCAGTGCGAAACATGGCCGTCAAGGTGAGATAACCTTTGAAAAGACGAATGGGGTAATTACCAACCTAACCAACGATAGTTTACTCCTGCTGAATAATCGGATCTTAAGGACCCAGGTCCAGACCCGGGTAATGGGAAAAGGACTTTTAAAGTTGGACATGGGGATGGATTTGCTAAGCAAAAACGGCGCCCACACGTACAAAGGTAGTCTGGGCAGTATGGATGCCAGAGCCTTTAATCGAATTTTGGATCCCTTACTTCGTGTGAAGATCACCTCAGGAAATATTCGTAGGGTCAGTTTTAATATGCAAGGAACTGATCGTAAAAACTGGGGTGAGTTTCGATTTGATTACACAAATCTAAAACTCAATATTGAAAATATTCTAGCACCCAAAACGAGTAAATTTAGGAAGGGACTCGCATCCTTTGTGGTAAACAGCATTTTAATAAATGAGAGTAATCCGGATGAAAAAGGAATTCACCACATCGCCAAGGTAAATTATACGCGTGTTGCTTCTCATTCTTTTTTTAAGACCATGTGGCAAAGTATGCTGGAGGGAATAAAATACTGCGCAGGCATTAGCAAGCAACGAGAAGCCAAGTTGATCGGTGCTGCTCATGAGGCCAAAGAGGTTGTACAGGAGTCGAAAAAAGTAGTGAAAAAGACCAAAAAATTTATCAATGGAATCTTCAAAAAGAAAGATCGTGGAGAGGATAAAGAGGAGGAAAAAAAATAGTTTCACGTGAAAGATTTACGTTTAAGTGCGTATTTTTTTTATAATTGTACTAGATGGACTCATTTTTTAGCTTCCTAACTTACATATTTCGGCACCGCAGAAAAAGAGTAGATCAATTTGTATTCTACGTGAGTCTGGTTTGTGCACTCACCACCATTATTCATGTGGGTTACATTACAAATCAAGAAGTTGCACAGAAAACGGAGCAGGCGGTTCTAGTGATGTATTACTTCCTATTTCTATTTGAGGTGATCCGTACAGCCTCATCGATTCTGGTGGCCCGGCGAATTACCGTTTCTCATTATACAGGTGTATTTGTTTCTGCTTATTTTATATTTATAACTCTAGCCCGGTTCAGCGGAGGGTTTTTACACCCTTTTGAAAAAGATGAGTGGATGTATCTGGGAATTGCCATTATCTTTATTTCTGAGTTGTCTAAGAGCACCTTGTTTTTTGATAATTTTTATTTTAATCCGACCATTCTATTCGTCATTAGCTTTTTAATCCTCATTTTGATTGGGTCATTCCTGCTCATGTTGCCTCGGACCACAACCCAGGCTCCATTAAGCTTTGTGGATGCTTTTTTCATGGCCACCAGCGCGGTTTGCATAACCGGACTTAGCGTAACGGATATTTCCAGTAATTTCTCTGTGTTTGGGCAATCTGTAATTATGGGTTTGATACAAGTGGGTGGGTTGGGAATCATGACATTTACTGGTTTTTTTGGTTATTTTTTCTCCGGCGGATTCTCTTTTAAAAACCAATTGATGTTTGGTGAGATATTGGGAGAGAATAAACTTAACTCGGTTATTTCAACACTTTTAACAATCATTTTTATCACCTTAATATTCGAATTTATTGGCGCAGTTTTAATTTTCAGTTCCCTGGACTCGGCGCAATTTTCATCCCTTGGTCATCAAATTTTCTTTTCGAGTTTTCATGCCATTTCTGGATTTTGTAATTCTGGATTCACCATTATCCACCAAGGCATTGGCAATGAAGTTTACCGGTTTAATTATAATTTCCAGCTTGCTTTGTCTTCCATGTTTATTTTGGGAAGCCTTGGCTTTGGAACTATTTTTAATTTCTATACCTGGGGCAGGGAAAAAGTGAAGGCCTTGATTTGCCGGTTTATTTTAAAAAGTAAGTACCGTCATAAACCTCAGGTCTTCACGTTTAATTCAAGATTTGTGGTCATGTGTAATCTCTCGGTGCTTCTGGTTGCCACGGTATCTTACTTCTTGTTGGAAAGTAAACACAGTTTACTGGCAGATGAATCGATATATGGCCGCTGGGTCTCTTCTATCTTTATGGCCAATTCATCCCGTTCGGCAGGATTTAACAGCATCGATATTAATTTTGTTTCTGTTCCAACACTGATTATGATTGTGACCCTGATGTGGATTGGTGTTTCTCCAGGATCTACCGGAGGAGGAGTAAAAGTAACCACGGTAGCCATTGCCCTGATGAACATATTTTCGCTAGCCAAAGGAAAGGAGTCTCTTGAGCTTTATAAGAGACGAATTGCCCCGGAGTCTATTAATAAGGCATTTGCTATTATGTGGCTTTCCTTTTTAAGCATTACCATTAGCTTTGTGCTGTTGAATTTTACAGATCCTGATAAAGAAATGGTACCCCTTCTTTTTGAATCCGTCTCGGCTTATACGACTTGCGGACTATCTATGGGTATAACCTCTTCACTTTCTGCGAGCGGCAAAATTGTGTTGATGTTTACTATGTTTGTTGGCAGGGTAGGTATGCTGACCTTGCTGGTCGCCTTTATTAAGAATACCAAAAACAAAAGTTATATTTATCCAACAGAAAAAATATTATTCTAAGCTGACGCATATTTTTATACCTAAAAAGCACTCTTTTAATCATGAAATACATCATACTCGGACTTGGACATTTTGGAAGATCACTCGCTATTCATCTTACAGAGCTAGGCCATGAGGTGATTGCTGTGGATAAAAAAATGACCATCGTTGAACAAAATAAAGATCGCATTACCCATACCGTGTGTCTGGACAGCACCGATCAAGAGGCTGTCAGCTCTCTTCCTCTAAAAGAGAGTCATGCCGTCATTGTTGCCATTGGCGAGGAAGAAGGGGCTAGTTTATTGACGGTAGCACTTTTAAAAAAACTGAAGGTCAAGCGCATTATAGGGCGGGTGGTTTCCGATTTGCAAAAAACGGTGTTGCAAGCCATGGATATTGATGAATACATCATGCCTGAGGAGGAAACCGCAGAGCGTTTAGCCATGCGCCTGGATAATATTGATATTGTGGATTCCTTTAAAATTTCTGAAAAATACAGTATTGTTGAGACCAAAGTGCCTGCTAAATATGTTGGGATGACCCTGAGAGAGGCCGATCTGACCAATATCTATAAAGTCATTGTTCTAACCACCATTCATGTACAAAATACGCAACAAAAGGACGGAAGCAACAAAATTTCCAAAGAGGCCTCTGGGATCGCTAAATCGGACACTGTATTGCACGAAAATGATCTTTTAGTCCTGTTCGGAGAGCTATCAAACATAACAAACCTGATCCAAAAGAGTTAAATCGAACCCCCTAAAGGAGGATAAAACCGCCTGTTGGGGCAAATAAAGAACGGGATATTCCTAATTCTGATAACTTCTTGTCAATTATTGAAATCAATTCTATATTTTTGGAGCTAGAACATTCATAATCCTTTATTAAAATACATGAAAAATTGGTTTAAGGAAAATCAGAATCACCTGATCATTATAGGGATCTTTTTATTATTAGTTGTTTTTTATTTTTCCCCTGTTTGGCAAGGTAAAACGCTATTGCAAAGCGATGTGATGCAAGCTCGTGGTTCCCAAAAAGAACTTTTTGATTTTAAGGCAAAAGATGGTAAAACACCATTATGGACCAACTCTATGTTTGGTGGAATGCCAACGTACCAAATTTGGTATGATCATACCAACAACATCACAACCCATATTGGACCCGCGATCCGTTCGGTATTTCCGCCACCGGCCGATGTCTTTTTGTTTTTCCTTTTAGGAGGATATTTCTTGTTCAGTGTGCTGAAAATTCGGCCTTGGCTGGCTGCCGTTGGTGCGATTGCTTTGGCCTTTTCCTCCTATAATATTGTGTATGTTGAGGCTGGGCACATCAGTAAAGCCTATGCCATTGCCTATATGGCACCCATTATCGGTTCTGTTATTCTCTGTTACCGGGGAAGCAGGCTTTGGGGGCCGGTCATGCTTTCGCTATTTTTAGCCTTAGAGCTTAGGGCGAACCATGTTCAGGTTACCTACTATTTATTTATTGCGATGCTTATTTTAGTAGGCTTTGAATTGTATTACGCAATTCGTGATAAAAAAGTAAAAAATTTCATGCAAGCCACCGGGCTTCAGCTAATTGGAGTTGTTTTAGCCGTTTTGGTGAATGCCTCTGTTTTATTCCCAACCTATGAATACAGTAAGCTTACCATTCGCGGAAAAGCTAATCTGAGTAAAGGGACAGACGCCCCAGCACAACCCTCGGCAGGTTTGGATAAAGAATATGCCTATGCCTGGAGTCAAGGAATAACGGAAACGCTTACCTTCTTAATTCCAGATGCTTTCGGAGGAAAAACGGGCGGCCTTTTGGGACCAGAATCCAATGTAGTAAAAACCTTAACGGGTATGGGTATTCCTCAAGCACAAGCCCTACAGGCAGCGAACTCGGCCACACCAACCTATTGGGGGGAGAAAAGCTTTACCCAGGGACCTTGGTATTTCGGGGCGGGTATCATCTTTTTGTTTATTCTAGGTGTGGTGATTGTCAAGGACCGTCTGAAATGGTGGATTCTGAGCGCTGTGGTTTTAACCCTGTTGCTCTCCTTTGGCCGACACTTTCCGCTGGTATCGGATTTATTCTTTGACTATTTTCCGATGTACAATAAATTCAGGGCTGTTGAATCTATATTGATCATTCCTGCAGTTCTTATTCCTTTACTAGCGATCCTGGCTCTTAATGAAATTATAACCAGAGGACCGCAGATTAAAGATTTAGATAAAAAAATGTTATATACGGCGTCAGGAGTTGGTCTGGTGTGCTTATCAATCGCCTTGATGCCAAGTTTGCTTGATCTTCGTACCTCGAAACATCAAGGGTATGTTTCGGAGTTAACCCAAATTCTGGGAGATCCAGGGGCTACCACGCAAGTGGTCAATGCTTTATTGAAGGATCGGGCCGATATGGCCTCAAGTGATGCCTGGCGTTCTTTCTTCATCGTCACATTAAGTTTCGGCCTATTGTGGTTGTATGTGAAGAAGAAATTTAGCGTCGCGGTACTCATTGCCGGAATCGGCGTGATTACATTGGTTGACTTATGGTCACTGGATAAACGGTATTTAAATAATGACTCATTTGTTGATAAGAGCACCTATGAGCGACCAATTCAAGAAAGGGAAGTAGATCAGTTGATTCATTTGGACAAGGATTTGTCTTACCGTGTATTCGATTTAAGTACCTCTCCGTTCCAAGATGCCAGCACCTCGTATTTTCACAAGAGTATTGGTGGGTACCATGCCGCTAAATTGATGCGCTTCCAGGAGTTGTTGGAGAATCAGTTCGATGGAAAGATCAATCAAGATGTACTGGATATGCTGAATGTCCGCTACATTATTTCCAAAGACCCGACAAACAATTCTGAGCGAATTGAGCGCAGAAGTTCTGCGCTAGGCAATGCCTGGTTTGTGGATAATATACGATTTGTAAATAGCAGCAATGCTGAAATGGATGCGTTAGACACCTTTAATCCAAAGAAAGAAGCGATTATCCACGAGGGACTTAAAGATTTGTTCGGAAAGCAAACAGTTGGAGCGCCGGTAAATGCGGACATCAAATTGGTATCCTACCATCCGGATACCATGAAATATGAATACAGTTCAGGAAGCAATGTGTTTGCGGTATTCTCTGAAATATTTTACGATAAAGGATGGAAAGCCTATGTAGATGGAAAAGAAGTGCCGATCATCCGGACTGATTACTTGTTAAGAGGACTTGCTCTTCCCTCAGGAAACCATAAGATCGAATTTGTGTTTGCACCAGCTTCAATGGCCATAGGCAATGTCATTTCATTAATAGCGTCCATCCTCATGATACTGGGCTTTGTTTTTGCCGTTTGGTTATCCTTTAAAGGCAATAAGAAACTAAAAGCGAAGGGATAATAATCCCTTTAGGGAATCCTATTTTTTACTCAGCCTACTTTGATTCTTCAAGGTAGGCTGATTTGATTTGCGACAGGGCGTAACCTGTGGAATACAAACTTCAATTGCGGTAATTAAAGGAATCTCTGAACAGGGGATTTAAATGATTGCGTTCTTTTTGGGCATCGTTGCTTTTGGTTCGGTGACCTTGAAGGTTCTTCGGTGATGTTCCGTAAAACCCAACTTAAGGACCGTTTTGCGATGATGAATGGTTGGATAACCTTTATTACTTCGCCAGTTGTATTCTTGGAAATGATCCGCTAGATTATCCATGTACTCATCCCGGTAGGTTTTTGCCAAAATAGAGGCTGCGGCGATCGATAAATATTTCCCATCTCCTTTGACAATGCAGCTGTAGGGCATATCTCCATAAGGAACAAATTTATTGCCATCGATAATCAAGTATTCGGGCTTGATGGATAATAAATCGAGCGCTCGATGCATGGCTAAATAAGACGCCTGATGGATGTTTATTTGATCAATTTCCTGGGCAGACACGCTGGCAACAGCAAAAGCTACCGCCTCATTTTCAATGATAGGACGTAATTCCATACGCTGTTTTTCCGATAGTTTTTTGGAATCATTGAGCAGTGGGTTGGCATAATCCGAAGCGAAGATCACTGCCGCAGCAAATACAGGACCTGCCAGACAGCCTCTACCAGCCTCATCGCAGCCAGCCTCCAAAAAATCCAACTGAAAACAAGGTAATAAACCAATGGAATGAATCATTGCGCTAATTTAGCAAATTGAATTTGTTCTCGAAAATAATCCGAATTGTAACTATTTTGTGATGCAATGACCTTTACATTAATTTACACTTTTTCTTATTTCCTTTGCTGATGAACATATATGGGATGTTTTCAGGAAGATCCCATTATCGTAAATCATTGGCAATATTTGAAAAAGATGTATCATAAATTATTAATAGCCTTTTTTTTTGTTTTTGCCTGTTCTGTGGCTAGTGCGCAGAAAAAAAAGGGAAAGGACCTTCGGTTTTTAGCACAGATCCCAGTGCAGGTAGATGGAGATATTGAGGAATGGCAAGGCCAACTCAGTCCCATCGATCCGGATTCCAGCTGGAGCTTTGCGGTAAGTAATGATGCCCAGTATATATATGTAGCCCTGGAGATACGGGATCAATCCTTAGTTGCGCAATCTGCCCGATATGGAATCAAGGTAAACATAAACCCCCAGGGGAAAAAAAGAGAAGGGGCTCGACTTTTTTTTCCAACACCTGATGCGGAGTCGTTAAGGGCATTGGGAAACGAAGAAAATTTGGACCAGATGAATGTTCCCCAGGAGCTCATCAAACGCAGCCGAGGGTATAATCTATACGGTTTTGCTCGCATTGTGGATGGTAGTTTATCGCTTGAAAATACCTATGGCGTTCTTGCCAAAGCTAAATTGACCGCTCAAAACAGACTGATCTACGAGTCTAGAATTCCTATATCAGCGATTGGAATTGAAGATGGAGAAAAACCCATCGCTTTAAGCATTGAAATTAATACCCAATTTTCGCAGTTGCAAAAAGCACTCAAGAAAAAGCAGAATCAACGAACCAACCGTTATGGTGGGTACCAACCCAGTCTGAAATCTCCTTATAAAATGGATACCGAGATCTGGATAGTGGATGTATTGAATAAGAATTAGAAGATAGCTATGAATAGTAAAATTTTTAAAGCCGTAATGATACTTTGCCTGATGAGTATTGGGGCAAACCTAAAAGCCCAAAGTGGGCGTCTAGTGCAAGGCATGTTAAGAGATACAGAATCCAGGCCAATTTCAGGAGCTTCAGTCCGACTTTTCTCTGCGCAGGATACTATGGCGACCAGCTCCAACAATGCTGGATTTTATACCTTTGAGAACGTGAAAGCAACCAAATTCACCATTCAGGTGAGTAGTCTAGGTTTCGACACATTCAGCAAACAAGTGGATTTTCCATTGGGCGAAAACGTGATCAGAGTTCCAAGTTTTGAACTGGCTGTTAATTCAAAAGAAATAGAGGAGGTCGTGATTAATGGTGTTTTAACCATTCAGGTTAAAGGTGATACGGTTGAATACAGCACCAAGGACCTAAAGCTTCGTGAGGGATCCGTGGCCGAGGATGCCCTAAAAAAACTCCAAGGAGTGGAAGTTGATAAGGACGGAAATGTCACCGCTCAAGGAGAATCGGTGACCAAAGTTCGAATCAATGGAAAAGATTTCTTTGGTGGAGACGTTAAGACAGCCACAAAAAACCTCCCGGCGAATATAATCGAAAAGATTCAAGTTGTGGACGATTATGGCGACATGGCAAACATCACTGGAAATAAAAGTGGTGATTCGGAGAAGATAATCAATATACAAATAGACCCAAAATACAATAAGGGGTATATGACCACCCTTCGTTTTGGTTATGGTACGGAAAAACGATACCAGGCTACAGCGATGTGGATGGGTATGACGGACAAGTCGCAGGTTTCTGTTTTAGGAAATTTAAACAACATCAACGCCCCGCTGTTTGACTTCAATACCATGGGCTCTGGAGCTCGTAACCGTCAAGGTGGCGGAGGAAGGTCCTCAGGCATGTTTGGGAGTAGAGATGGCCTAACCGATGTGGGATCAATTGGGTTGAATATCCGTCATGATTTCTCTGAAAAGTTAAAAGTTTATGGAAACTATTCTTTTGGTCGGGATGACAATAAAACCTTGACCAACCGGATCAATCAATACGTCTTTACAGAAGGTACGCAAGAAGAATCGAGTAGTCTGGATGCCAATACCATCTCCGCAAGTCACCGTTTGGAGGCGAACTTAGAATGGAACATTTCAGACAATGATTACATCAAGTTGACCCCGCAGTTTGGGTTTAACGACACCCGGGTGAATTCAACTTCCATAAGCCAGTTTTTTGATGTGGATGGAACCTTAAGCAATAAAGACCAGGAGACACTGGCATCCAACTCACAGGTACCGAGGTATAGTTTGTCAGGGCTTTACAATCGTAAACTTGGTGAGAACGGACGTAACCTCTTTATTAATTTCAATTACGACAATGCGCCAACCACAAGCGATTTCGACCGGGTCCTGGATCGTCTGATTAACGATCCAAACAACGCAGGAAGTACCATGAGTGAAATTTATCAGCGTACCCTACAAGAAGTTAATAACAAAAGCTGGAACGCAGGAACCAGTCTGTCCTATACCGAACCGGTATCAACAAATGGGAAAATCGAATTAACCTATGATCTAAACATCAATAATTACGTGAACAAGCGGTATCAAGATGCCTTTGATGAGAATGGGGCAGAATATCCGAACGACGACCAAAGTGTTGTTAATTTTCACTACGATCAGGATTACGCTTTTACGACCCATCGCATCGGGGCAAACTATGCCTTTGAAAATGATAAAGTAAAATATTCCGTAGGGGCAGCGGTTCAACCTTCTTTATTAAAAGGAAACGCCTCTAGCGATACCGAAAATACCCTAATCGATCGCAAGAATTTAAACGTGATGCCTATTGCACGTTTTGAATATAAATTCTCAAGACAAAAGAACCTTAGCGTTAATTATTCGGGACGCTCTTCTGAGCCAAGTCTGGATCAAATCCTTCCTTACGAGGTGAGTTTGAATGAAACCAACAAAACCTATGGAAATCCGAACTTGGACCCAGAATTCGAACACCAATTGAGAATGCGTTATCGGGGTGGAGACTTTCAAAAAGGAAATGTATTCTTCGCTATGTTAAGAGGAAATTTGACCAACAATAAAATTGTTTCATTTGTGAAAAGAGTACCGGATCCGCAGAAAGGGTTATTACAAGAAACGCGTTATTTAAATGAAAAAATTGATCCTGTATATGGCGTGGGGACCTTCTATCATTTCGGTAAATCCATAAAAGAGAAAACGTATAACATTATGCTAATGGGAGGGATTAACTTTAACAAACATGTTTCCTATACCTCCAATGACATAGATGCCGAGCAAGGTCTAAAGAATATCGCTAACAACTGGGTGTTCAATCAAGGGGTTATGTTCAGATACAATCCTTCAGAGAATTTTGAAATCAATCCAGGAGTTCGTTATGCCTATAACTTCACCAAGAATTCTTTAGGAAGCATGAATAACAACGTGTCAACCTGGACTCCGACCTTGATTGGATCGGTGAACTTGAGCCCTACCACTATTTTTGGTGTCGATTTATCAAAGAGCTTCAACAAGGGGTACGGAGACTTAAGTGATGCAAATCCCTTTATCATCAATACCTTTGTTGAGCAAAAGCTAATGAAAGATGACCGGGCGACAATTCGTCTTCAAGCCTTTGATTTGCTCAACGAACAAACCAATTTAAACAGGACTGTGCAAGACAACATCTATTCGGATACACAAACCAATCGTTTGGGAAGGTATTTTATGTTAACCTTTACCTTTAAACTACAGAAATTCTCTGGCGTTCCCCCGAGCCAGGACAATGAATTCCCTGGGGGAATGCGAAGACCAAGAATGTAGTGAGAAAAAAGGAGTAAAAAAGAGCGGTTGTCAGTACAGGCAACCGCTCTTTGTTTGCGGCTGAGAAATGGGCAGAAAGAAGAGTCCCAGTTATCACTTGTATTCCCTACTTTTGTGCATGGATCATAAAATTTTCCAATTAGAGAATGGGTTGCGCATTTTGTTGCATCCTCACGAGTCAACCATAACACATGCCTGTATACTCATCGACGCTGGATCGCGGCATGAGCGAAGCGGTAAATTTGGAACAGCACATTTTATTGAACACTTACTTTTTAAAAGAACTCAGCGCCGCGGGACCAATCAGATCCTCAATCGCCTAGAAGTGGTTGGAGGGGACCTGAATGCGTATACCACCAAAGAATATACCTGTGTCCATGCCTCGTTTTTAAATCCTTATTTAGAGCGAACTTTGGACCTTTTCGAAGACATTATCTTTCACTCGACATATCCTACAGAGGAAATGGAAAAGGAAAAAGGAGTGATTCTGGATGAGATGGCTTCTTACCAAGATAGTCCTGAGGAATCAATTATGGATGATTTTGAAGATTTACTCTTCCAGGGAACGGGGCTTGGCCATAATATTTTAGGACTAGAGGACGATTTAAAGTCGATTTCTCAGCAAGATATCAAAGACTTTACACGCGAACATTACACCACCTCAAATATCATTATCGCCATTTCGGGGAATTACACAGAAAAAAAGGTACTTGCTTATGGACAGAAAATATTTGGTGAGTTAACGCCCACTCCTTGGCATAGAGCGCTCCTTACAGATGTGGCCGTGAACGTGAAACAAGTCAAACAGCAAAAACCGATAAATCAAGCGCATTATGTGCTAGGAAGTAAAGGTTATAGCATTTTCGATGATCGCAAAACCGGTCTTTTGCTGTTAAATAACCTTCTTGGTGGTTTTGGGATGTCCTCAATTTTGAATTTAAATATCCGGGAGAAATACGGCATTGCCTATACCATCGAGTCCAACTACAGCATGTACGCAGATACCGGCCTATTTAGCATTTATTTTGGAACCGATGAAGAAAAGGTTGATAAGGCACTTTCTCTGGTGCACAAAGAACTAAAAAAATTAAGGGATGAACCGTTAAAGGAAACTTTCCTGCAACGTGCCAAAAATAAATTTAAGGGGCAAATTGCCCTTGCAGAGGAAAGCCGCATGAGTTTAATTATTGCTGAGGCAAAAAATATTCTTGATTATGGACACGTAATTGGTCTGCGGGAAGTCTTTGAAAAAATAGATTTGGTGAGTTCTCAGGATATATTAGCAATCGCCAATGAGGTACTGAGTGATAAAAATCTCTCTTCACTTTCTTTCCTTCCCGAAGATTAAGTTTATTTTTGATAAATAAAAGAATTCTATATGAAGACAGCGTATATTTTCCCCGGTCAGGGCGCACAATTTGTTGGTATGGGCCAGGATGTTTATAGTTTAAATGAGCAAACAAAGGAATTGTTTGAAAAAGCAAACGAAATCTTAGGTTTTCGAATTACCGATATTATGTTTCAAGGTACCGAAGAAGATTTAAAACAAACCAATGTTACCCAGCCAGCCATATTTTTACATTCCGTGATTCTGGCGAAAGCGTTAGGAGAAGATTTCCAACCCTCGATGGTTGCAGGTCATTCTCTTGGTGAATTTTCTGCTTTGGTCGCCGCTGGTGCCCTTTCGTTTGAGGATGGTTTACGTTTAGTTGCCAAAAGAGCAAATGCGATGCAAGAGGCAACTGAGCTTCAGGCCGGAACCATGGCCGCTATTTTGGGGTTAGAGGATGAGATCGTCGAGGAAGTATGCCAGGGGATTGATGATGTGGTTGTGGCTGCAAATTACAACTGCCCGGGTCAATTGGTTATCTCAGGGAGCATAGAAGGTGTCGATGAGGCTTGCGAGAAGCTCTTGCAGGCAGGAGCAAAACGCGCTTTAAAATTAAATGTTGGCGGAGCGTTCCATTCCCCGTTGATGGAGGCTGCAAAGCAAGAACTACAGGCAGCCATTGAAGAGGTAACGATTCAAGCCCCGATATGCCCAATTTATCAAAATTACGACGCCCAACCTTATGTTGAGCCTAGTCAGATCAAAGCGAATTTGATTTCCCAATTAACTGGAGCTGTTCGTTGGAGACAAACCATAGAAGCGATGTTGGCTCAAGGGGCTGAAAATTTTGTAGAAGTGGGGCCAGGAAACGTCTTGCAAGGCTTGGTTAAGAAAGTAAACAGACAGATTCCGACAGCCTCAGCAAGTATCTAAAAGAATAGAAACTACATACTGGTTTGTCTATAAAAAAGGGAAAATCTAAAGATTTTCCCTTTTTTATAGACAATTATCCATCAGGAGTTACATTTGAGAAAGGTCTAAGCGGATCGGCAATGAATAACGAACGGGTACTTTGCGTCCATTCTGAACAGCAGGATTCCATTTTTTCGATTTCTTCAAGGCATTGATTGCAGCCTGAGCTGTCCCGTATGATAAATCTTTTACTATCTCGATATCCGTCAAATTGCCATTTCTATCAATAACAAAGGATAATTCTACAGTCCCTTTCACCCCAGCATCGATTGCTGCTTGCGGATATTGATACGCATTAAAAACAAATTTACGGAATTCTTCAATCCCCCCAGGATAGGATGCCGGCACCTCAACCGATTCAAAGTCGTAAACCTTATTTGGGTCTCCACCTTCAACTCCTTTGGTTGAACCTGTAATGGCTCCATCAACCTTGTTAGGACCAAACTCACCCGTTGGAACACCTGTCGCGCCTGGTGTAGCTTTCAGCGTCATTCGGGCCGGTGTTGCATTTTTTTCCTTGATTTCTTGCTGGGAAACCAAGTCTTCTTTCACCCGGTTTGCATCCACAACGATCGCCTCAGGGAAGCGAATCAGATCCACGGCGGGGGGATCCTGGGCAATACGCTCAGGTGGCGCTTCTTCTTCCGGAAGAGGTTCTTCAATTGGGGGATCCGGTACGACCAGATCCTCCAGGGTAACCGGACTCGAAATCTGCACAGCGGGAGTCTCAATCTGAGGAAAAACAGTGATATTGAAGACTTTTAAAGCCACCAAAGAGAGTACTAGGGCGGAGACCGAAAATAAAGCGATATTGGTTGCTTCTGGTCCAAACTTACGTAAGGCATAAGCTCCATATTCCTTATTTCTATTCTCAAAAACAACCTCTAACCACTCATTTTTAAATAAATCTAATTTTGCACCTATCATGTTTTTATGAGTTATGCTGATAACTACCACGATGGAATCAAAACACGCACAAAACCTTTTCCTTCAGATTTTATTGTGTATGACATTCACGCGAGTAACATCGGCTGTGTATTAAATCATTCAAAATGCGGTGGGGCGCCCAATCTCATTTGAAATGATGATGCTTTGTTTGCGCAGATTCCATAAAAATACAACAGATAAAATAATCTGGAACCTAATCTCAAGATGATTATTGGCTTATTTACAGCATCTTAAGAGTTTTAAAAGATTTTTTAGACGACGGGTGTTTCTTGAAATAAGGAACAAAAAACCCCGAGACATGCTCAGGGCCTTCATTGAAATGGATGTATCCACTTAACCTGTAGAATGAATTGATTTGGACAGAATCAACCAAATTGCGGCGACCCAATTTCATCATCCAATCCCACAAATCAACTAGCGCTCCACTAATATGTTAACTTCGCAAAATCAACTTTGGCCTTCTCAAGCTGAGTGAACCAATCTTGACCATTTTTATCTTTTGTCCCAAAAGCCGTTACAGCCATCTCTCTTAGATCCTTACCTGCTGCAGCACTCCAAAAATGTACGAACTCGCCCATATTCATATTCCGAGTATACTTTTTGCCACCAGAAATAGGTTCGGTGGGAAAATTCTCACTCAACATTTTGAAGAAATTATTCAGCACTTTTGTCTGCCCATGATTCTTATAAATGGGGTAAAACCAGTCCTTGTACCAGTGTGTATTCGCTCTAGGAAAATCATCAGTCTGGCCAAGCATACGATTATGCCATGATTCCGCCTTTTCACTCAGACCAATACCTTTATAGAGGTCATATTGATATATTTCCATCCACTTGCTATCGCCCCAGATCGAAAAAGCCGGTGACTCCAGGGTTTGATAAGCACAACTTTCTACGATATGACCAATCTCGTGCGCTAGAATATCCAGGGGTTGCCCTGTGCTGTCGCTCCAAGAGTTTTTTTCTAAGCCAATATCGACCACGTTATTGTACCCATGACTAGCACTCAGATAATAGGCCGGATGTCCTCCGAAGTACTTGTCGGCATGCAAAATGACCTTAAGTCGGTTATCCTCTCCAAATCCACCATAGGTGTTCCATGAATATTTCCACATCTGACTGGCAATCCTTACTGGCCAGGTAATCGCTGTATCCATGTCGTCGTCATAATAGAGCGCGATATATTTCGCGTAATCCTGCAGCTTGACAATCTGCCTGTGCTCAAACCAATCTTCCTGCCAACTGGCTGCAGGAGGATCTTGCTCGTCAATATCGGGGTCAGGAGCAGCATTTTTCTTAGTACATGTACACAATAAGATAAACACAATCAGGGTGCTTCCCAATAGCATAAATTTTCTCATAGTTTTCGTTTTATAAATTGATTTCTAAACGTATACTTTTAATAAACAGTACCTAATAAACAGTACCTAAAGGGAAACGGTTTTCGGGTAGCAATTCGTACGTGGTATTTCCATTATAACCGACTAAAGCTCTTTATTTAAGAATGTTAAGCTGGTTGGGATAATAAAAAACCCCGAGACATGCTCAGGGTTCTCCTTGAAATATGTATAATTACTTATAATGCAAATGCTTTTTTAACCTGCTCTACGTAGTCCAATCTCTCCCACGTAAATAGATTTACTTCAATCGTTTTGCTTTCACCGTTTGAGGTTTCAAAGGTTTTATTAACTGTTTTCGGTGTTCTTCCCATATGCCCATAGGCTGCGGTTTCAGAATAGATAGGGTTTCGAAGACCTAATCGGGTTTCAATACCGTAAGGCGTCATGTCAAACAATTCACCAATTTTATTTGCAATCTCTGAGTCACTCATCTTTACCTTACTCGTGCCGTAGGTATTCACGTAGATTCCCATCGGGTCCTTCACTCCAATCGCATAGGATATTTGAACCAATAGCTCATCAGCCACACCCGCGGCTACTAAATTTTTTGCAATGTGACGTGTTGCATAAGCGGCCGAACGGTCAACTTTTGAAGGGTCCTTACCAGAGAACGCACCACCACCATGACCACCTTTTCCGCCGTAGGTATCCACGATAATTTTCCGTCCCGTAAGACCGGTATCACCGTGAGGTCCACCGATGACGAATTTTCCAGTGGGATTAATGTGGTATTTAATATCATCTGTAAACAAAGCTTGTAATTCAGGTTTAAGTTGGGCTTTCACCCGAGGCACTAAAATCTGAACAATATCTGCTTTGATTTTTTCTTGCATTTCTTTTTCACCGGCAAAATCATCATGCTGAGTAGAAATAACAATAGTATCGATGCGAATCGGTTTATGATTATCATCATATTCCAGGGTCACCTGAGACTTAGCATCCGGGCGAAGGTATTTGATTTCTGAATCTTCTCGTCTTAGGGCGGCAAGTTCAAATAGCAAACGATGGGAAAGATCCAGAGCCAATGGCATGTAGTTCTCTGTCTCATTATTTGCATAACCAAACATGATTCCTTGATCACCGGCCCCTTGTTCTTGTCTAGATTTCCGGTCTACTCCTTGGTTGATGTCTGCTGATTGTTCATGGATAGCGGAAAATACCCCACATGAGTTCGCCTCAAACATATATTCAGACTTCGTATAGCCGATATCCCGGATTACCTGACGCGTAATTTTCTGTACATCAAGATAAATGTTGGATTTTACTTCTCCCGCTAGGACAACCTGTCCAGTGGTAACCAAAGTTTCTATTGCAACCCGAGCATTTTCATCCCATGCCAGGAAGTTATCAATTAAAGCGTCCGAAATTTGATCTGCAATTTTATCTGGATGTCCTTCAGAAACAGATTCGGAGGTAAATAAATATGCCATATGTGTTTAAATGAATTTTAGCACTTTTTTTCAGTGGTTGCAATCTCCCATCAGCATCAGATATAATGCATTATGCAAATCAGTCCACCATTTGTGTGGCACAAAGCTACAATACTTTGTAATATTTAAAAAGTATTTCACTCAAATTATTATCTTTAACCGAATTAAAACAAGGTGATGACAAAAAAACGGATTCTGTTCGTAATCAATCCTATATCTGGAGGAAAGAAGAAAACTGCATTCAATAAGCAGGTACTTGAGGTGTTGGATTTAAACCGGTTTGACCCAACGTTTAAGCTAACCAACCACGCCAATCACGCCTATGAATTAGCCAAATCGGCGATTGATGAGCATTATGATGCGGTGATAGCGGTTGGCGGAGATGGGACTATTAACGAGATCGGTTCCGCTTTGGTGGGCTCCAATATACCCTTGGGTATTATCCCTGAGGGATCCGGCAATGGTTTAGCTCTCTATTTAGGAATACCTATGAATGAATCAGCCGCCTTACGCCGGATAAACCGTTTCGAGACCTTATTAATAGATTGCGCGAAAGTAGCGGATAATTATTTTTTTAATATGGCGGGGCTCGGTTTTGATGCGAGTGTTAGTGATAAATTCGCTGGTCAGACCTTCAGAGGCCCTGCTGGTTATTTAAAAACAGTCCTCAATGTCTTGAGCAACTACAAACCCAAAAAATATGAATTAATTATTGATGGCACCGCTTATGAGCGGGAGGCCTTTATGATTTCAGTAGCCAATTCACCACAATACGGGAACAATGCCTACATCGCGCCAAATGCCTCGGTTACCGATGGTCTTTTGGACGTTTGCATCGTCCATAAATTTCCATTGTACTCCCTTCCGATGATGGTTTTTCATTTATTTAATAAAACAGCCGACCAGTCCGAGTATGTAGAAATTATACCGGGGAAAAAGATAACCATTAGACAAGAAGGAGGATCTCCAGGGCATTTAGACGGGGAGTCGATGGACCTAGGTAACCAGATTGATATTGAGGTAATGGCGAAATCGCTCAATATTATTTGTTAAAAAAAAGCCAAAAGAAATGAGCAAGCACAAAAAACAACGCTTCGAGGGCGTGGTATATTCCACCGCAGATGATTTTCAGTACCAGGATAACCAAGTTGAGGAAAATCAGCAAACCTTACCCGCCAATAAACAAAAAGTAAAAGTGGGACTGGACAAAAAGTCCCGTAAGGGAAAGGTAGTGACGTTAATCACGGGATTTATTGGTTCACAAGAAGATTTGGAGGCTTTGGCCAAGGTTTTGAAGCAAAAATGTGGTGTTGGAGGGAGCGCAAAAGACGGAGAAATATTGATACAAGGAGATTTTAAAGAAAAAATTATCCAATACTTAATGGATCAGAAGTTCCAGGTAAAATCATTTGGTGGATAATTCAAGCAAGGTCTCTAAATGTTTAAGAAACAAAGAAGTAATTGATTTTGAGCAGGACTAAATTTCTCTTTGTATAGTTCTCCATGTGAGTGAATACTTACTTATTTTTTACATTTAACGATTTGATAATTTGCATATCAAAAAAAAAATGGTTTTCATTGTAAAAAAATAAACAGAAATGTTCAACCGTTGTGTGATAGAAAAGAATAGCCATTGATGTAGAACTGCTGAAGAATATCAATGGATGAGTACAAGACCCAATAAACGGTGAAAAACCGGATATCTTCATTTTAATTTTGGTTTTAACAGAAAATGTTATATTTGTTTTGAATTTACGTAATGTAAGGGCATTTAGTTTACATAAAATTGAATTTAACTTTAATAATTAAACAACAGTAAAAAATCTAAAAATTAGTAAAAAATGGCAAACGCACCAAAAACTACATCAGCCCCAGCTAAGCAAGAGAGCGGTAATGCGGGTAATTTATTTGCGAGTTTAGCAATTATCATTTGTTTAATCATTGGTTTCTTGGTTTACAAATTCGTAATGGGAGATCCTGCAAACTTTATTGATAATAACCCAGAGAACCAACCATTACCAGGTAACTATTTAGGTATGGTATACCACGCTGGATATGTGGTTCCGGTACTTATCGGATTATTCTTAATGGTATTTGTTTTTTCAATCGAGCGTTTTATTGTAATTGGTAAAGCTTCTGGAACTGGAAACGTAGGAAATTTTGTGAGAAAAGTACAAGGTTTATTAAGAACCGGTAACATTGACAGTGCAATCTCTGAATGTGATAAACAAAAAGGGTCTGTTGCAAATGTAATTAAAGCAGGTCTTTTGAAATACAAAGACGTTGAAGCTCATCCAGGCTTAGACACAGAAAAATCTATATTAGCTATTCAAAAAGAAATTGAAGAAGCTACTACCTTAGAAATGCCAATGTTAGAGAAAAACTTAACAGTTATCGCTACATTAGTTTCTATCGGTACATTAACAGGTCTATTAGGTACAGTAACAGGTATGATTAAAGCATTCTCGGCTTTAGCAACTGGTGGTACTCCTGACTCGGCAAAATTAGCAAATGGTATCTCTGAGGCCTTGATCAACACGGCTACAGGTATCGGTACATCTACAGTTGCTATTATTTTCTATAACCTTCTTACTTCTAAGATCGACACATTAACATATTCTATCGACGAGGCTGGTTTCTCAATTGTACAAACGTACGCAGCAAACCACAAATAAGAATGAGTGCAAAATAATTGAACATTTTTTATGGAATGTTTAGTTAAAAAGCATCATGATTACAAACGAAATAGAGTGTACAATTTAAAGAAGTAAAGAAATGGGAAAAGCAAAAGTAAAAAGAGCCAGCACGACGATCGATATGACCGCGATGTGTGATGTATCTTTCTTACTTCTTACCTTCTTCGTTTTGACAGCAACTGCTCGTCAACCTGAAACACTTATTGTAGATACTCCTGCATCAACTACCTTGGATAAATTACCAGACGACAATTTGGCAATCATCACAGTAGGAGATAAAGGGAAAGTGTTTTTCACGATCAAAAATCCTAATGTTAAGGAAATGACTTTGAAAAATATGTCTGCTAAATACGGTGTTGCTTTCTCCGAAGAAGATTATGAGAAGTTCAAAGGCCTACAAGATTTTGGCGTGCCTTTCAAGCAATTACGTGCTTTGCTTTCGTTAAAGTCGGATGCCCGTACGCTTGAAGTTCAACCAGGAATTACCGTTGATAGTACTGAAGAACTATCAAATGAATTATACCACTGGGTTCAACAAGCAAGATTGGCAACGGTTGAATTCAACCGTGACCGTGAAGCTGCTGAAAAGAATTTCACCAATCCAGGTCCATTGACAATAGCGATCAAAGCAGATGCTGAAGAGAAGTATGCAGTAATGAATTTGATTATTGAAACCCTGAGAAACCAAAAACAAAACAAGTTCAGTTTTGTAACCGGTTTACGTCAGGAAAATTAACAAAATAAAAAATGGCTGAATTAAATCAAGACTCCGGCGGAGGCAAAAAAGGTGGTAAAGTTAGGTCGAAGAAAAACGGAGGTAGGGTAGATTTAACCGCGATGGTGGATCTTGCTTTCCTTCTGATTACCTTCTTCATGCTAACAACCTCTTTGAACAAGCCACAAGCCATGGATGTTAACATGCCTGATAAGAATAAGGATAAAACTGAACTGAAGCCCGAAATTGAAATCGCGGACAATCGTTCCATCACCTTATTATTAGGTTCTGATAACAAAATTGCTTGGTATTATGGACAATTGGCTAATCCAATTTCTGCGCCAGCTGTAGTGGACTATAGCAAAGAGGGAATCCGTAAAATCATCCTAGAGAAGAAAGCACAGGTTCCTCAGGTAGCAGGTGGTAAAGACTTAATCGTCGTTATTCGTCCAAGCGATAGGGCTGTTCAACGAAATATCGTTGACATATTAGATGAAATGAAAATAACTGATGTTAAACGTTTTATGATCTCGAAAATCAAACCTGAAGAAATTGAGGTTTTGGAATCGAATGGAATCTATAACGAATAATTAATCAGTAAAATAAGGAAAAACATGATTGGTTCAAAATTAGATTTATTTAAGAAAGAATGGCTTGACGTCGTTTTTGAAAATAGAAATAAAGAATATGGAGCTTATGCCTTACGTAAGTTTGCGCCAAGAGCGACCAATATTGCACTATTTTCAGTATCCGCTGTCGTTCTCTCTTTGGTGGCTTTAAAAGCCTTCGATATCAATATTTTTCCTGAGAAAGTAGCTGAGGAAGTAGAAGTTGTGACTCCGGTAACTTTAGAGGATTTGGAATTACCTGAACCTCCACCGGAAGAAGAACCTCTTCCAGAAGAAGAAGCTCCTCCTGAACGTATTGCAGAGGAACCACCGGCAGAAGACTTAATCCGTTTTCCAGAGCCGAAGGTTGTTGATGCAAGACAGGTAACGGAAGAGGTGGTATCTCAGGAAGAAATCAAAGAAAAAGACGCCACACCGGCTCGGATTACCCTGAAGGGTACCCCAGGAGCAACAGGCGTTCCAACTGGAGAGTTTGGCCCTAAAAAAGTTGAGGGAGCCATTACAGGTTCAACTAAAGGAGTTGAAGGCGGAGACCCGAATAAGGTTTACGACTTTGAGTCAGTAGAGGTGCCCGCATCTTATCCAGGAGGGATTAATGAATTCCGTAAATTTGTTAACAGCGCTTACCAATATCCGCAATCAGCGATTGAAGCTGGGGTAAAAGGTACCGTAGAATTATCGTTCGTAATTGATAGAAATGGTAATTTGACCGATATCAAGGTGGTAAAAGATTTATCATACGGAACAGGCCAGGCTGCAATCAATGCATTGAAGAAATCGAAAAAATGGAATGCTGCCGTTCAAAATGGACGTAAAGTACCGGTTCGTTATTCATTGCCGATTCGCTTAGACCTTTCACAAATGTAATTCGATATGTCGAATCATTTAAAAAGAAATAATTTTAGACAGAAATCGCCCACACAGCGATTTCTGTCTATTTTAGGACTTTTCATGTTTGCGTTTTATTTTACCTTGGGCTTACTTATTATTTTTTGGAAAAATTTTCCACTAGAGATAGACCCAACCTATAAAACCATATTTGGAATCCTATTAATCGTATATTCATTTATGCGGTTCGCTCGTCTGTGGCAGAATAATTTTAGAAATTAATTAATCCTTTTCAGGTTTATTTATTCCAAATAATATGAAGTTAACTAATTTTGTATCGTTGTTGCTGCTTGCTTGCGTGTTGATGATTTCTAGTTGTTTTAATCCTCAGGAGAAACAGACTGCGGATCAAGACAGCGTAAAACAACATCAGAATGATATTTTGACAGGTGAAATCTCTGTGATTGTCGATGAGGCTATATTGCCGATCGCCAGTGAGCAGGTCGAGGTGTTTAAAACCTCATATACAGGTTCAACGATCAAACTGATTCCTCTACCTGAGAGAGAGGCTATCAATGCGTTGATTGAAGGACAGGCAGAAATTGCCATTTTAGCGAGAGAATTGACAGCAGCCGAGAGTTCAGGGTTTAAGAGCCGTGAGATTCGTCCAAGAATCTTTCCAATTTTTTATGATGGAGTCGTTTTTATAAATAATATTGCTTCCGCAGATACTTCAATTGACATTAATTCGTTAACTACATTGTTGAAGGGAGAAGACCAGAGTAATACCTTGGTGTTTGACAACATTAATTCCAGCACTGTTCGAATGGTGAAGGATTTAACGAAGGTGGAAAAAATTTCTGCACGTTCTGTGAAAGCCCTTAAAAATTCAAAAGATGTGGTTGAAATGGTTTTAAAAGATAACAAAGCCATCGGGATCATGTCCTACGGACAATATATGGATTGCAGAAGGCAATTTGGAGATGAAAATAAAATTCGTATCTTAAGCCTTCAAAGTCTGAAAGACGGTCAACCAGTCGGGTTCTATAAACCCTCTCAGACGACATTTGCAACGAATGAATACGCATTGAAATCGACTTTTTATGTGTTGAATTACCAACCCAATATGGGGTTGGGCATAGGTTTTTCTGCTTTCTTAACAGGAGACCGTGGACAAAGGATTGTCCTTCGTTCAGGCTTATTGCCTGTAACAATGCCAGGAAGAGAAATTATTATTAGAGAGAATATAAATTAGTTAATAACAAAGAGTAAATAATATATTATGACAAACAGCAAATTATTTTTAAGCCTTCTATTAGCTGGCGCTGTTGGAACAGGAGCTGCTAACGCACAAAGTTTAAAAGATGCTAAAGCAGCCATCCAAGCTGAACAATATGATAAAGCGAAGGTTATGTTGCAACAATTGGTTGAGAAAAAGGCAAAAGATGGTGAAAACTATTTTTATTTAGGACAAATTCACTTGATTAACGATAAGGTTGATTCAGCCGCTCTCGTTTTCCAACAAGGGATTACCAATGCGCCTAAAGAAACAGAACTTAACACAGTTGGTTTGGGTATTGTTGATCTTCAAAAAGGAGATTCTACAGCTGCGGGAACGAAATTTGCAGAGGCGACAAAAGATCTAGGTAAAAAAGATTATTTACCATTGTACTATATAGGTAGAGCTTATATTGATGCACCAAAACCAAACTACAAAAAAGCAGTTGAGTATTTAACCCAGGCAAAGGAAAAGAATGCCAAGGATCCTGATATTCCAACTGCATTAGGAGATGCTTATGCCGGATTACGTGAGAGTAGTCTTGCATTTGTGGCTTACCGTGATGCCTTGGCAATTGATGATCAGTTACTGGCACCAAAAATTGGTCAGGCAATCATTTCACGTAGAGCGCAGGCCTTTGATGTTGTCCTGGAAGATCTTACCGCTTTAGCTGGTGAGCATCCAGAATACGGTCCAATTTACCGGGAGTTGGCAGAGACCTATTACTTATCTTCTGTAAAAGGTCCTGAGGATAAATACCGTGAAACCAATCAGAAAGCGGTAGAAAATTATAAAAAATATCTTTCTTTAACTGGAGATCAATCCATTGAAGCAAAAGTACGTTATGCCGATTTCTTGGTTTATTCAGGAAACTATGAAGAGTTAAAAACAGTAGCACAAGAATTATCTACTGTGGAAGGCGTTGATGCAAAAGTTTACCGTTACTTAGGATATATTACCTTGTTACAAGATAAGGATTATCCAAAGTCATTGGAATACATGAATACCTTATTCTCAAAAGTAGATACGAGCCGTTTGATTGGTCGTGACTACTTATATGCCGGTTTAGCGAACATCATCTCAGGTGATGCGGACAAAGGGGCAGATTTATTGAGGATTGCTGAAACCAAACAAACTGAAGACGAAAACTACGATGAGGAAATCTCTGAAACGGCTTTCGCGAAGTATCAAGAAGGGGAAACCGCTATTGCAGCAAAAATCTTTGCTTTGCCTGCGGCGAATCCTAAGTCAGCTTATTACTACGATTCGAACTTCTATATGGGACAAATCGAATACGGTATCGGTTCCAAATTGGTATCTCCAACAGATGGTACGCAGTTAACACCTGAAGAGGCAACAGCTAAGTTTCAAGAGGCTAAACCGCATCTTGAGGCCGCGGTGAAAGCGTTGGAAATTGCGACTACCTCAGGAAAGAAAGAAGTAGATGATAAGTACAAAATTTCAGGATTATACTACAAAGGCTTAAGTGAATTAGCTTTAGACAACGTGATGTATGACCCAGAAAACGCAAAAGGAATATTTGTGGATTCTTTCACGAACCTTCTAGCTGCTATCGCTGCCTCTGGTAAAACAGATGATGCAACAAACGTAGCATATTCAGCGGATGCACATAATTATATCGGGTATTACGTTTACCTTAAAGGTGATCATCCGAAAGCCAAAGAACATTTTGGTAAAGCTTTGGAACTAAGACCAGATGATGCATTTGCAAAACAAATGTTTGATGCTTTGTAGGTCAAAATAAAAAAAGTAAAAGTGGGGTTTTTCGAAGAGAAGGACCCCACTTTTGTTTTATGCTGTAGTGCCTGGCCGTTACATTGTGTTCAAAGGACACTTATTTATAATCGTTCAAAATAGTAAAAAGGGCTGATTAGCACCAAAACCTCCCTTTTTTTATTGATTTCTTTTGTTAATTTTGTTTGACTACAAATATAGAGAGAAAAACGGTATGAATGAGCTAGCAGGTCAAAGTGCACCTATCGATTATATTCCGATCTTAATACAATTAGCTGTTGCTGTGGGTTTTGGCGTAACCACGATCATCGCCACGCATCTGATCGGTCCAAAAGTTCGCACACAGAATAAATTAGGGGCTTTCGAGTCCGGTATCGAAGTTGTTGGTAATGCTCGACAACCCTTTTCCATTAAATATTTTTTGGTCGCAATCCTATTCGTCATTTTTGATATTGAGGTGATCTTTATGTACCCTTGGGCCGTGAACTTCCGGGAATTTGGATTTGCAGGATTAATTGAAATGTTTGTTTTCATGGGACTCTTACTATTGGGTTTCATTTATATCATAAAAAAGAAAGCATTGGATTGGGATTAAGCGAAAAGCTTATTTTCACTCCTTTACGCTAATTTTACTAAAATGAGTACGATTACTTTAGCAGATACACCTCCAGGAATTGAAGGAGCGGGATTCTTCGCAACAAGTTTAGATAAAGCGATTGGTTTAGCCCGCGCTAATTCGTTGTGGCCTTTGCCGTTTGCAACCTCCTGCTGTGGGATTGAATTTATGGCAACCATGGGATCTACCTATGATTTGGCTCGTTTTGGAGCGGAACGCCCTAGTTTTTCGCCTAGGCAAGCAGATATGCTTTTGGTGATGGGAACGATTGCTAAGAAAATGGCTCCGGTATTAAAACAAGTCTACGAACAAATGGCAGAACCCCGTTGGGTAATTGCTGTTGGTGCTTGCGCCTCGAGTGGTGGTATCTTTGATACCTACTCCGTTCTTCAGGGCATTGATGAGATTATTCCAGTAGACGTATATGTGCCTGGATGCCCGCCGCGTCCTGAGGCCATATTGGATGGCGTAATGCGCTTGCAAGATATTGTAAAAAACGAATCTTTAAACAGAAGAAATACGCCTGAGTATAAGGCGCTATTGGAAAAATACGGAATTGCAACAAACAATGGATAAGTTGACAAATCAGTTGGTTTTAGAAAAACTTACTTCTCAATTCGGGGAAAAAGTAACGAATATATCAGAGCCGAAAGGGCTTCTAACTTTAGAAATCTCCAAGGATCAAATTATAGAGCTGCTTAGGTTCATCAAAGAAGATGAACTTTTGCAGTTTAATTACCTGACCGATATTACGGCTGTTCATTACCCTAATCAGGACAACCCCTTTGCCGTAGTCTATCATATTCACAGTTTCGTCAATCATCTTCGGCTACGGGTGAAGGTGTATTTAGAGGGGACTAACCCTAGCATTCCAACGGCAACGGTTCTATGGAATGGGGCAAACTGGATGGAGAGGGAAACATTTGATTTCTATGGGATCAATTTTGAAGGTCATCCGGATCTACGTAGGATTTTAAATATGGATGATCTGGAGGTTTTCCCTATGCGTAAGGAATATCCTTTAGAAGACCCGAACAGGGTAGACAAGAAAGACCTTTATTTCGGAAGATAAGGAAAGAATCATGAGCAAAACGATTACACAAATCTCACATAATGCACCTGTTTTAGATGATAATGATCCTCAGGATGAACTAACCACGCTGAATATTGGACCCACCCACCCGGCGACGCACGGGGTGTTTCAAAATGTGGTTCAAATTGACGGAGAAAGGATTGTCAGTGGTGTTTCTACCATCGGTTATATTCACCGGGCATTTGAAAAAATAGCTGAACACAGACCTTATTATCAAATTACACCTTTAACCGACCGTTTGAACTATTGTTCATCGCCAATCAATAACATGGGTTGGCATATGACTGTTGAGAAGTTATTGGATATTGAGATTCCTAAAAGAGTACAATACATGCGTGTTATCGTCATGGAGCTTGCTCGGATTGCGGATCATATTATTTGTAATGGAATTTTAGGAGTAGATACGGGAGCGTTCTCAGGATTTCTGTATGTGATGCAGGAACGTGAATTCATTTATGAGATTTACGAAGAGATCTGTGGCGCCAGACTAACCACCAATATCGGTAGGATTGGCGGGTTTGAACGTGATTTCAACGATGTTGCTTTTGCAAAGATAAATGAGTTTTTAGAAAGATTCCCTCCGGTACTTAGGGAATTCCAAGAATTGTTTGACCGCAATCGAATTTTTATAGAACGTACCTCGAATGTTGCCGCAGTAACGCCGGAGCAAGCCTTGGATTATTCCTGGTCTGGACCAATCCTTCGGGCAACGGGCGTGGATTATGATGTTCGGGCACATTCACCTTATTGTTCGTACGAAGAATTCGATTTTGAGATTCCGGTTGGAACCAACGGGGATGTATACGACCGCTATATGGTTCGAAACGAAGAAATGTGGCAATCTATGCGTATTATCAAGCAAGCGCTACAAAAAATAGAAAAAGAACCTAAAGGAGTATTTCACGCAGATGTCCCTGCATTTTATTTACCACCAAAGGAACAAGTATATACCAATATGGAAGCATTAATCTATCACTTTAAAATTGTGATGGGCGAATGGGATGCACCAAAAGACGAAGTGTATCATGCCGTAGAGGGAGCAAATGGAGAATTGGGTTTTTACCTGATCAGCGATGGCGGCAGAACCCCATATAGACTTCACTTCAGAAGACCTTCATTTGTCAATTATCAAATGTTTGCACCAATGAGTAGCGGAATGTTGCTTTCTGATGCCATTCTAAATATGAGTAGTTTAAACGTAATAGCAGGAGAATTAGATGCTTAGTGTTAAAGAAAACCTTATTGTTGAGTTTTCGGTAGAGCTTTTAGGAAAGTTTTCCGAGATTGTTAGCCGGTACCCTGAAGGTAAACAGAAATCAGCACTGTTGCCTATCCTGCATTTGGTGCAGGCGCAATACGGCTGGCTCAGTGTTGATGCGATGGATAAAGTTGCTCTTTTTCTAAACATCAAGCCTATTGAAGTATACGAGGTAGCGACTTTTTATTCCATGTATTTTCTTGAACCTAAAGGGAAATACGTGTTAGAGGTTTGTCGAACTGGACCTTGTTGTCTGGTTGGTGCCGAAAAAATAATGGATCATTTAGAGAATTCCCTTGGGGTCAAAGAAAATCAGGTAACCCCAGATGGTTTATTTTCTTGGAGAGGAGTAGAATGTTTAGCGGCTTGTGGATTTGGACCTGTTCTACAGATTGGTCCTGAATACACTTTTTATGAACAACTAACTCCCCAAAGTGTGGACGAATTAATTGGGGATTTAAAGCAAAAAGCAAAAAGCGAAGCTTAGCATATGGGACGTAAGTTATTATTAGAACATATAGGAGTGCCCGGTATAAACACCTATTCTGTCTACAGAGAAAAGGGTGGATACAGGGCTGTCGAAAAGGCACTTAAAACCATGTCTTGGGAGGATGTCCTGGAGGAGGTTAAGAAGTCCGGACTCCGTGGACGTGGAGGAGCAGGTTTTCCTACAGGCCTAAAATGGAGCTTTTTGGCGAAACCAGAAGGCGTACCACGTTACCTGGTTTGTAATGGTGATGAATCCGAACCTGGAACATTCAAGGATCGTTACCTAATGACCTACATTCCTCATGCACTTATAGAGGGAATGATCGTATCAAGCTATGCCTTAGGAGCAAATACCTCTTATATTTATATACGTGGAGAAATGATGCCACAAATTCGCATCATGGAAAAGGCTATTGCTGAGGCGAAAGCGGCAGGCTTTTTAGGAAAAAATATTCTTGGAACCGGATACGATCTGGAGATTTATGTGCAACCTGGAGCAGGGGCCTATATCTGTGGAGAAGAAACCGCCCTTTTGGAATCTTTGGAAGGCAAGCGAGGAAATCCACGCATTAAACCTCCCTTTCCCGCGATTGCTGGATTGTATGGATGTCCTACTGTTGTAAACAATGTGGAGTCTATCGCAGCAACCGTTCCTATTATCAATGATGGTGGAGAAGAATATGCAAAGATTGGTATTGAAAGAAGTACAGGAACAAAATTAATATCGGCATCTGGAAACCTGGTTAAACCAGGCGTATATGAAATCGAAATGGGTCTTCCTGTTGAAGAATTTATTTACTCAGATGAATACTGTGGCGGTATTGCCGGCGGAAAGCGCTTAAAAGCAGTCGTAGCCGGTGGTTCTTCGGTTCCTATTTTACCGGCGAACTTAGTAAGTAAAACCCTGAAAGGGGATACCCGTCTGATGACTTATGAGTCTTTAGCCGATGGTGGATTTGTGAGTGGGTCATCAATGGGTTCAGGAGGCTTTATTGCCTTTGATGAGGATCAATGTATCGTTCGTAACACCTATAATTTCACCCGTTTTTATAGACATGAGAGTTGTGGACAATGTTCCCCTTGTCGTGAGGGAACGGGCTGGATGGAAAAAATCCTTTACAAGATTGAACACGGGATAGCCAATAGTTCGGACATCGATTTGTTGTGGGATATTCAACGGCGAATTGAAGGAAATACCATTTGCCCATTAGGGGATGCAGCAGCTTGGCCTGTAGCGGCAGCAATTCGCCACTTTAGAGATGAATTCGAATGGCATATTTCTCATCCTGAGCTGGCACAAAGTAGAAACTATGGTTTAGCAAACTATGCCGACCCTTTAGTTACCCTTAGCGAATAAAGGATCAATAGAAAAGGAATTTAACAATGGCAGAAGAAGTACAAAATTTTAAGGTTACCATAGACGGCATCACGATTGATGTTGCTCCTGGTACCACGATATTAAATGCGGCAAGGCAAATTGGTGGAGATATCGTTCCACCGGCAATGTGCTATTATTCCAAATTGGAAGGTAGTGGAGGGAAATGTCGAACCTGTTTGGTTAAAGTTAGCAAAGGATCGGAGAAGGATCCAAGGCCAATGCCAAAACTGGTAGCCTCTTGCCGTACCACAGTAATGGATGGTATGGAGGTCATGAATATTACTTCCCCTGATGTGGTTGATGCAAGGAATGCGATCGTTGAGATGCTTCTTATCAATCACCCGCTGGACTGTCCGGTATGTGATCAGGCTGGAGAATGTAAATTGCAGGACTTAAGCTATGAAAATGGTGTTTTGCAAAACCGGTATGAATTCGATCGCAGAACATTTGAGCGTATCGATATCGGTGAAAAAATTCAATTGCACATGAACCGCTGTATTCTGTGCTATCGCTGCGTGTATGTGGCCAATCAATTGACCCCAGAGCGCGAACACGGAATCCTACACCGCGGAGATCACGCTGAAATTTCTACTTTTATTCACAATGCGTTAGACAATGAATTCATTGGTAATGTGATCGATGTATGCCCTGTTGGTGCTTTAACCGATAAAACCTTCCGATTTAAGAATCGGGTCTGGTTTACAAAGCCTGTTGATGCACACCGAGATTGTCCGAGCTGCAGTGGAAAAGTAACCCTTTGGTATAAAGGAGACGAAGTTCTTCGGGTAACCGGACGCAAGGACGCTTACGATGAGGTGGATGAGTTCATCTGTAATACTTGTAGATTTGACACCAAAAATACCTCGGATTGGGTATTGGAAGCTCCGAGCCCAATAAGCGACACCTCAGTGATTGATGCCAATCATTATCATTCCTTTGATAACCCAGCAGTTATTAAACACGATGCAGTGCTTCAAGAGGCGAACCAGGAACAATTAGAAAGATCTGAAAAATTAAAATAACCGGTAGGGAAGATGGAAACAGCTTTTATTTTAGAGAAGTTAATCTTAGCGGTCATCGTTTTTGTTGTAACCTTGGTTATTGCAATGTATTCAACCTTGGCCGAGCGTAAGATTGCAGGATTTATGCAAGATCGACATGGTCCAGACCGTGCTGGATTATTTGGTATTTTACAACCATTATGTGATGGTGGTAAATTCTTTTTCAAAGAAGAAATCATTCCAGCAGGAGCGCATAAAACCTTATTCATATTGGGACCAACGATTGCGATTATTACAGCATGTATTAGTTCGGCCGTAATCCCTTGGGGAGGAACCCTTACCATTGGGGATAGGGCCATTTCTTTGCAAGTTGCCGAGGTGAACATTGGTGTATTGTATATTTTTGGGGTAATCGCTTTGGGTGTATACGGAATAATGCTTGGTGGATGGGCCTCGAACAATAAATTTTCCCTGATGGGAGCTGTGCGTGCAGCTTCGCAAAGTATCAGTTATGAAATCCCAATGGGGTTGTCTTTAATTGCTTTGCTAATGGTTACAGGGACTCTTTCTCTGGGAGAGATCGTTGCGCAGCAATCAGGGTTTTTAAATTGGAATATCTGGGCGCAGCCTTTGGGTTTTATTGTTTTTATCACTTGTGCTTTCGCCGAGTGTAACCGGGTACCTTTTGACTTACCTGAATGTGAAACCGAATTAATTGGCGGATACCATACGGAATATTCATCCATGAAACTTGGTCTATTTATGTTCTCAGAATACATCAACATGTTTGTGTCTTCTGCGCTTATGGCCGCGTTGTATTTTGGCGGATATAATTTTCCGTTCATGCATGATTTGGGGTTATCTGAAAACTGGATTACCATCATTGGTTTATTGGTCTTTTTCCTTAAAATATTTGGGTTTATATTTTTCTTTATGTGGATTCGTTGGACACTTCCTCGCTTCCGCTATGATCAATTAATGAACCTTGGATGGAAGATGTTAATTCCTCTGGCGATTGCAAACATTGTGCTGACCGGACTTATTACCATTATTAAAGACACTTATTTTTAATCGGAGGGCTTTATGCAGTCGTTATCAAACAGAAAAAAAGTACTTGAACAAAAGCCGATGAGCTTTTGGGAGCGGATTTATTTGCCCGCTATTGCCAAAGGGTTGTCTATTACAATAAAACACTTCTTTCGGAAAATTCCTACCATCAAATATCCCGAGCAAATTAGACCTTACTCGAAGAATTTTCGTGGACAGCATTCCTTAAAGCGTGATGAACAAGGAAGAGAGCGTTGCACGGCCTGTGGTCTGTGTGCCCTATCTTGTCCTGCCGAGGCCATCACGATGACTGCTGCCGAGCGCACCAAAGAAGAGGCTCATCTTTACCGTGAGGAGAAATATGCCGCTGTGTATGAAATCAATATGCTGCGTTGTATCTTCTGTGGTTTGTGTGAGGAGGCCTGTCCAAAAGAAGCTATTTACTTAGATGGTTCCCATGTGACAGCAGATTACCTGAGAAAAGATTTTATATATGGAAAGGATAAATTGTTGGAGGCAAAATTTGACATTACAAAATTATCCGAGCAAACCACAAATAATTAAGATATGACCTTATTCTATTTAGTAGCATTTTTGTCTATATTCTTTGCCCTGATGACCATCTTTGCAAAGAATCCGGTGCATAGTGTGTTGTATTTGGTTATTACCTTTTTTACCTTCACAATTCATTATATTTTATTGAATGCGCAATTCCTTGCGGTCGTTAACTTCATCGTTTACATGGGCGCGATCATGGTTTTGTTTCTGTTTGTTTTGATGTTACTAAACCTAAACAAAGAAACCGAGCCCATGAAATCGCATCTTGTCAAATTTATGGGTGTTATTGCGGGAATGTGTTTGTTGATTACCTTTTTGGGCGCCTTTAAAGTCATCCAAACAGACAACATTATGGTTCAAGCTCATGCCGACATCGGTTTGGTAAAGAATCTTGGGAAAGTATTGTTTAAAGACTTCCTATTGCCTTTTGAGATTTCCTCCATCCTGTTATTGACAGCAATGGTAGGAGCAGTATTATTAGCTAAGAAAGAAACGCGAGTAAAACAAAATGGATAGTATTCTTCAAAATATGCAGGGGATACCCCTCAATCATTATTTGATTTTCTGCAGTGTTATTTTTACCATTGGGGTGATCGGGGTGCTGATTCGTCGGAATGTTATCATCATCATGATGTCCGTTGAATTGATGTTGAATTCAGTGAATCTTCTTCTGGCGGCATTTTCAGCCTACAGGGGAGACGCCAGCGGACAGGTGTTCGTGTTTTTTATTATGGCTCTTGCTGCAGCAGAAGTTGCTGTTGGATTAGCAATTATCATTATGGTTTATAGAAACACCAAATCAGTGGATATTGATTCCCTGAGCAAACTGAGGTGGTAAGAAATTGATTATTAGAGAAACAGAAATATGAAAGAATTAATATGGGTCTTACCGCTGATTCCTTTGTTTGGATTTGTGATTTTGGGATTGCTTAGAAAGTCTCTGCCAAAAACAATCATTTCCTTGATCGGTTGTGGAACTATCCTGATATCATTTGTACTGAGTTGCGGAATATTTAATGAGGTCTATCAATTGCGTGCTACTGGCGCAGATGGTGTGCTTTTAGAACGTGTCTTTAACTGGTTTACGGTCGGAACACTGAGTGTAGATATTGGCTTTTTGGTCGATCCTTTAAGTGCGATGATGCTTTTGATTATTACAGGAGTCGGTTTTCTGATTCACCTGTATTCAGTTGCCTACATGAGTCATGATGAAGGCTTCGGTAAATATTTTTCGTATTTGAACCTATTTATCTTCTTCATGCTATTGTTGGTGCTGGGTTCAAATTACTTGGTGATGTTCATTGGATGGGAAGGCGTTGGTTTATGCTCTTACCTTTTGATTGGATTCTGGTTTAAAAATACGAGTTATGCCAAAGCTGCCAAGAAAGCATTCGTAATGAACAGAATTGGAGACCTCGGGTTTCTGATTGCCATGTTCTTTATCTTGGTCAACTTTGGATCATTAGAATACAATACCGTTTTCACCCAAGCCTCAAATCTTGCCAGTGGAGACAGTACATTGCTTGTTATTACCTTATTGCTTTTTGTAGCGGCAACAGGTAAATCCGCACAAATTCCGTTATTTACATGGCTACCGGACGCCATGGCTGGACCAACTCCTGTGTCTGCTTTAATTCACGCAGCCACGATGGTTACAGCAGGAATCTATATGATTGCCCGCTCAAACATTATGTTTACGCTTTCTCCGGTGACTATGCAACTTATTGCCATCGTTGGGGTAGCAACGGCCTTGATTGCAGCGTTTGTTGCCATTACGCAAAATGACATTAAGAAGGTCCTTGCTTATTCGACCGTTTCTCAACTAGGATACATGTTTCTGGGGTTGGGTGTTGGAGCCTTCACAGGGGCTTTTTTCCATGTTCTTACTCATGCCTTTTTCAAAGCTTTATTGTTCTTAGGTGCAGGTTCTGTAATCCATGCCATGAGCGGCGAACAAGATATGCGTTCCATGGGAGGATTAAAAAAACACTTGCCTAAGACCTATGCAACTATGTTGATCGGTACGATCGCTATTGCCGGTATTCCTCCTTTATCAGGTTTCTTTTCAAAGGACGAGATTTTAGCATACGCTTTCGAGCAAAATCCTGTGTTTTGGATCCTTGGATTTTTAGGCGCATTGTGTACAGCTTTCTATATGTTCCGATTACTTTACCTGACTTTCTTTGGGGAATTTAGAGGAAACACACACCAACGGGAACACCTACATGAATCGCCATGGCAAATGACAGTTCCATTAATTGTTTTAGCGGTGCTTTCAATTTTTGGTGGTTTGCTTAATTTACCTGCTGCTCTGCATGGAAATCATTGGTTAGCGGAGTTCTTATCGCCAGTATTTGCCAAAAGTACTTTGGTGTCCGAACCCTTTAGTCTTTCCCATACGAGTGAATATATTCTCATGGCTGCCTCAGCCATTGGAGCGATCGTGATGGCCTTCGTTGCCTACGGAAAATATGTGAAGAAATCAGCTATTCCACTGGCTGATGATCAAAATAGCGCACCAGGATTCTTGTATAAACTATCCTACAACAAAGTGTACATCGATGAATTTTATGATGCGATCATCGTTCGTCCGCTGGATAAGCTTTCTACCTTTTTCCATCAGGTTGTCGATCGATCAGGAATTGACGCTTTTGTAAACGGTATTGCTGATTTGCTGGGATCCTCTGGAAAGGGAATACGTCAACTTCAAAGTGGATATGTTGGCTTTTATTTATTCATGATGGTGATTGGAGTGGTTGCTTTCATGTTATACGGTTTATTAACGATCTAGAACTGAATTTTAGGAATCAATGGATAACCTTTTTATACTGCTGTTATTACCTGTTATAAGCGCTATTCTTTTAGCCTTTATCAAAACACCATCGAGCAGATGGGCAGCTTTAATTTTATCGCTTTTACAATTGGGACTAACGGTTCCATTTATTTGCAATTTTACGCCCGATGGAAGTATACAATTCCTGCAGTCCTGGAGTTGGATTGAGGCCATGGGTATTCGTTTTCAAATTGGTCTGGACGGCATTAGCCTTCCTATGGTGATTTTAACCAATGGATTAATTCCACTGATAATTCTCTCGAGTTTTGGACAAAACCAAAAAGGTGGTTTTTACGGCCTTGTCTCTTTCATGCAGGCTGGTTTAATTCTTGTGTTTATAGCCTTGGATGCTTTTTCATTCTATGTTGGATGGGAAGCGGCGTTAATTCCAATATACTTTATCTGTGCGTTATGGGGCGATGGGGATCGCATCCGCATCAACCTTAAATTCTTTGTGTACACATTCTTCGGTAGTTTACTGATGTTGATTGCTATCATCTATCTGTATCAGCAGACCAGCGCAAAGGATATGTCCTGGCAGACACTTGCTACCCTGGATTTATCCCTGGAGGCACAAAGCTGGGTTTTCTGGGCTTTCTTTATTGCTTTTGCTATTAAGATTCCTTTATTCCCTTTTCATACCTGGCAGCCGGATACCTATACACATGCACCAAGCACAGGAACAATGCTCTTATCGGGGATCATGCTTAAAATGGGACTCTTTGGATTGTTGCGCTGGCTATTGCCTCTGACTCCACTTGGGGTGGACCGCTTTGGTGAAATTGCCTTGGTGTTGAGCTTGATCGGTGTGGTCTATGGCTCAATTATCGCCTTCAAAATGCAGGATGCAAAACGTTTGATTGCGTATTCCTCTATTGCTCACGTAGGACTTATTGCTGCGGGGATCTTTTCGCTAAATCAACAAGGTCTTCAAGGGGCAATTTTACAAATGATTAACCATGGTATATCGGTTATTGGGTTATTCTTTATTATAGAGATCATCTGGCAACGTACCGGAACCAGGAACCTGAAGGAACTTGGTGGCCTGGCAAGCAAGATGCCTCGACTTGCCATCTGCTTTTTAATCATTCTGATGGGGGCTATTGGCCTTCCACTAACTGGTGGATTTATCGGCGAGTTTCTGCTCATAAGAGGCGTTTTTTCATTTTCAGATTATGGTGTTTGGTATGCCGCCCTGGGAGGAACTACCTTGATATTAGGCGCAGTGTATATGCTTCGGTTTTATCAAAAAAGCATGCTCGGGAGTATTTCTGAACAGCACACTAACATTAAAGATATTCATGGCTACGAGCTGGTACTCCTTTCGATCATTGTTGTTTTGGTGATTGCAATTGGAGTTTTACCGAATGGTTTGTTAGGACTTTCGGAAGTTTCAGTATCGGACTTATTACATCACATTAAATAGAACGAGTTTAACATTATATTATGGGTGCGATTATCACACTTTCTTTATTAGGTATTCTGATCTTATATATAGGCTTGTTCAAAGCAAAGAATGCCTTATTACCGGTGAGTATATTCGGTTTGCTTTTGGCTTTGGGTTTTCTGATATGCGATTGGAGTTCACCGGCAACCCCTTTGTACCAGGGAATGGTCTTGTTTGATCATTTTTCGATTTCTTTTTCCATTCTGAGTATCGCGATTACCGTATTAATCCTATTGTTATCCAGGGATTACTTTAAGTCGATCTCTGAGCACGTTGCTGAATATTATACCTTGATTATTTTCTCACTCACCGGGGCTATATTGGTGTGTTCTTACCATAATTTCGCCATGCTTTTTATTGGTTTAGAGATTATGTCAGTCGCCTTGTACATTCTAGTGGGTATTCGTCGTAAGGATAAATTTTCTAACGAAGCCTCCTTAAAATATTTTTTGATGGGCGCTTTTTCAACCGGTTTCTTATTGTTCGGCATTACCTTAATGTATGGGGCAGCCGGTAGTTTTGATCTGGCGGTCCTAAAACAGTATGTGATCGATAACCCAAACGCTATATCTCCATTGTTTTATGCAGGTATTCTGCTTTTAATGGTGGGATTATGCTTTAAGGTAGGAGCTGCACCTTTTCACTTCTGGACGCCAGATGTGTATGATGGTGCGCCTATTTTGATCACCATGTTTATGAGTACAGTGGTAAAAATTGCTTCGTTTGCTGGTTTCTTAAAGTTATTTAGCATGGTGCTTGTACCCCTTGATGCGTTCTGGATTCCAGTTTTATTGACGGTCGTGATTATCACCTTATGTGTAGGAAACATTTCCGCATTAATGCAGACCAGCTTTAAGCGTATGATGGCTTATTCGAGTATATCTCATGCTGGATATATGTTGTTTGCGATCCTATCTATAGGAGCGAACTCAGCCTCGGCAATCTTAACCTATTCGATGGCTTATGGTCTGGCTTCCATTGTAGGCTTCGGCGCGTTGATTCTGGTCAACCGTAAGGTTGGTTCAGATCAGTTCGAGAGTTTTAATGGATTAGGGAAATCCAATCCATTACTTGCCTTTTTGGTCACCATAGCGATGTTGTCTTTAGCAGGAATTCCGCTAACCGCTGGTTTTATTGCGAAGTTCATGATGTTTACCCATGTGATGAGTGATTATCACACAATTCTCTTAGTACTTGCTGCTGTCAATGCCGCTGTAGGTATCTTCTATTACTTGCGCGTGGTTGTTCATATGTATTTTATGAAAGCAGAAAAAGAACAAACGATTCAATTTCCTGTGAATTTTCAAATTGTATTCATTATCGCAATAATCATCACTTTTGTTTTGGGTGTATACCCAAATGCGATTGTCGGTTTAATTTAAAACCCTTAATCCTCAAGAGAGTCTTATTTATAAAAAAACATAAAGAGATTACAGTGCCAGTTTTCAAACCATTTGAGGTTTGTTACTGGCATTTCTTTTTGAGTTGAATGTTCTTTAAAATATTTTGTAGACAACCATTGACTTTTTGAATGGACAATTTTTAGTATATTGAGAGATGTCTAAGTATAGAACCCGTTGGGACTGGTATGTTTTGTTGCTTTGTAATGGGATTATTCTCTTGATTTTAATACCCTTGATGTTATTCAAGCAGGAGAGTATTGCAGAGATGTTCCTTGTCATTCCTATTGTCCTGGGTATGCTGACGGGAATACTTCTGTTGGTATACATAAGCACTTCCTATAGGATCCATGGAAGATATTTACGGTACCGTTCCTTGGTATTATTTGGAAAGATCAATATAGAGGATATCCATAGACTGGATATCGGGAAAACGCTTCACGTGGGAATGAGGCCCGCCTTTGCCAGAAACGGTATTATTATCTATTATAAAAAATACGATGAAATATATGTCTCACCAGTAGACAGCGATAGCTTTGTCAATGAGCTACTCGGCATCAATCCACAAATTGAAGTGTGCTATCATAAAAAATGAAATAGTTGAAATTCCACCGACTGAGATAATCTCAAGGACGCGAATACTCTTCTATAGCAGATTAAGCGATTTTCCTGTTTTTAAAAAGAGGAAAATTCAAAATTTAGTTCCAGATAATTCAAAGTTTAACTTCAGATAATTCAAAATTAGAATGCATATATTTCAAAGTTTGTGTATATTTGGTTAAATAAAACTAGGTATTTATGTCTGAATGGATAGAGAGAACAATGGCTCAACAGATACGGAAACGGATTACACAATATCCGATACTAGCCGTAACAGGTCCCCGTCAGTCCGGCAAAACCACCTTGCTTAAAACACTGTTTCCCGATTATGAGTATGTGTCTCTTGAAAATCCAGATCATCGGTCTTTTGCTCACCAAGATCCAAACGGGTTTCTTCAACTCTATGCAAGTAACATCATATTGGATGAGGTTCAAAGAGTACCAGAATTGTTTTCCTATTTACAAACAGTAGTAGATAAATCTGGTCAGATGGGACAGTACATCCTTTCGGGATCTCAAAATTTTCATTTACTTCAACACATTACCCAGTCATTGGCTGGTCGGGTTGCACTATTCCGACTATTGCCTCTAGATACCCAAGAACTAGCGTACGCTAAAAAATTGCCTGCTAATTATTTAGATGCTTGCCTTCAGGGAGGATACCCGGCTATTTATCACAGAGGATTGGACCCAACGGATTTTTATGCCAACTACATTCGAACATATATTGAAAAGGACGTAACTGAGTTGATCAACATCCGTGATATTAACAGCTTTCGCACATTTCTGGGCTTGTGTGCAGCAAGAGCAGGGCAGCTTTTGAACTTGAGTGCACTGGCTAATGATTGCAATATTTCACAACCCACAGCAAAAGCTTGGTTGTCTGTTTTAGAAAGTAGCTATCTTGTTTTCTTGCTCTATCCTTATCATGATAACTTTAACAAGCGCTTGGTAAAAACGCCTAAACTGTATTTTTACGATGTTGGTTTACTAACCCATTTATTAGAAATTCGTGAAGCTGAAGAATTGGCTATTAACCGGCTCAAGGGGAATATATTTGAAAATTTCGTGATAGCCAATTTCCAAAAGTTTAACGAGAATTGGTACCAGCACCTTCACTATTATTTTTGGCAAGATCACAATGGACTGGAAATAGACCTGTTGCTAAAAACAGCAAATGCGTTTACCGTATTCGAGGTTAAATCTACTCAAACCTTAGGTGGTACACTGTTTAAAAATCTGCAGCATTTTAGTGAATTGGTGGAGCCGCAATCTGTTCGTTCATACCTGGTTTATGGAGGAGTTAAGGCTTTAGTTCGAAGCAATGTGCAGGTATTGCCGTGGAAAATGCTCGAGCAACCCTGGTGAGCCGGCCTGCAGATTGAGGCACAGGTTCCAAATATTCTCTTTGGCAAAGTCCCAAGTAGAGATTTTTCTTTTAAATTAGGTGATATTCCACTAAAAGGAGAGTAGGGTGGATTTTTGTCATTAAGCATATAAACTTTGACAACAAATTGTATCTTTATGATATCCCAGTATTGATTTATGAGAAGTGTCCGAGGCGGTTATATTTTTTGGTTAATGATTTTATTTCAATTTCTGGCAATGGACTCATTGTCTGGACAGACTTTGTTGAAAGGAAGGGTTATTGATCAAACGACAAAAAGTCCTATTTCAGGGGCGACAGTTACGGACCTTACAAGCAACAGGGCAACCTCGGCTGACGCTCAGGGCGTTTTTTTACTTCCTCTGAGTTCTGAGACCAAAGAAATTGAAATTCGGGCGATGGGTCACAAAACTATTAAGGTAACGATTCCCTCTGATTTAACGGATTGGCAGATTGAGATGCAACCCGATGCCAGTAAAATTGAGGCCGTTTCCATTGAGCATAAAAGGAAATACAGTAATAAAAATAACCCTGCTGTGGATTTAATCGATTTGGTCATCAAACACAAACGCGCCAATCGAATTAGCTCAAAAGATAGTATACAATTTGATCAATACGATAAATTAAAGGTCGGTTTTGTTGATCCACGACCTATATTCAAAAAGGGTAGTAAAAGCTTAAGGTTCTTCTTTGAAAATTTAGACACAACAAGTGTCCCCGGCAGGGAACTGTTAACCTTATACTTAGAGGAAAGCCTTGCTAAAGTGTACGGTCAAAAGGATCCGACCAGGTTCAAGAAACAAATTCATAGTCAAAAAAAGACTGAATTTGATCAACGTTATGTGAATAATACCAATATTCATCAATACATCAATTATCTTTTTCAACAGGTAGATCTGTACGATGAGAGTGTGTTTTTGGTGAACAAACAGTTTTTAAGTCCTTTGGCAGATAATGGTAAACTTTTCTATAAATACTACATTACCGATACAATCTTCAATGACCAAGGGTATTTCATTCAACTGAATTTTGAACCCCGAAATTACAATGACCTGTTGTTTTCAGGAACATTGCAGGTTAGTATGGATGGTAGTTATGCGGTTTATAAGGCAGATGTTCGGGTCGATGAGAAAGCAAATTTGAATTGGATTAAAGAGCTATCTATTTCCTTTCGTTATCAAAAAAATGAAAAAGGAGTCATGCTTCTTCAGCGGACCAATACGTTTATGCTTTTTGGCCTTAGCAATAACGATGCAGTATTTGCGAGCCGCGTTAGTCTGAATAGCAATTACCAGATCCCCTCAAGTTTTCCATCGTCAGTCTTTCAGGGCGCACCTGTGGAAGTCCTGGCCAAGGTGGATGAGAATCTTTCCAACAGACCGGTGGAGCTGAACCCTACAGAGCGAAAAACGTATGAAAATATTGAAACCCTAAATAACAAACAGAGTTTTAAAACACTGCTGGCCTTAGGGTATTTAGTCTCTCAAGGATACCATAATATTGGAAAATTTGAGCTTGGTCCCCTGGAGTATCTCTATAGTCAGAATAACATTGAGGGAGACCGTTTCCGTCTTGGCGGCCGCTCCACACAGAATTTAACAGATAAAGCGTACCTGGAAGGGTACCTTGCCTACGGTGCAAGAGATGAGCGCTTGAAATATTTCTTGCGCACGGCCGTCACCTTAAACGGAGAGTCAGTTGTTCGGTTTCCTGCGCATTATTTGGAGGCCTCCATTCAACGTGATATTCTAGAACCTGGCCAACAGATAGCCTTTTTAAAAGGGGATAGCTTTTTTCGTTCCATCCGTAAAAACAGTCCAACCAAATGGTTCGACACCTGGGCTTACCAGTTTCAGCACGTCATTGAATTCGGAAACCACTTGAGTCTCACGACTGGATTCACTCACATGAATAGAAATACAATCGGCGATTTGCGTTTGGTGAACTCTGGCAATCCGGATTTGCTCTTAAGTAATATACAAACCAATGAAATGCATGCCGAGCTGCGCTGGGCACCGCATGAAAAATTTTACTACCGAAATTTGGACCGGAAGACGGTTGTAGAAAAGCACCCGGTGTTTAACCTAAAATATACCCGTAGTCTGCAAGGCATCAAGAATACGAGTTTCCCGTATGAAAAGTTGAACCTTTCTGCATCGAAAAGGCTTTTTCTAAATCAGTTGGGTTTTGCTGATTTACGGATGAGTTCTGGAAAGATATGGGGAACTCTTCCCTATACTTTATTGGAACTTCCCAACGTAAAGCAAAAAGAAGATCGCCATAAAATTGATTACGACATGATGAATCCAATGGAATTCGTCGCTGATGAATACCTGAAATTGAGTGTTTTTCATGAAATGCAGGGGTTCTTATTGAACAAAATTCCGTTTATCAAAAAGCTAAATCTGAGAGAAATCTGGGGCACTCAAATGTTTTATGGTCAATTAAGTGACCGCAACAATCCGTATTTGAGTGATCAGGTGGTTCATTTTGATACCAATGAGCAAGGACAGACCCTGACACATGTGCCCAATAAAACTGCTTATTTAGAGGGATCAGTGGGTCTTGATAATGTTTTTCGGATTTTTCGCGTGGAATACGTCAAACGATTAACCTATCAAGGATTGCCCGATGTGAATAAAGACCGATTCCGGGTTTCTTTGCATATTAATTTCTAAGTATGGATTATCAAAACTTAAACATCGAGATTCAAGCCGGTACGGCTTGCATTCGTATTCAAAGGGAGGCCCAGTTGAATGCCTTGAACTATCAAACCATCACGGAATTAAAACACGCCCTTATGGCCTTTAAGGAAGAGAAGACGGTGTCTGGTTTGATCATCACGGGAAGTGGTGATAAAGCATTTATAGCCGGGGCAGATATCAAAGAATTTCAGGGAAAAAATGCCCAGCAGGCTGCCGAGCTTGCTCGATATGGTCATGAATTAATGGACATGCTATCCACTTATCCAAAACCTGTGATTGCCGCCATTAATGGTTTTGCCTTAGGCGGAGGATTAGAGCTTGCCCTTGCCTGTCACATGCGAGTTGCATCCACAAGCGCCAAGATGGGTTTGGTGGAGGTTTCCCTTGGCTTAATTCCTGGCTACGGGGGGACTCAACGGTTAGGCGCGTTGGTGGGGAAAGGAAAGGCGATGGAAATGATCCTAACCGGGGAGATGATTGATGCGCAGGATGCCTATAAATGGGGTCTTGTAAACCATCTCGCCTCGCCAGATGAGCTACTGGAAGCCTCTCAAAAGATTCTAGATAAAACGTCTACCCGTTCACAAAATGCGATAGCCCAATCTATTGCGGCAATTTGCGCTGGCGAAAACAAAGATATTGATGGATTTCAGTTTGAGATTGAGACTTTTGGTCAGTGTTTTGAAAGTGAGGATTTCAAAGAAGGATTGCAGGCCTTTATCGAAAAACGCAAACCCAATTTTCCCTCGTAAACTTTTATTTTGCTCCGAAACATTTCTAGTACAAACCAAAGCCCCACTTTTTCTGTTAAGCAGTAGGAAGCGATATCCCGGGGTCTGTGGATTAGCTGGTTGAAACTAGAACAGGTATATGAGTAACAACGATGTTTTTTCGCAAAAAGAGCGTAACATAATCATATTGATCATTGTTTTGGCGCTAGGAGGTGTCATTGTCTATGCTACTTCGGGCATCTTGGGAGCATTTTTGGGCGCTTTGCTCATGTATACCTTATTTCGCAATCTGAATATCTTTTTGATTGAACGTTGGGGATGGCCTAAACCGCTTTGTGCTATCCTGATCATTCTCATTTCCATTTTTATCATCGTTTTACCGGTCGCTGGCATTTCCAAATTACTCATCGAGAAAGCATTGTATTTACAGCAGAACCCTGAATGGATCAAAAAAATAATCGCCACGATTAATCATTTCTTTGGAGACCAGCTCGGACAGCCCGATCTGTTGATCAAACAGCTTCAGAGCAGTTCCACTTTTCTGACTCAATTGCTAAGTTCTGCTGTTGGGGGTGCTGCTGATTTTCTGTTAGAAATCATGGTGTTGTACTTCCTGCTTTATTTTTTGTTTGTCCACTACAAAGCCTTTGAAGGGAGCTTGCTTCATTATCTTCCTTTCGACGATGAACAGGCTTTGGTCTTCGGACAGGAACTCAAAAATATCACATATTCCAATATACTAGGACAAACGGTGGTGGCCATTATTCAAGGTGCAAGTTTATCGTTTGGTTTTTGGGTATTTGGCGTTTCAGATCCTTTATTTTGGGGTGTTATATGTGCGATTTTATCATTTGTTCCGTTGTTGGGACCGCCCCTAATTTTTGTTCCGGCGGCGGTAATTCTTATTGCACAAGGGAAAAATTGGCCGGGGATAGGTTTATTGATCTGGGGATTTGGTTTTGTGATCCAGATCGATAATGTCTTGCGGTTAATCATTGCCAAAAGGATTGGGGACATTCACCCCATAATTACGGTTTTGGGTGTCATTATCGGTATACCCTTATTTGGTTTAATGGGTTTGGTTTATGGGCCCTTGCTGCTTGCCTATTTTTTAATAGCCGTAAAAATCTATAAAAGCAATAAGCGACTCTCCCATAAAAAGGACTTTTTACAGCAGCAAATTAACGACCCTTAAAGGAGAGGAATTAATCCGAAACCACATAGCCCAGCATATAGGCATTAAAACGCTCGTAATAGACGTTAAAATGATGAGTTTGATTGGCCTTACTTAAATCTAAGCTCATCACTCCCTGAGGACGATACTCGAAAGGGGCAATGAGCATGTCATTCAAAAAAGAAATGCCTTTATTGCCTTGTAATTTGTAGACCGCTTCTTTGGCGCACCAACACGCATAAAGCTGATCCACATAATCCTTTTCTTGGATGAAGTCGAGTTCCACAGGTTTGAGAAATTTGTCTTTAATGCGTATGACTTTATCTTTAACAATCTCCAAGTCAATGCCGCAGGGTCCTTTGCTACTGAGCATGACGCCGGCATAATCGTAGGAATGGGTCAGTGATATTTCATAGGGAAAATCAGGCAGGAAGGGTTTACCATTTACATCTGAAGGGCAATTAATATGCTCTGGGGTTTCCAGCAAATAGCGCAAAAGAACTCTTGTTGCCAGCCAATGCAGCGTGCGCTTACCTTTCGATAAACTCTTTAGTTTCGCTTTCTCGGCGTCGTCCAATTGCAATAAAGCCTCTAACTCTTGCGAGCTCTCTTCTATCTTCCAAAGAGCGATGCGACTATGTGCATCTATTTCCTTTAAATAAGCTAATGCCATAATCAAATGTAATAAGAAAGATAGGCTATTGCAATGATTAGATGCTTTTTGCAAAGTGCAAAAAAAAACTATACCCCGAACTGCCTCGAGGTATAGCCCAGTTTATCAAACAGTTTCTAATTAAGAACTAACCTGTCTTGAATACTATTTGATAACCTTATCTATTGGGGTGTGTTGTTTAATCGTTTTAATGGGCACCCACCGTCTCTCCCTTTTGAGACGCAATTGCTTGAACTGTATAGTTATAACGAAACATAAGGAGGACTTATTGTGAACAGACCGACTATTTTTTAATTGAAGTTTATGGCGCGAAAAAGTCGCTAAATAAGGTATTGTATAAGGGCTCATGAAACGCATTTTTTTGCTTGTTTATTTTGAGGCAATCAGCATTATTTGACTTGTATGATCCAAGTGAATAATGTATTTTTGAATCCTGTTCAAGCCGAGCAGCATAGCGCATCAATATGATATTATCAGATAAAAGAATTTTAGAAGAAATCGATAAAGGGAAAATTGTCATAGAGCCTTTTGATAAAAAATGTTTAGGCACAAATTCTTACGATGTCCATTTAGGGAAATATCTAGCCATGTATAAAGAAACTGTGCTGGATGCAAGAAGACATAACGAAATTGAACATTTTGAAATACCGGCAGAGGGGTATGTTTTAGAGCCAGGTAACTTGTATTTAGGGGTAACCCTTGAGTATACTGAAACCCACAGCCATGTTCCTTTTCTAGAGGGTAAATCCAGTACGGGACGTTTGGGAATTGATATTCACGCAACCGCAGGAAAGGGAGATGTTGGCTTCTGTAACACCTGGACCTTGGAAATTTCTGTAGCGCAGCCCGTCCGGGTATATGCAGGGATGCCTATTGGGCAACTGATTTATTTCGTGGTTGAAGGAGACATAGAGACGCTCTATAACAGCAAGGGAAATGCAAAATACAACAACAAAACCATTAGACCTGTTGAGAGTATGATGTGGAAGAATTCCTTCTAATCAAATAAGAAAAGAACAAACTAAAAAGCAGGTTGAATTCCAATTCAACCTGCTTTTTAGTTTGTTTAGTCTTGGGATTTTTTATCCACCAAATTCCATCAGGTAAGATTTCAAGAATTCATCCAAATCTCCATCCAATACAGCTTGCGTATTGGAGGTTTCCGTGTTGGTTCTTAAATCTTTAATTAATTTATAAGGATGCAAGACGTAATTTCGAATTTGGGATCCCCATTCAATCTTCTTTTTCGATCCCTCAATAAGATCTGATGCTTCTTTTCGCTTACGCATCTCAATTTCATACAACTGCGATTTCAGCAAGCGAAAGGCATTTTCTTTATTTTGAAGTTGAGACCTTGATTCCTGATTCTTGATGATAATTCCGGTTGGCTTATGGTGAAGACGAACGGCGGTTTCTACCTTATTTACATTCTGTCCACCAGCTCCACCTGCGCGGAAGGTATCCCATTCAATCTCCGAATCTTTTACATCAATCTCAATGTTGTCATCCACTAGGGGATAAACATAGACCGATGCAAATGAGGTATGTCTTTTCCCGTTGGAATCAAAAGGGGATATCCTTACCAAACGGTGGACTCCGTTTTCGCCTTTTAAATAACCATAAGAGAAATCTCCTGAAAATTGCAGAGTTACTGTTTTAATACCCGCAACCTCACCCTCTTGATGATCCTGCTCGGTAACTTTATACCCCTGTTTTTCGCCCCACATAATATACATGCGCATGAGCATTGCGGCCCAGTCGCAGGATTCCGTACCACCAGCTCCTGCTGTAATTTGTAGAATCGCATCCAGCTGGTCCTCCTCGGCGCTCAGCATGTTTTTGAACTCCAAATCTTGGACTTGCTCTAAAGCAATTTGATACTGTTCTTCAACTTCTTTCTCGGTCGCATCTCCACTTTGAAAAAATTCATGGAGAATCCCCGCATCGTCGATGGAGGCCGCAACAGCGTCGAATTGATCCGTCCATACCTTGTTGTTTTTTATGGCATGAAGGACTCTTTCGGCGGCTTTGGAGTCATTCCAGAAGTCCGCTTGAAGTGTAATCTGTGTTTGTTGGTTTATTTCTTCTTTTTTCGCATCGATGTCAAAGATGCCTCCTTAGAGATACCAATCGATCCCTCAAGTCTTGAATTTGTTCTTTGGTCATAGGCACAAAGATAACATAAAATTGAAGATAGATTTCCTGTTATTGTTTATCTTTGATCAAAAAAGAAGGATATGTTACCAAAAATAGATTTTACCACAACGCAAGCCTATAGATATTTAGCCGATCATTTTATCAGTATCAATGAAAAAAGCTTAAAAGAGCTTTTTGAGGATGATCCGCAGAGGTTCCAAAAATTCTCGATCGAATTCCAGGATATCTTAGTGGATTATTCAAAAAACAGGATTGACGAGCAAACTATTGGTTTACTCATGCAACTTGCCAGAGAGTGTAAACTCGATGTTGCAATTAAAGCAATGTTTGATGGGGAAAAAATAAATGAAACCGAAGGTAGGGCGGTTTTGCATACGGCGTTAAGAAATCAATCATCGAAACCTGTTTATGCCGATGGAAAGGATATTATGCCCGATATCCGTGGCGTTTTGGCCCGAATGAAGGACTTTAGTGAACGCATCATATCGGGAAGCTGGAAAGGGTATACAGGAAAAGAAATCACCGACGTGGTGAATATTGGCATTGGAGGTTCTGATTTAGGACCTGTGATGGTGAGTGAAGCCCTAATGGCCTATAAAACCAGGTTGAACGTACATTTTGTGTCCAATGTAGATGGAACTCAGATAGCCGAAACCTTAAAAAACCTAGATCCTCAAACCACGTTATTTTTGGTTGCCTCTAAAACCTTCACAACCCAAGAGACCATGGCTAATGCCTTAACAGCTAAGGAATGGTTTCTAAAATCAGGTGCTGCCTTAGAGGATGTAGCTAAACATTTTGCAGCTTTAAGTACCAATGAGCAAGGAGTTTCGGCATTCGGTATCGATACGCAGAATATGTTTGAGTTTTGGGATTGGGTAGGAGGAAGATATTCGTTATGGTCAGCAATTGGATTATCCATATGCCTAGCTGTGGGATTTGATAATTTTCAAGAATTATTAGAAGGAGCCTATCAGGCAGACGAACATTTTAAAGAAACTGAATTTGAGCAGAACGTTCCAGTGATTTTGGCGATGTTGGGCATATGGTACAACAACTTTTTTGAGGCGGAGAGTACCGCTATTTTGCCATATGATCAATACCTACACCGCTTCGCCGCATATTTTCAACAAGGCGATATGGAAAGCAATGGAAAGTACATTGATCGATCAGCGAACAGAGTGGAATACCAAACTGGCCCCATTATCTGGGGAGAACCTGGAACAAATGGTCAGCATGCTTTTTATCAATTAATCCACCAAGGAACCAAACTTATTCCTTGTGACTTTATCGCTCCGGCTATTTCTCATAATCCAATTGGCGAACATCATCAAATGTTGCTTTCTAATTTCTTTGCCCAAACTGAGGCCTTGATGAATGGGAAGACAGAAGAGGTGGTTGTTGCTGAATTGCAAAAAGCGGGTAAGAATGAACAAGAAATCCAACAATTGAAAAACTTCAAGGTCTTTGAGGGGAACCGTCCGACCAATTCCATTTTGATAAAGCAAATCACCCCAAGAAGCCTAGGAACGCTGATTGCATTTTACGAACATAAAATATTCGTTCAAGGAATTATTTGGAATATTTTTAGCTTCGATCAATGGGGGGTAGAACTTGGCAAGCAACTGGCAGGGCAAATTCTACCGGAATTGCAGAATAATCAGCAGGTAAGTACCCATGATAGTTCAACAAACGGCTTAATCAATCAATATAAGAACTGGAGAGGCTAGAAGATAAGAATTAGCACTTTATTTTTCAAGAAAGAACCGTATCAGCTAAAACTGATGCGGTTCTTTTTGCGTTGCTTATCATTTGCCGAATAAAACAAGACCTGATTTAAAGAAGATCACAAATTTTAGTATTTTTTGCCTTTATTATAGTCCGAACCTACAGGACACACTTTCATTTTTAAATTGCTTTATTAAAATAGTTTTACTATTTTTAATACAAACTTTAAATATAGTAATGAATTTTTATAAACGAAATATATATCCTGCATTGGAGGAGCACTTAAATAAAAAGCAAATCACGGTGTTAACAGGGATGAGGCGTACGGGTAAGACAACATTAGTGAAGCAGTTAATGCGGGATTCTCTGATTACACAGAAGTACTATTTCGATTTGGAACGCATGGATAACCGAACTTTATTTTCGGAACCAAATTATGAAACTATTATATACGCGCTTACCCAACAGGGTGCGGATTTTAGAAAAAAGGTATTGATCGCCATTGACGAGATTCAACTGGTGCCAAATTTACCGAGCGTACTAAAATATCTGTACGATATATACGACATCAAGTTTATTGTCACGGGCTCAAGCGCATACTATATGAAGAACATGTTTTCCGAATCATTAGCAGGACGAAAAAAGCTCTTTGAAATATATCCCCTTAGCTTTGATGAATTGCTTTCCTTTAACGGTGTAGCAGTCGCTCCTGCTTCCATAGAAAATCAAGGAATATTCGTCAAATCAGAATATGAGCGGTTAAAAAATTACTATGAGACCTATATTAACTATGGAGGATTCCCTGAGGTTGTATTGTCGACCTCAATTGCGGATAAAAGTGATATGATTCAGGATATTATCAGTTCTTATATTAATTTTGATATTGCTCTGTTATCGGATATTCGTAATCCATCCAATCTTTATAAACTTATAAGGTTATTAGCCGTTCGAATAGGTACTAAACTAGATATCTCTAAGCTTACCAGCCTGACAGGAATATCTCGTCCAATGCTAGAAAATTATTTGGATTTGCTGGAGCAGAGTTATCTGATTCGCACGATCCCTGTACTTTCTAGGAGCCCCGATAGAGAAATCACAAAAGCAAAGAAAATATACTTTTTGGATAATGGAATTGCCGCTGCATCGGCTCAGCCAGGAAGTGGGGCCCTGTTTGAAAATGCGGTATTTAATCAATTGCTACACTATGGTGAGATTGCTTATTATCAATTGAAAACAGGAAAGGAAATCGATTTTATCCTTAACAAAGAGATTTGTTTTGAAGTAAAAGAGACAGCCAGCGAAGCAGATCTTAAAAATTTAAAAGCGATTTCTGGAAATTTATCTATTGATAAGGGTTATGTTATAGGAAGACACCCTGGGAAATTATTTGAAGGGTTCATTTGGGGAGGATTTATAAGGAGCACCGTGAAGTGATAATGAATGCTATTAAAAAATTAACGATATTTAGGGTTTCCAATTTACCCTAAAAATGAATCAGATGAAAAACCAACTCTTGTCTAATTTAAATTTCAAAAAGCTAAGCTTAATATGCTTGTTAGGTGGGTTAAGTTTCACCCATGTACAGGCACAAGGCTATCCAGGAACTAAGCAAAAATTAGAGCCTATCGTCCAGCAAATTATAAAAGAAGCGAAAGAAAACTCAGAGTTAGAGCAATTGGCTTTTGAACTGTTGGATGTGGTAGGACCAAGGCTTGTAGGAACTCCACAAATGACCAAGGCTAATGAATGGGCCCTGAAAACATTTCAGCGCTGGGGCATTAGCGCTAAAAACCAACAATTTGGCGAATGGCACGGCTGGGAGCGTGGCATCTCACATATTGATATGACCTATCCTCGTCAAAAAACGCTTGCCGGAACGCAACTCGCCTGGAGTCCTAGCACCAATGGGAAATCTATTGAAGGGGAAGTAATTGCTCTCCCAGAATTCACTGATTCTGTGAGTTTTAAAGAATGGTTACCCCAGGTGAAAGGGAAATATGTACTGGTGTCTATGCCACAACCGACCGGTAGACCAGATGCGAACTGGAAGGAATTTGCGACAGCCGAATCCTTGGCGAAAATGCACAAAGAAAGAGATTCTTTAAGTCGTGCATGGTATAAACGTATTCAGGCAACAGGATTACAACCGAATTCCATTCCTTCGGTCTTGGAAGACGCTGGCGCTGTAGGCATTCTGAGTAGCTATTGGTCCAAGGAATTTGGAGCCAACAAAATTTTCGGAGCCCGGTCACACGTTGCCCCTTCGGTAGACTTATCCTTAGAAGATTATGGGATGTTGTACCGCTTAGCCGAAAAGGGATATTCACCTAAGATAAAAGTAGAGACCTCTTCTAAACATTTGGGAAATGTCCCTTCTTTTAATACAATTGCTGAAATAAAAGGATCCGAGTTTCCTGATGAATATGTCATTCTTTCGGCTCATTTAGACTCCTGGGAAGGAGGTTCTGGAGCAACGGATAATGGTACCGGTACTATCGCGATGATGGAAGTTGCTCGAGTTTTAAAGAAAATACTTCCCAATCCTAAACGGACTATTCTTGTCGGGCTATGGGGTTCTGAAGAACAAGGATTGAATGGCTCAAGATCTTTTGTCTTGGACAATCCTGAAATTATTGAAAAAACGCAGGCGGTTTTTAATCTGGATAACGGTACAGGCAGAGTGGCTAATATTGGTGGCTCAGGCTTTGTTCATGCCTATGATTTTATGGGCCGATGGCTGTCTGCAGTTCCTGTAGAAATAACCAAAGATATAGAAACAAATTTTCCGGGTTCCCCCGGATCAGGTGGATCAGATCATGCCTCTTTTGTTGCCGCTGGAGTACCCGGATTTATGTTAAGTTCATTATCCTGGGGATACTTTAGCAATACTTGGCATACCAATCTAGACACCTATGATAAACTCGTGTTCGATGACCTTCAACAAAACGTGATATTAACGGCTATTCTGACCTATAAAGCATCCGAAGAACCAGCATTAGTAAACCGTGAACGTCGCGTGCTGCCTGCGGGGGCAGACGGTAAAGCATCCCCTTGGCCAGCCATTAGACAGCCACGTAGAACCGGAGTTGGTTATTAAAAAACGGGCAACCAATAATACAGCGGCTGTTGGATTAATTTCCAGCAGCTTTTTTTAAATTTCAAACGAACACGAGGATATCCTGGTGAAAAAAAATAATAAAATTTTTGAGAATTAACTTTTATAATCGTAATATTGCAATATAACAAATGTACACATGGGACTTACGAAAACTGAGATGTTCACCGTTGAACAAAATAGACTAGCTTCTCTATTTAAGGTTTTGGCTCACCCTGCGCGGATTGCCATTCTTCAATTTATTATCAAATCGAATGCTTGTATCTGTAATGATTTGGTAGAGGAGCTGGGATTGGCACAGGCAACTATTTCGCAACATTTAAAGGAGCTGAAGAACATGGGCATCATTCAAGGAACTATTGAAGGCAAATCAGTTTGTTATTGCATTGAAGAGGGTTTATGGAATGAATTTCAAACGGAAATTAATGCCTTTTTTAATCAGGATGTACATGTTAAGCAGTGTTGTTAAAGCTTTTTTGCCTTAATGATCGTAACATTGCAATATATCATTAAACAAAACTAATCGCATACTATGAAACTATCCAACATCAAGGAAATCTTAACAACATTAGATCGTGTTGAATTTCAATTAGAGAATGGAACCTTTGTTCCGGAACACTTTCACGTAACTGAGGTAGGACAAATAACGAAAAATTTTATTGACTGCGGCGGTGTTATTCGCTCAGAAAAGGTGGTCAACTTTCAACTTTGGAATGCCAATGATTATGAGCACAAACTAAAACCAGGTAAACTGCTTAAGATCATTAATCTTTCCGAAGAGAAATTAGGTATACAGGACGCGGAAATTGAAGTAGAATATCAGAGTGATACCATTGGGAAATACGATTTGGATTTTAATGGGAAAACTTTTCTTTTGAAAAACAAAACAACCGCCTGTCTGGCTCAAGATGCCTGCGGAGTTCCTTCCAAACCAGAATTTATAGAATTGTCAGTAAATCCTGCGAACGCTTGCACGCCAGGTGGTGGATGCTGTTAATTTCATGAAGAAAGAATATATCTACTCTAGTTAAGGGGGATGCTTAGCGCTGGAAAAAATCACAATCAAATGATGGCGATCAAAAGTAATATACTCGCCATAGCCCAGCTTTTTCTCAAATTGGGTTTTATAGGATTTGGAGGGCCTGCCGCACATATTGCAATGATGCAGCAGGAGGTGGTTTTGAAAAAAAAATGGATGAGCGAGCAGCATTTTTTGGATTTGCTAGGGGCTGTCAATCTCATACCGGGCCCTAACAGTACGGAAATGGCCATACATATCGGGTATTATAAAGGCGGGTGGAGAGGGTTGGTTGTCGCCGGATTATGTTTTATTATTCCAGCCATCTTATTTACTGGAGTCTTTGCATGGCTGTATAGATTATATGGACGAATGCCGGAAATTCAACCCTTCATCTATGGCATAAAACCAGCGGTCATTGCCGTTATTATCGGTGCTGTTTTTCCTTTGGCAATGCGGTCTATAAAATCAACGAAATTAGGAGCTATTGGCGCCTTTGTATTAATCGCTTCGCTATTTGGGGTGAATGAAATTTACCTCATGTTCGCAGCGGGATTACTGGGAATGACAACCTATTATTTCCAAAACAAAGGACCCAACAATTTTCAAAGTATAGTCCCAATGGTTTTTTTACAAATCTCTAATAGTGATATTTTTTCCCAGATCAACCTCAATCTGTTTTGGATATTTCTAAAAGTTGGAGCTATTCTTTACGGAAGCGGCTATGTTTTATTTGCCTTTTTAGATACCGAACTGGTATCAACAGGATTGTTGACCAGAGTACAACTAATGGACGCCATTGCAGTCGGCCAGATTACGCCTGGTCCTGTATTTTCATCTGTTACATTTGTTGGATATCAAATTAATGGCGTAACAGGAGCCATTGTCTCGACCATAGCCATTTTTCTTCCGTCCTTTATATTTGTTGCTTTACTGCAACCCTTGATGAAAAAAATGCGTAGCTCCCGTAACTTATCTGCATTTCTGGATGGCGTAAATGTGGCCTCAGTAGCAGTCATAGCAGCCGTATGTTTCATCATGGGAAAAGAATCATTAAACGATTTCAGGTCTATTTCAATCGCGATCCTAAGTGGTCTTGCTGTGTTTAGATTCAAAAAAATAAACAGTGCCTTTATTGTCATCGGTGGAGCACTACTAGGGTATCTGTTCTATCAATTTTAACGTATCAATTTTTCTCATTATGTATCCTACATTAACACAAACAATTCGACAAATCGAACTACAAAATCTTTCCCAAGAACGTAAAATCGTATTACAGCCCTTAATAGATTTTATACAGCACAAGGTAGACCATAAACAGCAAATAGATATAAATTTCATTTGTACACACAATTCCCGCAGAAGCCATTTATCTCAGGTGTGGGCGCAGCTTGCCGCAACACACTATGCTGTTGTGGATGTGACAACCTATTCAGGAGGAACAGAACAGACGGCCTTATTTCCAAAAGTGGCAGAAACATTGGGGGACCAAGGATTCTACGTTTTTAAAATTGCCGATACTGAAAACCCAATATACGCGATAAAATACAGCGATAATGCCCTACCAATTATTGCCTTCTCAAAACAATACGAAAATCCTTTTAATCCGGTATCTGGATTTGCCGCTGTCATGACCTGTTCTCAGGCAGACGGAGCATGTCCTTTTATCCCCGGGGCAGAAAAAAGAATTCCCATTACCTTCCAGGATCCAAAAGTCTCAGATAATACACCCCAGCAGACACAAGTATATGCTGAACGGAGTTTAGAAATCGCGCGCGAAATGTTTTATGTTTTCCAGGCCATTAAAAAATAACCAATGAAATCAAAATTAAAATTTCTGGACCGCTACCTCACCCTATGGATATTTATGGCTATGGCGGTAGGAGTAGCTCTAGGACATCTATTTCCAAACATTTCTGATCTTACAAATGCATTATCGGTAGGAACGACCAATCTTCCTCTGGCTATTGGACTAATCTTGATGATGTATCCACCACTTGCAAAAGTGGATTATTCCCTTCTACCTGGGGCATTTAAAGATAAAAAGGTTATTGGAATATCCTTATTTCTTAATTGGATCGTTGGTACCGCGCTCATGTTCATCTTGGCTGTTCTGTTTTTAAGAGATGAGCCGGATTATATGACGGGTTTGATTTTGATTGGTCTGGCCAGATGTATTGCGATGGTCATTGTATGGAATGATTTAGCCAAAGGAAACAGGGAATATGCAGCCCTTTTGGTGGCCTTAAATACTGTTTTTCAAATAGTTACCTACAGTTTTTTGGTCTGGCTATTTATCAATGTGTTACCCAGCAAATTGGGGTTAGCAAATTTTAATGTAAGTGTATCTATAGAAGAGGTTACTGCGAGTGTATTGATTTATTTAGGAATACCTTTTCTGGCTGGATTTATCAGCCGTTATGTGCTGGTAAGATTAAAAGGTATAGTATGGTATAACACAAAATATATTCCTAGAATATCACCCATCACCTTATATGCGCTTTTGTTTACTATTGTGCTGATGTTTAGCATGAAAGGGGATAAAATAGTAGAATTGCCCATGGATGTGCTAAAAGTTGCCATTCCCCTTATTATCTATTTTATCCTGATGTTTTTCGTCAGTTTCTTTGTCAATAAGTCTTTGGGAGTTCCCTATGATAAAAATGCATCCATAGCCTTTACTGCCACAGGGAACAACTTTGAGCTGGCTATAGCGGTATCCATATCAGTCTTCGGGATTCATTCTCCTCAGGCCTTTGTGGGTGTAATTGGTCCGTTGGTTGAGGTTCCAGTCCTGATACTCTTGGTAAAAGCAAGCCTATGGTTGAAAGCACGCTATTACCCGCAACATTAAATCCAGGAGGATTCTATCTTCTTTACCTTGGGCAGTAATCCCGAAGGTTCAAACCTTCTAGAGCTAGGGAAAAAGTAGTTTATGCTGAACATTTTTATGGATTTTTCAGCAACAAATAATATATTTACCGCCAGTATAAAAAGGAAATGGTGTTCTTCCTTAACCAACCGCCCTAAAAAAGCTGATGACGCCTGGTTAATCATTAATTAGTATACATTAATCAGGAAAACTATGTCAAAGATGCAGCGTTCAAAAACAAAAAACAGCATACTTCAAGCTAAAGTATTTTTTCGAATATACCCAGCCTTACCCTATATAGTCAAATGGTTGATTATCAGTATTTTTATTGGGTTCGCGGTTGGTTCAGCCTCGGCTGGTTTTCTTATTTCGTTGGACTGGGCGACTGATTTTAGGGAAAGTCATCTCTGGTTGATTGCTTTACTTCCAATTGGTGGACTTGCTATTGGTTTGTTGTACCACTATTACGGTAAAGATGCGCAGCAGGGAAATAACCTTTTGATTGAGACGATTTTGAAACCTGGAAAAACAATTCCATTTCGCATGGCTCCTTTAGTCTATCTGGGAACCATTGCGACGCATATTTTCGGTGGATCGGCTGGAAGAGAGGGGACAGCTTTGCAAATGGCAGGGGCAATTGTAGACCAATTCAGTAAACCGTTTCATCTAACTTCGTCTGAGCGAACAATCCTCATTATATGTGCAATTGCGGCTGGTTTTGGTTCTGTTTTTGGCACTCCATTGGCCGGAGCTGTTTTTGCTCTGGAGGTTTTTCTAATTGGACGTATTCGCTACAATGCGTTATTTCCTGCTTTTGCCTCGGCAGTACTCGCTGACTGGGTTACCCATCTCTGGCAGGCAAAACATACACAATACCAGATTGGCCAAGTCCATGAGGTTGATTTTTTAGCCATCCTATACAGTATTTTGGCCGGACTGGTTTTTGGGTTATGTGCGGCGTCTTTTAGCAAAATTATTCATTGGGCAACGGCTCAATTTAATAAACGAATCACTTTTGCTCCAATGCGGCCATTTGTGGGTGGTATTTTTGTGGCATTGGCTGTATTGGCTATTGGCACAACGAAATACATTGGTCTAGGCATTCCCAGTATTCTGGAATCTTTCCAAATGCCATCGGAGCCTTACGATTTTGCCCTTAAGATGATCTTTACCATCGTAACGCTGGCTGCAGGATTTAAAGGAGGTGAGGTAACCCCACTATTCTTTATCGGCGCAACGTTGGGCAGTGCACTCTCTTTATTGATTCCTCTACCGGTCGGGTTACTTGCAGCAATGGGTTTTGTGGCCGTGTTTGCCGGGGCAACCAATACTCCGTTAGCGTGTATGTTGATGGGAATAGAACTCTTCGGTACAGATTGTGGTATTTATGTGGCCATTGCCTGCGTGGTATCCTATCTTTTTTCAGGACATAACAGCATTTATGGAAAACAAAGAATTGGCGAACCTAAAAACAGTCGATTTAGTAACTACATAAATAAAACTCTTTCAAACCTATAATTGGATTGCGCAGTGGATTGAGGTGTCTGATTCTAGTTTAGATTTCCGAATGATCCTCATAGAAGACTATTGTACAGTTTCTTCTGAAATTGTACTTTTGTTCGATCCGATAAAAAAAAACAACGGAAATATCTTCCCATTTACTTCACATCGATTGTTGACTAAACACTTATTTATTTCATTATTTTTGTTGGCTGGCTTTTGGTACTGAGGGTTTCTCCAGAAGGGCTCGCTATTTCATTTATACATTTCAAACATCTACCTACATGCAGAAAATTTTCAACCTTTTTGATTTTAAGCAGAAAATTAACTACAAAAATGAAATATTAGCAGGTCTAGCTGTGGCGATGACGATGATCCCAGAGTCGTTATCCTTTGCGATATTGGCCGGGCTATCTCCTTTGACAGGACTTTATGCCGCATTTTTAATGGGTATCGTGACCGCTGTTTTGGGAGGTAGACCTGGAATGGTTTCTGGAGGAGCGGGAGCTACGGTTGTTGTTCTGATCGCATTGGCAGCCTCCCATGGGGTGGAATATCTGTTCGCTGCGGTTGTTCTAGGAGGCATATTCCAAGTATTAGTCGGGCTCTTTAAATTAGGTAAATTTGTTCGGATGATTCCTCAACCCGTCATGTATGGTTTTTTAAACGGTCTTGCCATTATCATTTTCATGGCACAGGTTGCACAATTTAAAATTACGCAGAACGGAATTACAGATTGGATGCAGGGACCTGCCTTGTATTTAATGATTGGATTAACGCTTCTCACTATTGCCATTGTGTTTGTTTTGCCCAAATTCACTAAGGCTGTTCCAGCATCTTTGGTTGCTATATTGGTTGTGTTTAGCCTTGTTTATTTTTTCAATATAGAGACGAAAAAAGTGATCGACATTGCCAGCGTTGGGGGCAGCTTACCTTCTTTTCATATTCCTGAAATTCCCTTTAATCTGGAAACTTTTAAGATCATTTTTCCCTATGCTTTGGTCATGGCCGGCGTGGGATTAATTGAAAGTTTGTTAACACTAAATATGGTGGATGAAATAACAGGTTCCAAAGGGCAGTCTAACCGTGAGGCTGCTGCTCAGGGTATTGCAAATATAACGAACGGTTTCTTTGGAGGGATGGGAGGCTGCGCGATGGTTGCTCAAACCTTGGTCAATGTAGGTGCTGGAGGTCGGTCCAGACTTTCGGCAATTATTGCGGCAGTTGCCATTCTGGGGATCATTTTAGTTGCGGGTCCTGTGATTGAACAGATACCTATGGCCGCATTGGTTGGGGTAATGATGATGGTTGCAATCGGGACATTTGAGTGGGTAAGTTTTAGAATAATAAACAAAATGCCACGGCATGACATCTTCGTGGGCATGCTGGTTGCGGCGATAACCGTCCTTATACACAATCTAGCACTAGCGGTATTGGTTGGAGTGGTTATCTCGGCGTTGGTGTTTGCCTGGGAGAGTGCTAAGCGGATTCGTGCGCGAAAATTTATTGATGAGCAAGGGATAAAACATTATGAGATTTACGGACCACTTTTTTTTGGTTCCGCCACGACCTTCCTAGAGAAGTTTGAGGTTTCTGATGACCCTGATGAAGTGATTATAGATTTTAAAGAAAGTAAAGTGGTGGATATGTCCGCAATTGAAGCTTTGAACAAGATTACCGAGAAATACCACAAGCAAGGAAAGAAGGTGTTTCTACGCCATTTGAGCAAAGACTGTAGAGAACTATTAAAAAATGCTCGGTCGGTTATTGAAGTGAATATTATGGAAGACCCCACTTACAACGTGATGACCAATAAATAATGCATGAGCTATTGAGAGGAATAGGCTGGGGTAGCGAGACAAAGCCAACATGTATATTATTTCTGAATTCGTTTTTAAGAAGTAAATCCTGAGGATTTCTACCCCAGGATTTATTCATCTGGACTGTGTTATTCTGTTGCTAGGTCAATAACGCCTAAATCTTTAACCTCTCCGGTTCCAACGGTTACATTCTCCACAGCAACGGTGTCAAAACCCTCTACAGTAGGTTCTGCAACCACTTTATAATCACCCTGAGGAACTCCAGGAAAATAGAACATTCCTAAAGAGTCTGTCAAAGTTCCAATCGTATCTTGACCAGCAATTGCATAAATATTTGGCCAAGCCTCAACTGGTGTAATCGAACCTTTGATTGTTCCTGAAACCGCGAGAGGAATCGCGCGTACAACTGGTTTTAATGAGTAACCACCATTTCCATTTTGAACAATTGATTTAGAGGCATCAAAATCCAATAATAAGGTGTAGGCCACATTAGGCAACAAGTCATCCTGAACTTTTAATTTTACGCCCGAAGACTGTCCACTAGGAGTTTTTAAAGGATGTGAAACTCCATCGACAATGATTTCATTCCCTTCTTCTTCTAAGATCAATCTTATTTCCTGAATCCTTCCTGAGGGAACATCATCATGACTCGCAATGACGGTATCCTTTCCCATGCGGTATTCTAGAATATCAAACGGTTCTCCCTCCACATCAATAATCCGACTTCCGCCTGCTGTTAAAATTTCAATTTCATCAATGTTTAAAAGGATTGCATCGTAATTTGCTGGAGCGTCTGTCATTTTAATTGTTACAGGAGTGTTACCCGTTGGGATACCATTGTCTGTTGTACAACTTCCCAAAGCAAATGTCGCAAGAGCTATGGGCAGAATCCATTGTTTTTTCATAGTGTGTTTGTATTTATTTTTCGTTAGGCACATACTAAAACAATAAATATGCCATCTCCTTGCCGATTTCGATTGACTTAGGATTATTAAGGTTCAGGTAAAAAAAGAAATAAAATCACGAAATCTTTCCCACGCTAATTTGGCCCCCGGAAAACTAAAGACTGTTTCCTGTTAATCCGTTTTTAATCGTCATTATCTCAAAAATAACGACCGCGCACGGTAGCGAATCATTTGAGGCAACCTATTTTGATCTAAAATTGAATTTTTTGGGGTTGGAAGAACTAAACTGGATGAAAAATGCTTAATTTAAGGGGAATATCTAAAAAACCTAACATGAATAACCTAAGAGTCCTATCATTTACCTTATTACTAGCAAGTTTTAGCTTTTTGCTTCCCAAAAGTAGTTTTGGAAATCCAGTAGAATATGATATCTGTATTTATGGAGCTACTTCCAGCGGTGTAGTAGCAGCATATACAGCCATAAAAATGGGGAAAAGTGTCGTGTTGATCGCTACAGACCAACATATAGGAGGGTTATCCTCGGGAGGGTTAGGAAAGACCGATATTGGCAACAAGCAGGTCATTGGTGGTATCTCCCGAGATTTTTATAGACGTTTAGGAAAGATTTATGGTCAGCCTGAGGCCTGGTTATTTGAACCAAGGGCAGCTTCCAATGTCTTTGATCAATATATCAAGGAGGCCAACATTCCTATTATTTTTGATAAACAGATCCTGAGCGTAGAAAAAGAGCAAACCCAAATTAAATCCGTAACGCTGGTAAACAGCAAGGGTTCCCAGAAAAAAAAGCAAAAAATAACAGCGAGCGTATTTATGGATTGTACCTATGAGGGAGATCTGCTTGCCTTAGCAGGTGTTTCTTTTGCCCTTGGGCGAGAGGACAATAAGCAGTACGGGGAAAGCAATAGCGGGTTTCAATTACCGGAATATCGAAAGGTTTCAGGATTTCACCAATTTCCCGATGGAGTTAGTCCGTATCAAGATCCCAAGGATCCTAAGAGTGGTTTACTTTGGGGAATTAGCGATGCCGGGGTAGCCCAAAGGGGATCAGCAGATAGCGGAGTTCAAGCGTATAATTTTCGAATATGTTTGACCGATAGTGCTGAAAATAGGATTCCAATTACTAAACCCAAAGGATATGATCCAAAAAAATATGAACTTCTGGTACGTTTATTTCAGGCGCAACCGGATGTACTGGATATCAACAGGTATTTTATCTGGAGTAAAATGCCTGGGCGTAAAACAGATGTCAACAATCGTGGCGCATTCTCTACCGATATGATCGGAGCTAATCACAAATGGCCAGAAGCTAATTTTGGTGAGCGGGAGAAAATCTTCCAAGAGCATCTAGCCTATACCAAGGGTCTACTCTATTTCTTTGTGAGTGATCAAAGAGTCCCGGATTCCCTGAGAAACTTTATCTCGAAATGGGGATACCCTAAGGATGAATATATGAAGACGAATCATTTTACACCCCAATTGTATGTCCGAGAGGGCCGACGAATGGTTGGAGCGTATGTTATGACTGAACACAATTGCACCGGAAAAGAAAAAATAAACGATCCTATTGGGATGGCGGCATACCAAATGGATAGCCACAATGTTCAAAGAATTGTTGTTGATGGCATGGTGAAAAACGAGGGGAATGTTGAAATTGGAGGCTTTAAGCCATACCCTATTTCTTATCGATCCATAACCCCAAAAAGCAATGAGTGCACAAATTTATTGGTTCCTGTAGCCCTGTCCAGCTCCCATATTTCATTTGGCTCCATTCGAATGGAACCGGTATTTATGGTGCTGGGTCAAAGTGCTGCTGTTGCAGCGGTGCAGGCCATAGATGAAAATAAAACTGTTCAATCGATCGATTACCTCAAGCTAAAAAAAATGTTATTGTCGCAGGATCAGGTGCTGCAATACATCCCAAAAGGATAAGTTGTTGTCTGGCTTCTTTGGATGGTGCATTTTAAAGTAAAAGCATAAAAAAAGCAACGAATAATAACCCTCAAGTTACTATTCGTTGCTTTCTTAGAGCCAATCCAGCGGACTAATTTTCCAGCATTAATGTTTCAATCTGTTTTAGGAATTTCTGTGACCCGTAATTGGCAAATCCCGTATGATGAAACCGGATTCTCCCATTTTTGTCCAATACAAGGGTCGTCGGTAATGTTCCAGAGTAAACATCTGCTGGGAAATTTGCATCAGACCGGAATATGGGAATTGAAAACTTTTCATTATCCAAATAAGCTTTGGCTATCGCGGGATCGCTGTCCTGATTAATGGTTAAAAAGAAAATATCGGGATTTCCTTTGTAGACCGTATACAAGGTTTCGATAGAAGGGAGTTCTGCCCGACATGGTGGACACCAGGATGCCCAAAAGTTGATAAAGACGACTTTGCCTCGTAGTGACTTGGTGTTTTGAATGCTTCCGCGCTCATCCTTAAAGTCAAAATCGGTCGTAATCTGGTGCGCGTTCTTGGCATCTTTTTGATCTATGTTTGCATTAAAAATCCCTGTCCACATCAATTGACGAAGAACGAATGATTTTGCCTCCGGGCTGACTAGAAGTATTCCGGCAGCGGTGACCATCAAAATAGTGAAGGCATTTTTCTTTAGGTATGACCATGCATTCCCGGATGGCTGTTTTTTGGAATTCTCTTGAATGTTCTGCATTATGCGTGTGTTTTCAAATTTGTTTGTTACTTCCCAATAATTGTTTGAGTGCTTTGATTAGTTCAGGATTTCTATAATCCCTACCTCCCTCGATTCGCGCGATCAAGGTTCCCTGCTTATCCAGTATCACTGTTGTTGGAATGGCGCCGCCTAAATAATCGGCAGGGATAGAACTCACAGGTACATAAACAGGTAAATCGTATTTCTTATCCGCCATAAAGGCGCTGGATTTTTCTATATTGTTATCCACATCTACCATCAAAAATACGATATCTTCTCTTTCTTTAAAGGATTGTTTGAGTTCGTTAATAGAAGGCATTTCATGAATACAAGGCGGACACCATGTTGCCCAAAAATTAATGAACACCACTTTACCTTTTAAGGAGCTTATGGAAACTGTTGTTCCGTCCTTATCCTTGAATAAAACCTCATTTTCAGCATATGCTGGTGCTGAATGGTCTGCTTTGGGCGTATGAGTTGGTGTAGATTGCTCTGTTCTGTTTTTTTCTTTATTGGTAGTGCAAGAGAGCAGACAAAGCCCCGCTGTCGTGAATAAGGCAAATATGCACAATGTTGTTTTTCTAAATTTTATGTTCATGTTATTTTATTTTTCCGATGGTGATTTCTTGTGAGGGATTGATTAGGACTTCATCCTTAACAGACAGGTCTCCGAAGATTTCGCTTAGTGAATCTATGCGGATACCCTCTTGTACAGGAATTTGTTTTATTTCTTTGTCTTTAAGCAGGAGTACATAGCTTCCAGCGGTTGTGTTTAAGATGCTTTTGCTTTGAATCCAATTTGAGGGGTTTTGCCGTTTTAATTTTAACGTTACTTGCGCGTAATCGCCTCCCTGCAATTCCCCTAAGGGATTGTGAACATCGAATTCAAGTGTGAGGGATCTATCTTGCTGGTCCAGTAAACCCGAAGTACGGGAAAGCGTGGTCTGAAATGTTTTACCTGGCTGGGAGCTAATCGTAAAGCTCGCGGACATTCCCGTATGAACCGAGGATGCATGCTTTTCAGGTAAAGATAAGGTCAGCCGAAGTTTATTGCTTTGGGCTATCTTAAATAATGGCGTATTGCTGGCTGTTCCTGCTAATGCTCCTACAGAGACATTCCGTTGGGTAATCACTCCCTCAAAAGGTGCCGTGATGCGTAAATACTGTTGCAATTCCGAAGAATGTGCTGTACCCGCTTTGGAAGCATCATAGGTGGATTTTGCACTCTCCATAGTGCTTTTGGCCCTGTCGAGTTCGATATCTGCTACGGCTCCTGTTGTTTTGGAGGCCATAACCAACCGCTCATAAGCCTGTTTTGCATACAGGTAATCACTATACCCCTTTTGCTCGGTGGATTTCTCTGAAAGATACTTCTGCTGCATCTCGGGAGCTTCCAGTACGGCTAGGAGCTGTCCTTTGTGAACTCTTTGTCCACGCTCAACGTAGGTTCGTTTTACAAACCCGCTGACCTTTGCATGAATCGCTACCTGTTCAAAGGGCTTGAGCTCCCCGGGAACGGTTAGTTCGTATTCGGGATTAATGCGCTGTATAGGAACAGTCTGATAGTTCACTGACTTTGGCGGCTCATTTTGGGGTTGAATTTTTTGTGGTTCTTTTTGCGAACAAGCTGAAAGTACCCAAATGAGCGAGGTACCCAGAATCAATAACTGCATTGATTTTTTATTTATAGAAAGGGTGTGATGCATTATTTATCGTTATTTAAAGGTTGTTGTGTCGTCTGATTGCCCGATAGTTGTCTGTAATATGTGCTATGCTCATCATCAGGGTCTAAAGAGGGACTTAGCACAATAGACCTTGAAATTAGGGATGAAAAGAAATGGGGAACCAATATAAGAATGGTTAGGGTGGAGGCAACTAAACCTCCAATAACGGCTCTCGCCAGTGGGGCTACCTGTTCCGCGCCCTGCCCCAGACCCATGGCCATGGGTAACATTCCAGCAAGCATTGCCGCAGCAGTCATCAACACAGGTCTCAGTCGTGAGGAGGCTGCTAGTCTTGCAGCGTTCGCCGGTTTTAAGGCCAGGTTTTTACGATAGTATTCGGCTTGATTAACCAACAATACCGCATTGGAGACGGATACCCCCAGAGACATAATAATGCCCATGTAAGATTGCAGATTGAGTGTACTTCCTGTTAAAAAAAGAGCAATAAGGCTACCCGCAATCACAGCCGGCAATACAGAGAGAATAACCAAAGGCACTTTGAAGGATTGGTAATAGGCCGATAACATTAAAAATATGGCTACAATGGCGACACCTAAACCGGCCAACAGACTCTCTAGCGTATCCTCTAAAAGGGGCAAACTCCCCTCGGTCCAGACACTCGTTCCACGAGCAGGCACTCCTGCATCCTTAATGGCTTGCTTGACTGCTCGTGAGGCCGTGCCCAAGTCTTTTCCATAGACATTGGCCAGGATCGTAAGGTAACGGTTTGGTCCCTTGCGGTTGACCTGGGCCGGAGCTGTAGTCCTGCGAATGCTCGCCACATCTTCCAGTACAGGACGCATATTGCCAGCTTTGAGGGGCAGTGAACGTAAACTTTCTTGGGAGATAATACCTGGGGGTATCTGGACTTGTGTCTGGAATACAAGTCCAGATTTTGGATCAATCCAAAGGTTTTTATCCGTAAAGCGAGTTGATGAAGTAGCCGTAATCAAACTGCGCGTAATATCCTGCATGGTTAGCCCAAACTCTCCGGCTAGCTCACGATTGACATTGATTTCTAGGCTTGGATAGGCAAGAGGTTCAGCAATGCGGACATCCCGCAAATAAGGAATTTCCTTTAGGTTGTCCTGGATTTTGGATGCATGTAGAAACGCAGACTCTAGTTGTGCTGCTCCTACCTTTACCTCAATAGGTGTCATCGCTCCCTGCCCCATAATCTTTTCGGTGAGCTCCATAGGTTCAAAATTGAAAGTGACCTCGGGATGCTTGTGGATAATCTTTTTACGGAGGTTTTCTTTAAAATCCTCGACGGAGCCGGAAAAAATATTCTGATTGATGGAAACCTGCAATACTGCTTCATGGGAAGAATTGCTGAACAGGAAGATCGGGTTGATAGGGGAGCCTGCCGGATGCATACCTACGAATGCAGAGGTAATATTCAGCCCATTTTCGGGTAATTCATCCTGAATATCTTGGGTAATATTTTTTACAATCTGTTCTGTTTTTTCGAGTCTACTTCCCTGGGGTGCTTGAATACGTATTTGAAAATCACCATTGTTAGAAACAGGCATTACATCCAGACCAACACTACCTATGAGTACACCCGCCAATGCGCCTGCCACCAACACATATCCAATAAAAAGCGGCAATCCCTTCGTCCGATATTTGCGCATCCGATGGGAATAATGAACACGAAATTTTTCAAAGAATGCGCGCTTTCTTTTCGAATTTACCGGGGTGATATGCTTATTTTTCATCAGCCAGTTCGCCAGTATGGGCACAAAGGTTTGTGAGGCTAAAAAGGATGCAACCATGGCAAAGGCAACCGCCATAGACAATGGCATAAACATGTCCTTGGGAATTCCTGTCATCATAAAAGCAGGGATGAGCACGGCAAGAATACACAGTAAAATCAACAACTTAGCGGTGGATATTTCAAGCAAAGCATCCATTATGGCCCGCTGTTTGGGTTTTCCCAGTTCCATATGCTGGTGAATATTTTCTATGGTTACCGTGGCCTCATCCACAAGAATACCAATAGATAAAGCCAGACCGCTTAAGGTCATAATGTTAATGGTTTGTCCGAAAAGGTAAAGAACCGTCACCGCCGAGAGTATAGCAATCGGAATGGTCAATACGACGATGAAAGCTCCACGGCTGTCACCCAGAAACAACAAAATAACCAATCCGGTAAAAACCGCCCCTAAAATACCTTCGTGGATCAGGTTGGAAAGTGACCGCTCGATATAGGTTGATTGGTCAAATTCATAGCTAACCTTTACATCTGGAGGAAGTTGATCTTTGAGCAATGGGATGGCAGCCTTCAGGTTTTTTACGGCCTCTAAGGTAGAAGCATCTGCTTTTTTGATAATCGGAAGGTAAACCGACCGCTTACCATTTACCAAGGCATAACCGACGGTCTGATCGGCTCCATCTTCCACGCGCGCAACATCGCCAACATATACCGTACGGTTTTCACCAGTCTTTACTGGGGTTCGCAATAACTCCTGTGGCCCTTTGGCGATAGAATTAATGGGGGCCATCAAGTTTTCATCTCCTATACGGATATTTCCAGCTGGAGATGGGAGACTGTTTTTTGTTATCGCTAAGGTAATCTCCTCTGGGCTTAACCCGTTAGCTTGCATAGCTTCAGGGTCAATATTGACAACAATCGAACGAATGTTTCCTCCGAAAGGAGCTGGGGAGGTAATCCCTGGAATTTGCGTAAACATCGGTCTTATTCGTGTTATAGCCAATGTTTGCAGCTCATTTACTGAACGCTGTTCGCTTTCAAAAACCAACTGGCCTATCGGTTGGGAGCTTCCGTCAAAACGAACAACCATTGGAGGAACAGCTCCCGAAGGCAGAAAGCCCATTGCCCTGGAGACGGATGTTGAAACCTCCGCGGTAGCTTGTGCCATATCGGTCCCAGGATAAAAGGATAATTTCATCAATGTTAAACCTTGTACACTTTTAAAATCAAGATTTTTCACACCGGTAACGAATAGGAGTACCTTTTGGAATTCGTTGGCCATAAAGCCATCCATGTAGGTCGGAGAGAGTCCCCCATAGGGCATGGCGATGTACATTGCGGGCAATTCCACCTGAGGGAAAATGTCTACGTTTATTTTCTTTATAGCGTTATAGGAAAACAAAGCAATTGCCAGTACAACGACCATGATCGCAATGGGTTTCCTTAAGGCAAATCTTATGATGTTCATTTAGAATAAATTAAAGGTTGTTAAACAAAAAGTCAAAATCGCCCGTTAACTCCGCTCTAGCACAAAGAAGTAACCAATATTCACCAGAGGCCTGAATATGATCGTTTTCTGTCTGTTCCAGAAGAAGACGTATCTGCAAAAGTTCGCTTAAGGTGATTAAGCCACTTGTATATCTAGCTAGATACATCGTATAGGCCTTTTGAGATTGCTGAACGGCGAGTTTAGTTTTGTGAAGCTGTTTGTGTTGTTGTATGATTTTCACCTGCCCGGCAAATAAGTCCGCTTGTAGGGCCTGCTGATATTGGGTGTGAAGAAACATTGAACCTTCGGCTTCTTTAAGCAATTTTTGCGATTTGAGCGCTTTGGTATGTAGGCTTGTTAAGTTCCAGGTGATACCGATGCCTGCCAAAAAGTTACTGCTTGAATTGCTAAACCCGTCTTTCCACTCGCCCGATACGCTTCCCTGAGGACTTATACCTGTAGCCCGATAGGCATAACCAGTCAGCAACTTAATTGAGGGTAATGCGGCTTTTTTTTCTGCCTGAGCGCTTAAGAGATAAAATTCGGACTGTTTATCCAATGCGGCTAAAATGGGATGTGAAGGATTGGGTGTATTCCCGGTGTTTAGCGTGTATTTCAGGGGGTTGCCAAAACGTCCGGCCGAGGCAGAATAATCAAGGGTATCTTGTGGGTAGAGTTCAAGTAGCTTGATGAGCGAGGCGTCTTTAAAACCATCCCATTTCTCAGACTCGCCCATGGCCAGCACGTAGGAAGAGCTAGCCAGTAAACTATCTGCAGCAGGTCTCAACCCTGAGGCGGATAAACCCGAGGTTATTTTGCGAATATGATCCAGTCTCTGGGCATTCCTTTGAGACCATTTTAGTTTAGCATCGTTGTACAAAAGGGAGATATAACGTTCGGATAATGTTTTTTTCAGTTTGAGCAGATAGGCTTCTTTTTCGCTTAGCGATTTGGAGAATAAGGCCGCTGCTGCCTGGTTTAGTTTTCGCTGTTTTCCGAAAGAAAATAATTCCCATTCCAAGGTTCCAGAGACGAAAGTATTTGCCGCAGTGGAACTTCCATTCAGAGGTAGCGCTGAACCGTTTACATTAAAAAGACCTGCCTGTGGGAAAAAAGCCCCTGCACTTCCCTGATGAGTTCCATAGGTGTTCTGTGCTTGTGCCTTCAGCTGGGGTAACATTTGACTCTTTAGCTCCAACTGATCGAGCCTGGCAGCATCAATATGTGCTATTTTGGCTCCCACGCCTGGATGATTTTCTTCGACTTTAGGCCACAAGCTGCCTAAAGTATGTTCCTGTTGCTGTTGTGCACATAGCGGAAAGAAAGCAACAAGGGCAAGCCAAACAAGCGTGCTTGCCATACTCTGTTTTACCATATTCGTATACAATTTGTATAGATCACAAAGGGCGATCTAAAACTATTTTGAAAAAATAAAATTGAATGTTAGCCTATTACCCCTCAAGGGTTAATAAAGCAAAGGGAATGGGGTATTACAGATGATAGATGATAAGCTTGTGATAGGCTAGGAAGAGCGGAACAGGGGTTTTGATTTTGCCGCTTCCAGTATAAATCGGGTGTTTATTTTCGGAATCAACTTTAGGATAGCTGAACAGGAAAAGAAACGAAACGATGAACGTTACAGCTGGCAATAAGCCGTCTGCCTTGAATGATTTTTTTTGAACGGTAGGAGCATTTCCAAAGTCTAGTTGTGCACATTTTTCAACCATATTCGCCGAAAAAAGACGAGTACCTTTCGGAAAGCCCTGTTCTGTTTTGCTAGGAACACCAACTAAGCTTTTGATGCTTGTCTTCAGAGCACAGGAGGTAAGTAATACCAAAAGTATTGTCGCAAATACGAAGGAGTATTGCTTACAATGCGTTAAAATATTTGGTACAATCTTATTCATGAATCCGCTAAGCTAGTTTTATTTGATTAAAGATGCAAGAGGTAGGATCTGTTTTACGTTTTTTTAACAAGAACAACATAAGCCTACTTGATTTTCTCTTTTGAAGCAGGTGCAACACGCAAAGCATCTTGAAAAAGAAAACGGGGATGCTTTGATTGACAAAACATCCCCGCCTTAATTTAACGATATCTGTGTTTACCGAAGATTAATTCGTGCTAGAGAGGGCCGTCTTTTGTGGGACGTCCTTTAACCGAATCAGGTCCGTGATTACATTTGCACTTTCTTCTAAAACAAAATCATATTCTAATTTTGGTTGAGATTCCCCTTCTTTCCATAAAGGTAAACCTAAGAAGGCAAGTTGTTTGTTGAAGCGATCGCGTTGTTTGATTCGAATTTTTTCGCGTTCAGCTTTCAGCTTATCTGCATTTAGACTAACCGATGGAATTGAATCATTGTTTGTGAATTCTTTAATATCCTCTAATAAGAAAGAATAGGCAGGAGATTTCTCCATACGCTTCTCATGAATCGCACCTAATTTGGTTTTGATGGCTGTCAAGTCACCAACGCTTGCAAAGTTACTTGGTTTGATTTGGTCCCAAGGCAAAGCAGATGGTTCTGAGCTCTCTCCAAATTTTTCCGCGGTGTATTGGGTTGGGAATGTAAAATCTGGGGTCACCCCTTTGTGTTGGGTACTACTTCCGTTAACACGGTAGAATTTACCCATCGTCAGATTTATCTGACCGAATTCTGGTGCTCCACTTGGGGTATCCGGGTCAGCCTCCCCAGAAGCTTTTATTAAAAGACGATTGGTTGGGCTAATGAAACGAGACATTTCTACCGCGTTTTGAACAGTCCCTTTCCCGTAGGTAGTAGAGCCTAAGATAATTCCTCTACCGTAGTCTTGGATCGCTCCTGCAAAGATTTCAGATGCCGATGCAGAGAACCGGTTGATGATTACACCAAAAGGACCTTCCCAAATTGCACCAGGATCTTGATCGCTATCTACTTGGATCCGGTCTCTGGTATCTCTAACTTGTACCACAGGACCTTGGTCAATAAATAAACCGGTTAACTCGATCGCTTCTTGAAGCGATCCACCTCCGTTATTTCTTAAATCCATTAAGATAGCTTGTACACCGTCTTTTTTCAGGCTATCAATTAATAAGCGTACGTCTCTGGTTGTACTCTTATAATCTTTTTCTCCGCGTCTGATGGCATTAAAATCAATGTAGAATTTAGGAAGATTAATGACACCCACTTTATAGGTCTTTCCGTCCTCCCCTTTAATCATTTTGATTTCACGCTTCGCAGATTCTTCTTCTAAAATTATTTTTTCACGGGTTAAACGAACAATTTTTGGACTACTTGAAGGATCTGCTCCCGCTGGAAGAATTTTCAAGCGAACAACCGTTCCTTTTTTGCCTTTAATCTTAGCAACCGCTGCATCCAGGCGCCATCCAATAATATCCTCAAATTCCTCATCTCCTTGGGCAACGCCAACGATGCGGTCATTGATCTGAAGCGTTTTATCCTTAAATGCGGGTCCTCCGGCGATGATCATTTTAATGGTCACCATTTCGTTTTCCATCATCAATTGTGCTCCGATACCCTCCAAGGTATTCGACATACTCTCATTGAATGCCTGGGCAAAAGAAGCGTTATAGTAAGTCGTGTGGGGGTCTACAGCATCAGTCAACGAAGACATAATTAACTGGAAGGCATCATTTGCATTTGTTTTCTTGCTTTGAGAAATCAAATTGTTGTACCGGCTACGGATCGTTTCTTTATTTTTTTCCTCATCCAGCTCTGCAGAGTCTGAGGTGGCAAGTCGTAAATTCAACAGGTCGTATTTTACCCTTTTTCTCCATTGATCTTTCAATTGAGAATCGCTGGTAAACCAATCTAGTTTTTCCCGGAACATGATGTAATCTTCCTCTTTCGAGAAATCGTGCTTTGAATCAACTTCCTGCAAGGCGTAATTTAAACATTGCAAATAACGCTCGTTATATTTATTAAAAATATAAAAGGCACTCGATAAATCTCCCGCTTTAAAATCTTGGGCGATGGTGGTTTTAAATTGTTGGAAGTCTGCAATATCTTCTTTCAATAAGTAATTTTTTCCTTGATCAAGGCCCTCAATTAAATTATTGAAAACAATTGCCGAGATGGAATCATCCAAAGGAACCTTTTTGTACGTAAAATTTTCTAACAGGTTGGCTACTTCTTTTGCAATGATCTCATGTTGAGTCGTTGGTCGTAGGGGAACCCCTTGTTCTTGTAAGTTGATTCGGGGTTTAGCGCCACAGGCAACGATGGATATGATCGCAAGGCAAAAAATAAGATTTTTAAACATATTGTATAATTGTAATATTAATTCAATTTTTAGATACCAAAACAAAAATTAACCTTAAACTAATTCTAATTCTTAGTACTCAAAAGCTAAATTAATCAAAAAAATATCATTGTTAGTTGCTAAAACGTAAAATATTCATATCAATTGTCATTTTACCGTTTTTTTAAGAAACCTTAACAGTTCCGAGGACTTATCGGGATAGAAAAGTACTCTAAACCGGAGAAAATCCTGACTAAAAAAGTTCGTTTCGCAGTTGCCAATACTGTGTTAATTCCTTTTCAGCGTCCTCAAAGTTTCCCATTAAAAGGTAAATTTCCCCCAGTTTATCATGGATGGCAAGTTGTAGAATTTTATTGTCATCATCACTCGCCAATATTTTAGCATTTTTAAATTCGGTCTGTGCCACCTGGTAATTCTGTTGAATGTATTTGGAATAGGCCAGCATATACTCAATGTCTGGTAAATGTGTCTGTATCCTTTTTTCTATGGAGATATCTCGGGCTTGAATCAAAAACCATTGGGCCTGAATATGTTTGTTTCCAAGTTGATATATTTTTGCGAGTTTGACCAGAGCATTCACTTTGCCGGAATAGTTTTTCGCCTTGTTAAATATAGGGATGGCCTTTCTGATGATGGTGTTCTCGGCAGCGTCGTAATTTTTCACATAAGCATTGATCATGGCAATTTTTACCAAGGTATTTGCTTGATCCAATTTTACATTATCAGTGGTAGCATCCTTTAAGAAGCTCTCTTGTAATTTGGCCGCCTGTGCAAAATTACCAGTATACAGATACGCACTTGCTAAATTTTGTTCCAGCACATTTCGTTCGGTCTTAGCGTTTAAATGGCTAACCGCATTTATTCCTCGAGCTAACATGGCAATACTCTTGTCAGTTTGCTTAGTCTGTAGGAGCTCCCAGGCGTACTCGTTTGCTAATGCTGCTGCAAGACCGGCATTGTTGTTTTTTTCAAGCTTGGTGATTAGTTCATTCCATGCCTTTTCGGAATCTGGTAATGGTTTGAAATTCGAGCGAACATAGCCGGAATTAGGCGTAAATTTAAAGTCATCTCGATAATGGCGGAAATCCAGTTTACGAGAAATGGAATCGTAGAATCCTTTTTTCTCCTGGTAGGAATCTGTAATTTCTTCTTGTTTGGTTCTAGGGGCCGGTAAAACATACACCTTTGGGCCAATTCCAGTAAAGCTTTCGTCGTACTTCCTGACAAAACCTGACGGATCCTGTGAGTCTTGGTCCGTTTGGGCTTGAAGCCCAAATAGGGTAAAAATAAAGCTTAAGCTTAATATAATATGAATTTTGTTGAACATTCTCTGTTTTCGTTTTTTCAAAAGTATGAATTTTGAATTTAGATATAGCAAGCGCTTAAAAGCTTTGACACTCAGTAGATAATCCTCAGGTGCTCGAAATTGTCCGCTCATCCCTTTCTGGCTTCCCTTAGATCAAATCAGAAACCTTATATTTGTTATATGGCAACAAGTATACCTTTAGCAGAACGCATGAGACCCAAGAATATTGCGGATTATGTTGGTCAGAAGCATATTATTGGTGATGGAGCGGTTTTATGGAATGCTTTGCAACAAAAAGCAATTCCGTCTATCATCTTCTGGGGACCTCCGGGAGTTGGTAAAACCACATTAGCTTTACTGATCGCCCAGCAACTTGATCGTCCATTTTACAGTCTGAGTGCCATTCAGTCCGGAGTAAAAGATGTCCGGGAGGTGATTGAAAAAGCCGAAAAGATGAGTTTGCTTAATCAAGAACAGCCAATCTTATTTATCGATGAGATTCATCGGTTTTCTAAGTCCCAACAGGATTCCTTGCTGGGAGCGGTTGAAAAAGGAACCGTTACACTGATTGGGGCTACGACAGAAAATCCTTCTTTCGAGGTGATTTCTGCCTTGTTATCCAGGTGTCAAGTATATGTCCTGCAGGAGCTCAGTAAGACAGAACTCATCGAAATTGTTGATTCGGCCTTGCGCTCGGATGAGATCCTAAAAAACCAAGACATTCACATTCAGGAGTATGAAGCGCTCCTTCAACTATCTGGCGGAGATGCACGCAAACTATTGAATATACTGGAACTGGTCACTGGTGCAGCAGTTCACCAAAATAAACCCATCACCAATGCTTTTGTGGCAAGCCATGTCCAACAAAATCAGATCAGATACGATAAGACGGGTGAACAACATTATGATGTAATTTCAGCGTTTATTAAATCCATACGAGGAAGTGACCCCAATGCGGCTCTTTATTGGCTTGCTCGAATGATCGAGGGTGGAGAAGAGGCCAAATTTATTGCCCGAAGATTACTCATACTCGCCTCTGAGGATATTGGAAATGCGAATCCAAACGCACTTTTGCTCGCCAACAACTGTTTCCAGGCCGTCAGTGTCATCGGCTGGCCCGAGTCCAGGATTATCTTGGCGCAAACCGTGACTTATTTAGCAAGTTCACCTAAAAGCAACGCGTCCTATGAGGGCATCAATAAAGCGCAATCTATTGTGAAACAGTCGGGCAGTCTATCTGTTCCTATGCATCTTCGAAATGCCCCGACTAAACTCATGAAAGAGTTAGACTATGGGACGGATTATCAGTATGCCCATAGTTATCAGGGTAATTTTGTTGACCAAGAGTATATGCCTAAGGAACTCAGTGGGTTGAAGTTGTATGATCCCGGTAAAAACCCAGCCGAAGAGAAATTAAGACAATCATTGCAACAGAGATGGAAGGGAAAATATGAGTATTAAGTTTAATTTTTTACTTTTGTGAGAAGATGCCAAAAACATTTACAGCAATAGATTTCGAATTAGCGACTTCCAAGTACAGCAGCGTATGCTCTGTTGGAATCGTAAGCGTCGTTCAGGGAGAGGTGGTTAATGAATTTTATAGCCTGGTTAGACCTCCAGAAAATAAATACATGTGGCAAACTTCCAGAGTTCATGGGATCAAAGCCAAACACACAGCCTCGTCTCCTACATTTGCTGAGTTGTTTCCGCAAATTAGGGAAATCCTTCGCAATCAAAAAATGATTGCCCACGATGAACAACTCGATCGTTCTGTCTTAAAAGATACCATGAGTTTTTATGGATTAGATTATGAGGAACTGAATTTGGGAGATCAGTGGGAGTGTACTAGTAAAATATATAAAGCGCTCGGTTTTATACGAACGAAACTTAGTATTTGTTGTGAGCTGATGGGGATTCAAATCAATCCACATGATGCCCTTTCTGATGCTAGGGCTACTGCTGAGCTATATCTTTTGAGGGATCAAGCAATGTTAACCAAGAAAATGGAAAACGATGAGCAAAATAATTAATGTCGTATTATCTGGCGGAGTTGGATCCCGCCTGTGGCCTCTTTCTAGAAAATCAAGACCAAAACAATATCTTCCAATTTTTTCAGGGAAAACGCTCTTTGAATTAACCGTTGAAAGGAATAAAGAATTAAGCACGGCAGTTACCCTGGTTGGTTCTTGCCAAAATAAAGAGCTTGCTTTACCGGTCTTAACGGGTTTAAAGCATACCATTATTGCTGAATCTGTACCTAGGAATACAGCTGCTGCGATTGCATTTGCTGCCTTCGCCTCCGATAGAGACGATATTTTAATTGTTACGCCTTCAGATCATTTAATTGAAGGGGATCAAGCCTATAATGAGGCCATTAACCAAGGCATTGTTTTCGCTGAACAAGGATATATTGCGACCTTTGGCCTTCTGCCGAGCCGACCTGAAACAGGGTATGGATATATCGAACACGATGGCAATTCCGTTTTGTCTTTCCGAGAAAAACCAAATGTTGAAACGGCCAGAGATTTTCTGAAGGCCGGGAACTTCCTTTGGAATTCAGGGATTTTCTGTTTTAAAGCCGGAGTTTATCTGGAAGAATTGATTCGTTTTGAACCTAAATTGTATTCAGCTGCTGAGACCGCTTTTGCATACGCAGAAGATTTTGTATTAGACCAAAAGCATTCCGAGTTAATTCCATCGAAAAGCATCGATTATGCTGTTTTGGAACGTAGTGACCTAATTAAGGTGGTTCCGGCCAAATTTAAATGGTCAGATATGGGAGCTTTTGATTCATTATTTGATTATTTTAAACAGAAAGGTCATCCGATTGATGAGAATGGCAATATTGTTGTAGGTACAGATAAGCATGCTGTATTTGTCGGTCTAAGTAACTGTATGTTAATTAATACCGAGGATGCACTGTTAATTCTTGATCGCAGTCATGCGCAAGATGTTAAGTTAGTATATGAACACTTAGAAAAGGAAAATTCACCATTGGTATAAGTTGCTGTAGCGTTTGTGGACACATACACGTGTTGTTAACAGAATATGTTAATAACATTAAATTAAAAAATGTATTATTGGCAGCCTTTGCGCGTATAGCGCTAAGGTCGATCAAAAGTTAAACTTATAAAAAAAACTATGGGGTTTTGGCGTAAACTGTTTGGAATAAAAGAAGAAAATTTAAACACACACCATAATAAGCTTGCCTGGATTGGCTGGGATATGCACAATCATATTCTTCCAGGAATTGACGACGGAAGTGAAAACTTGGAGTCATCGATGATTTTAATCCACGGTTTAAAAGAGTTAGGAATCAACAACTGTGTTTGTACCCCTCATATTATGAATGGCGTGCATAACAATACGCCCCAAAGCATATACGATTCTTATAAGAAGCTAAAGGATCATCTTAAAGAAACCCACACCAATTTTAATTTAGAATACAGTGCAGAATACATGATTGATGACCAGTTGGGTCATTGGATCCAGTCCAACAATCTTTGCTTGATCGCCGATAAATACATGCTCATTGAGATGTCGTACCTATCGGAATCAAAATCGCTTTTCAGTATGATCAAAGCGATTATAGATCGAGGATATCAACCTGTACTTGCTCACCCCGAACGGTATAATTATTACCACAACAACTTTAAAATATTCGAAGAAATTAAACAAGCTGGTTGCTATTTACAATTGAATTTACTATCCGTGAGTAAGTATTACGGGGAGAATGTAAAAACAGCTGCCCTTACCTTGATGCGTGCAGGAATGTACGATTTAGTGGGCACTGATATGCACCACACACGTCATCTGGAGGCGTTGAAATCTGTTGCGAAAAAATACAATATTCAGGAAATGCTAACCAATTGTGAAATCAAGAACACCGAATTGTTTAAAAAGGAAAGTGGAATTAGAATAGCCTAGAGAAAAATTACCTTGTTTGAGTATGCTACCTCCAAGCATCACCAATGAAATTTTTAGAGATAGTTTAACCGACAATTAATCTTGCCCCGTGAACCTCAAGTTAATTTGCACTTTTTTAAGGTGTAGATGAAATCTAACGTGCCAATTTTTTTTTAATAAAAGCGGCTATTTCGGAATTTATACACTTAAAAGCGCATTTTATGACCTAATTACCAGGACTTTAAAGAACGGTCTTGGTCAGTAAATATCCAGGCAATCTCAATTATTTAGTGTCCTTTTATAGGCCGGCCAGAATTCTGCTCCGTAATAATGTCTATTAATTCCAATGAATTATCCATTTTGTTTTAAAGGATCTTCCTGTAAGTTTGAGCATTGAAAAACCAAATTATAAAACAATAAGTAGCGCATCATAAATTATGAGAGTAGAACAAAAACCTGGAAATGGGAAAAACTTCTATGTTTTGAGTATATCATTTATCTCTGCCTTGGGTGGATACCTTTTTGGGTTTGATTTTGCTGTTATAGCAGGAGCTTTACCGTTTCTTAGGCCGGAATTTAATCTAGACGCTTGGTGGGAAGGGTTTCTTACCGGTTCTTTGGCTTTAGGATGTATTGTTGGTTGCCTATTCGCAGGAGCTCTAGCCGATCGTTATGGTAGAAAACCGGGATTAATGATCTCAGCTTTAATCTTTGCTGTTTCCTCTCTAGGTATGGCCTTTTCCCAAGGGCTGGGTGGATTTGTGTTTATGCGTTTTGCGGCTGGAATAGGTGTTGGGATGGCATCTATGCTAAGTCCTTTATATATTTCGGAAATTTCACCAGCGAATGTGCGAGGACGTAATGTTGCTATTAATCAACTAACTATTGTTATAGGAATCTTAGTCACCAATTTGGTGAATTATTCGATTTCAGGAACCGGGCCTGAGGCATGGCGATTAATGTTTGGTTTAGGAACAATACCTGCGATTCTTTTTTTTATCGGTGTGTTTTGGCTCCCTGAGAGTCCTCGATGGTTAATTAAGGTCGGTAGGCTTGATCAAGCGAAGGTCGTCTTAGCAAAAATAGGCAATCCTGATTTTAGTAAAAGAACTTACCAGACTATTCAGCAATCTTTAGATGGTTTAAAAAAACAATCTTTTAAAGATGTATTTGCACAAGATGTCAGACCTGCAGTTGTGATAGGGATCACATTAGCCGTTTTTCAGCAGTTATGTGGAATTAATGTTGTTTTTAATTATACTTCAACCATATTTGAGTCTGTTGGCGCCGACGTGGACAGGCAACTCTTTGAGACAGTAACCATTGGTATTGTAAATTTGATTTTTACCATTGTTGCCATGTGGCAAGTTGATACGTTAGGTCGAAAACCCTTATTACTCATTGGATCTTTAAGCTTATCAGTCATCTATATCTTCTTGGCATTTTTACTCCAGGATCAAGCTGATGCAGGACTGATTTCAATTTTTGTATTGTTGGCTATCGCTATGTATGCAATGTCTTTAGCACCAGTAACCTGGGTCCTTATATCTGAAATTTTTCCGAATAAAATACGAGGATTAGCCTCTTCGGTAGCGATCGTTTGCCTCTGGGGAGCCTTTTTTATTCTAGTATTTACTTTTCCCATTCTGGCCAAAGTTCTCGGTGCTTACGGACCTTTTTATATGTATGCTGCAATCTGTCTGATAGGGTTCTTCTTTATAAAGTATAAGGTTAAAGAAACCAAAGGCCAAACTCTAGAAGAATTAGAGCAAAAAATGAGTAAACAAAATATAAGAACAGATTTTAAGTAAGTATAATGAATGAACTTTTTGTAAGCGTTTGGCAAGAGCGGAAAATTATTCCTACCTATGGAACAGGAGAACCTGAAAAAAATCCCATGTTTTTCGAAAGGCGCGTGTATCAAGGTAGCAGCGGAGTGGTATATCCAAACCCTGTCATTGAAAAAATTTATGACCAGAAGGAAGATGTCGCGTATACCGCATTATTTCTTGAGAATAAATATTTGAAAGTCATGGTTTTACCAGAGCTAGGAGGTAGAATTCAAATGGCTTATGATAAAATAAAAGAACGCCATTTTATTTACTATAACCATGTCATTAAACCTGCCTTAGTTGGATTATGCGGACCGTGGATTTCCGGTGGAATAGAATTCAACTGGCCCCAGCACCATCGACCTAGTACTTTTCAACCTGTTGATTATTCTATCCAAGAAAATGAAGATGGAAGCAAAACAGTTTGGGTCAATGAGATAGAACGTATGTTTGGGACCAAAGGTATGGCTGGTTTTACACTATATCCAGATAAGGCTTATATAGAGGTAAAAGCTAATATATATAATCGTACAGCTATTCCTCAAACATTTTTATGGTGGGCAAATCCGGCTGTAAGCGTCAATGAGCACTATCAGTCTGTCTTCCCTCCTGATGTAAACGCCGTATTTGATCATGGAAAGCGTGATGTGTCGAGTTTCCCGATTGCCACAGGGACATATTATAAAGTAGATTATTCTCCTGGAACAGACATTTCAAATTATAAAAATATCCCGGTGCCGACTTCTTATATGGCAATTAAGTCAAATTACGATTTTGTCGGTGGGTATGAAAATGATACCAAAGCAGGTCTATTACATGTAGCAAACCATCATGTTTCACCAGGTAAAAAACAATGGACATGGGGAAATGGGGATTTTGGGAAGGCATGGGACCGTAATTTAACAGATAATGATGGTCCGTATATTGAATTAATGACAGGTGTTTTTACCGATAATCAACCTGATTTTACCTGGTTGATGCCCTATGAAGAGAAATCTTTTACACAGTACTTTATGCCTTATCAAGAATTAGGGTTGGTGAAAAATGCAACAAAAGATATTTTAGTTTATGTGGATATTAAAGGAAACAAGGCACTTGTTAAAATATTTTCAACTTCAGTTCAACTGAGAAACACACTTCATGTTTGGATTAAGGAAGAATTAATTTACCAGCAAGAGTTTGACTCTTCACCACAGCGTGTATTTATCCAAGAGATTGAACTCTCCAGAGTAGTTGTAGATGATGATTACCGAGTAGTAGTTCAGGATCACTATGGGAATGAATTGATTACATACAAGCCACAAGAGGATAAAAGTAACCAGAAGACAGAGCCAGCTCAGGCGGCCCTTCGGGTAGATGAAATCAAGAATAACGAACAACTTTATCTAACGGGACTTCATCTTGAACAATATCGACATGCAACATATAATCCAGTCGATTACTATCAAGAGGCTCTTCGTAGGGATCCAACAGATGCCCGGAATAATAATGCCTTGGGCAAATGGTATTTGCGAAGAGGAATATTTAACAAAAGTGAATTGTTATTCAAAGAAGCCATCAATACCTATACGCAGAGAAATCCGAATCCATACGATGGAGAGCCCTATTATAATTTGGGACTTTCACTAAGGTTTCAAAATAAAAATAAAGAGGCTTATGAGGCCTTCTATAAAGCTGTTTGGAATAGTGCTTGGCAGGATAGCGGGTATTTTTCCTTAGCTCAAATCGACCTAATAGATAATAATTTGAGACAGGGTTTAGCGCACATTGAATGGGCGTTGGACCGGAATGCCCGCAATGGTAAAGCATGGGTTATAAAATCTGCAATATTACGGAAACTAAATAATTTTGAAGAGAGTTTAAAAGTCTCACAAGAAGCAATAAAAAGAGATCAATTCAATTTGGGGGCATTTTTTGAAATAACAAAAGTTTGCTCGGAATTAGGTAAATCTGAACAGCGACAAGTAGCAATAACTGAATTATTGACACGTTCTAGGAAATTTGAAAACAGCTTCTTGGAATACGCGCTTGACTATGCTGCTGCGGGTCTATATGTGGAGGCTATTGAGCTATTGAGTTTACTGCAGCTGAACGAGAGCACCCAACCAATGATATTCTATTATTTAGGGTGGTTTAATTTCAAAATTTCAGAGAAACAAGAAGCATCGGCTTACTTAAAAAGAGCGGCCGCCGCGAATCCAGAGCTATGCTTTCCCAACCGGTTAGAGGAAATTGACATTTTAGAATATGCGATTGATCACAATCCTGAAGATGCAAAAGCGCCCTATTATCTTGGAAATTTATGGTACGATAAAAGACAATATGAAAAGGCCATTGAAATGTGGGAATTGTCGCTCAAACGGGATGAAACTTTTCCTACTGTTCTTCGAAATTTGGGTATCGCATACTTCAACAAAAAGGACAATCCAAGAGTAGCTTTAAATTGTTATGAAAGGGCTTTTAGCAAGGACTTTAACGATGCTCGGGTTTTTATGGAGCTGGATCAATTGTATAAACGTTTGAACAGATCGCCTCAGGACCGTTTATCTTTATTAGAAGACCATAGCCATTTGGTTGAAAGCAGAGATGATTTATACTTAGAAAGAATTACACTATACAATTCTCTAGATAGACCTGATAAGGCATTTGAGCTTATCCTTGCCCGTAAATTTCATCCATGGGAAGGAGGTGAGGGAAAAGTCGCTGCTCAATATGTACACAGTTTAGTGGAGCTTGCGAAGGTGGATATTTCAAAAAACAGGTTTGAACAAGCAATTGAAAAACTGGAGCAGGCAAAAAGGTATCCCCACACTTTAGGTGAGGGGAAACTAATTGGAATAAAAGAAAACGATATCAATTACTGGATGGGCCTGGCTTACAGCAGAACAGGAGAAAAGGATTTAGCCATTACGAATTACCAAAAAGCTACGCATGGCAGCGATGAACCTGAAGCAGCTGTATTTTATAATGACCAACAACCAGATAAAATATTCTATCAAGGTTTAGCTTGGGAGAAATTAGGTAAAAATGAAATTGCTGATAACATCTTTAATCGTTTAATCTCGTATGGTAAGCAGCATGTAGAGGACAAAGTGCAGATAGACTACTTTGCTGTGTCTCTCCCCGATATGTTGATTTTTGAAGATAATTTGCAACTACGAAATAAGAATCACTGCTTTTATATTATGGGACTGGGTTATCTGGGTCTTAAACAATTAAAGAAAGCAAATGAAATGTTCGAGAAGGTTTTGGTTGAAGACAAGGCTCATCTTGGAGCAATAATTCACTTATCTCTCGCTGAAGAATTCAAAAATAGAGGACCATTGATTCTTTAAGCCGGATAAATTGAAGAGCTAAACATTAGATAAATTCTGTACAAGAACCAACAAATAGTATAATGATTTTCAAACGACACAAAATATTTTTAGTTTCAATAGGGTTGATAGGATACCTTAGCTTGATGGTGCTAAGCGTTCAAGCGCAGCAGACTCTTTCATTAAAAGGAACTTGGCAAGTAAAATTAGATTCTCAAGACGTGGGTATTGAGCAAAAATGGTTTCTGCAGCAATTCGAAACGGCAATAGAATTACCAGGAACCCTTGATGATGCCTCTATTGGAAAAAAAAGCAGTCTCTCCGCCCAGAAGCTAGAAAGAGATATTTTGTTAAATCTCACAAGAAAACACACATATATTGGACCCGCTTGGTATTGCAAAGAGATTATCGTTCCCAAGAACTGGAAGAATAAGGATATTGAACTGCTGCTAGAAAGAGTAATCTGGAATACACAAGTCTGGATAGATGGAAAAGAGGTTGGGTCAGCAGAGAGTTTGAGTGCTCCCCATAAATTTGATACGGGTTTATTACTAACTCCAGGGAAACATTTACTTGTGATACGGGTTGATAACCGTAAAAAACACGATATTTCGTATAATAATATGGCTCATGCCTATACCAATGGAACCCAGATAATTTGGAATGGTATCATTGGCCAAATAGCGTTAAAAGCTAACGATCGTTTAAAAATTAAGCAGGTGACTATTTATCCCAAAATAGACGATCGTTCCGTGACCATCCATGCTGTAATGCATAATGGCTTAAAATCGACAGGTAAAACAGTCTTGGAAGTATTGATAAAAGATGGAGATACTAGAACAATCGCATCAGAGAGGATTATTATTGAAAGTCCTCTTCAGGGTTTTGAGAAAGAAATAAAACTTAACTTGGGAAATCAAGCGGTTTTATGGGACGAGTTTAACCCTCAATTATATACAGCCCAGCTCACCCTGAGTAATGAAAATCTTTCAACGAAACATGTTATTGAATCTAAATTTGGTTTAAGACAAATTTCGACTCAAAACAACTTTATTGAGCTAAATGGACGCCGTATTTTCCTAAGAGGGACTCTTGAATGTGCTATTTTTCCGTTAACCGGTTATCCTCCAATGGAAAAGACAGGCTGGTTGAAAGTATTTGAAACGGCTAAAGAATATGGCTTAAATCATTTGAGATTTCATTCGTGGTGTCCTCCAGAAGCTGCATTCCAAGTTGCTGATTCTATGGGATTCTATCTTCAAGTAGAACTCCCTATATGGAATTCAAATATAGGGCAACAAGGAGAGATGAACAAATTTATTGAACAAGAGGCTCAGCGAATAATCCAAGAATATGGGAACCATCCATCATTTTGTTTTTGGGCATTAGGGAATGAGCTGCAGGGTGATTTTACCTATATGGAAAACCTATTGAATACCCTAAAAGCAAAGGATAACCGTCGATTGTATACGACTACCGCTTTTACTTTTGCACAAGGGCATGGAATTGAACCTGAACCGGCAGATGACTTTTTTATTACCCAATACACCAAGGAAGGATGGGTGCGAGGTCAGGGCGTTTTCAACACCATTCCTCCAAACTTTTCAACAGATTATTCGCAAGCTACCGACGGGATATCGGTTCCTTTGATAACCCACGAAATCGGCCAATATTCAATCTATCCAAACCTGAAGGAGATTGAAAAATATACAGGAGTGTTGGATCCGTTGAATTTTAAGGCAATAAAAAGAGATCTGATAAGCAAAGAATTATTTCATCTTGCGCCCAAGTTCACATTAGCAAGTGGAAAATTTGCGGCGAACCTTTACAAAGAAGAAATCGAAAGGGCATTAAAAACAAAAGACATTAGCGGTTTCCAGCTGTTAGATTTACATGATTTTCCTGGTCAGGGTACTGCTTTGGTCGGTATATTAGATGCTTTTTGGGATAGTAAGGGTTTGATGAAACCCGAAGATCATCGAAGGTACTCCTCAGAGGTTGTTCCCCTAATTCGATTTCCTAAAGTAAGTTATTCAAACTCAGAACTATTTCAGGCTAGTATTGAAATTGCAAATTTTAGTGATTCAGCACTGCAAGGGGTAGTTCCATCTTGGACAATCAAAGATAAAACAGGGAAAATAATATTTCAGAATAAATTAGACAAACAGACGATTTCCATAGGTAATGGAATTCCCTTAGGTGAGATTTCTTGTGATTTAAAACAGGTCCAACGTGCACAAGCTTTGACCATAGAGGTGGAACTAGAAGGTACTGAATATAAAAATAGCTGGAAAATATGGGTTTATCCTCGCCATATTGAGACAGAGAATCCGGAAGTGTATTTTACAAGGTCCCCATCCGAGGCCTTCAGAGAGCTTGCATTAGGCAGAAAAGTTTTGCTAAACCCAGACACGGCACATATTAGGGGTGTTGAGGGCCGCTTTGCACCAGTGTTTTGGAGCCCGGTGCATTTTCCTGACCAGCCAGGAACGATGGGTATACTTTGTAACCCAGCACACGCTGCTTTTGAAAATTTTCCAACTGATTTTTATTCCGATTGGCAATGGTGGGATCTAATCACCTCTTCAAAGACGATGATCATTGATTCTCTTGAGATGAGTCAGGATCCTCTAGTACGGGTAATTGATAATTTTTATAAGAATCGTAAAATGGCTAACATAATTGAAGCTAAGGTGGGAAAAGGAAAACTTATCATGGCATCGGTTAATCTTTCAGACGAATTGGAAACCAGGCTATCTGCAAGGCAGTTGCGCTATAGTTTAATCCAATACATGAAAAGCGAAAATTTCTCGCCTGCGGAAGAATTAACGATAGATCAGCTCAAAATGCTGCTCACGAAAAATTCCATAGAATAACCGTTATAAATTGTTTTTATGATGATTCCTGTATCGGATTGGGGCTATTTTCATCAAGTTCTTGAATAATCTTGAAAAATAATAAGGATCTGAAAAGCCTAATTCGCTGCAAATTTCCTTGATGGACATATCTGTAAAATAGAGGAATTGACAAGCTTTATAAATTTTTAGTTGATTGAAGTATTGAATCGGAGAGGTGCCAGTTTTCTTTTTGAATAAATCAGAGTAATGTGATGCAGAAATATTTTGCTCATCTGCTAGGAACTGAAGAGTGAAGTTTTCCCTTAGATTCTCTTTCATGAAATTGATGGACTTATCAATGGAACTAAGCGTATAGAAAGAAGGGAATATTTCTTTATGATAAATAAGGTAAGAGAGAAATTGGAACAGGTTGATGTTTGCGAGTTCAAGACTTCGTTGATCAAAGCTATTTTCAATAATATTAAAAATGCTATTGAACAATTCAATTCTGTCCTCTTCGTAAGGAAAAGGGTATACCCGGGCTGGAGTATTATTACAGTATCTGGTGTATAATAAATCTGAGTTTTTCCCCTCAAAGTGGATCCAGTAAATACTCCAAGGATCGTTGGTTGATGAATAATAATGGTGAGGAGTGTTTCGAGGTATAATGAAATAATGATTGGGTAAGAGGAAATGGTTTTCACCGGATACGTTAACAGTTCCCTTTCCTTTAATACAGTAGAGAAGGATGTATTGAACACTTCCTCTTTTACGCTCTCTGTGATGGTGATTAGCATGAGGATAAAATCCAATTGCCGTTAAATAGAGGTTATTAATGAGGATGTTTTTTGAAATATCATTGTGTACTTCCGGTGGAATAACAATCATTTTTTGGCCAACAAAGCCTTCTTTGATTTTTATTTCCTGTTCGTTGTTATCCATGATTTTTTATAAGACTAGATTAACAGATCTTTTTAGCTAGGGTTAATAAAAAAGAGTTGCAATTATGAGACACATAATAACTGGTTGTGAAAACTCATCCATTCGGTTAAAAATGGTGTTCCATACCAAATATAGTGAATATTTATGAGAATGTTTAACCGAAAATTGGGGGTGATTCCCTATTCGAATAGATCTTTTATTTATTAATAAGTCAATAAAATGAAAAGTATAGACAATCTGAAGAATAAAGATGAGACGAGTACTGACAAATATATACTAACAGTGTCTCACAAGAGAGAACAGAACCATTTATTTATCCTAGCTAGACATCGTTTTATAAAGAAAGAGATTTCTGGCTTAAATATTCTTGAGCAAATTAGAGAATGCGCTCGGAATCTAACCACTCTAAAGTTTGAGCAGGAAAGGAGGATAATTGGTATGCGTTAACCAGGTAAAAGTAACACTATTATAATAAAACCAGAGATGTTGTAGCACCTCTGGCTAAAAAATAAGGGTTACAATCTTTAGCAAATGAATTAACCAATTAATAATTCCAGCATGTAAATGCGATTATAACCACCCAAATGTATGAAAATTGACACGTATAACCTTTATGAGGCTCTTGCAGTAAACAATAAAATATCACAACGGAAGAATTTACTGTTAGCCGCTATGATACTGCTAATAATACCAGTTAAAGCGGGATCTTTTAGTCGAGAAATAGACTTTTCTAAAAAAAATGTATTCACTAGGATTACACCGAAAAGCGGAACAAATTCCCTGAACGACTTAACCTCAGCAAAACGAACACCTAGAAATGTAATGCAAGTTACATCAAAGCATCCATTAACGTACTCTTTTGAAAATCAACTCTTAAGCGAAAGATTTATCTCCTCGATAAGGGGACAAAGTAATCAAAGAGGATTTTTGATTAATAGCGAGCTAAAAAACCAAAAAGCCGAACCGATAACTGTATCTGGAAAAGTTGTCGACATGGATGGTCAACCCTTGCAAGGGGTAACCGTTAGCGTGAAAGGTAGTAATTTAAGCACAGCAACAAATCAAAATGGAGACTACACCTTACTTATCCCGGAGGAAAACATGACCTTGATATTCTCTTTTGTTGGTTTTAAAGCACAAGAAAGAATCGTGAGTGGAAAGGGGAATTTGAATGTGACTTTGACAGAGTCGATCGGAAGCTTGGAAGATATAGTGGTTGTAGGTTACGGGACGCAGAAAAAAATTAATGTAACTGGCGCAGTGAGTTCGGTCAACATGAAAGACATGAAAACACCTGTTCCTAATCTCTCAAATGCACTTGCAGGAAAAGTTGCAGGAATTATTTCTGTGCAATCGAGCGGTGAACCAGGATATGACAATTCGACCTTTACAATTCGAGGAATTGGCACATTTACAGGCAGTGTTTCCCCATTAATCATTATCGATGGGGTTCAGCGCGACGATGTCAATAGTACATATGGTGGATCCTTTAATAATATCGATCCAGAAGATATTGCGAGTATCTCTCTATTGAAAGACGCATCATCAACGGCGATGTATGGGGCTAAAGGAGCTAACGGAGTGATGATTATAACTACCAAACGAGGGGTTGCGGGAAAACCGAAGATTCATTTTAAAGGAGAATCAGGTTTTTCAAGTTTTACAAAGACTCCAAAGATGCTGGATGGCATTAAATATATGGAATTGTTAAATGAAGCAAGAGAAAATATGGGACTGAGCCCGAGTTATTCAGAAGAGCTTATCCAAAAAACAGCGAGTGGATTAGATCCTCACTTGTACCCGAATGTAAATTGGATAGATGAAATTTACAAGGATAACTCCGTGCTTATGAACTCAAACTTAAGTATAAATGGAGGGGGTGAGGCCGCACGTTATTATATTTCTGCCTCATTTTATAATCAAAAAGGACCTTATAAAGTTTCAAATTTGAACAATTATAATCCAAATCTAGACTTTAAACGATATGATTTTAGGAGTAACGTAGATGTCAATCTGACTAAAACCACTCTGATACAATTAAACCTTAGTGCGATGTTGGTAAATTCTAGGTATCCAGGAATATCAGCAGGAAACCTTTGGTATATTTCGTTCGGCACAACCCCAATTGCTTATCCAGCAAGATATCCAGATGGGAAGTGGGCTGGTCCCTTTAACAATGGAGGGGCTAATCCTTTGAATGAGGTCCAGAATAATGGATATTCTGACGAATTTAAACCGGCTATCCAATCCGTGTTAACACTTACTCAACAGCTTGGTTCTTTAACCCAAGGGTTATCTACTTCAGCGAGATTTTCATTTGATAGTTATGGAGATTTTGGAAATAGAAGGACGGGACGAAACGATCTTTGGCTAGCAACAGCTCGAGACCCAAATGGTGAGATTATTTATAATCAGAGTAGAATAGGCGAACAATTTTTGGGTTATAGTCAAAGTTCCACCGGAGAGCGTGTAATGTATCTGGAGACAAGTCTCAATTATGATCGGAATTTTGGAGATCATGAGATAGGAGGTATGATTTTATATAATATGCGTAACCGATTGGTGAGCACAGCCGGACAGGTAATAGGAGCTATTCCATATCGTAATCAAAGTTTAGCTGGCAGGTTAAACTATGGATATAAGGATAAATACTTGTTAGAAGTAAACGCTGGATATACGGGGTCAGAGAATTTTGATAATGGACAAAAATTTGGTCTTTTTCCTTCTATTTCAGCAGGTTGGGTGATTTCAAATGAAAGTTTTTTCGAACCCTTTACAGACCAATTTAATCTTTTGAAGCTTCGAGGCTCATACGGAGTTGTGGGGAACGATAATATCGGCGCAGGCGGAAGATTTCCGTATTTAACTCAAATTGGAGGAGGAAATAGCACTGGTTTTGGACTCAACGGAAGTTGGGTCGGCGGTCAAAAAGAGCAAGTATTGGGCGTGCAAGATTTGACTTGGGAAAAATCTTACAAAGGTGGAATCGGATTGGAAATAGGCTTATTTGGCAAGCTTAATTTAGTTCTAGATGGTTACCATGAAAGGCGTAATGATATCTTGATAAGGCGCCAATCTATTTCTTCTGTTGCCGGTTATAGCGATCTTAATATTTTTGCAAATATAGGTGAAATGGAAAATTTAGGTGCAGATGCAAGTCTGGAATACAATGATCAGTTTGGGGAGGTAGGTCTAAGATTATTCGGGAATGTAACGTACAGCAAAAATAAAGTTGTTTTCGCTGATGAACCTGTTAGAAAATATAGTTATCAGAGCCAAACAGGCAAAAGCTATGGCGAGTACACTGGTTATATATCGGACGGATTTTTTACTAGTACAGAAGATATAGCTGCTCGTCCCGAGCAAAAATTCAATCCTGTATTTCCAGGTGATTTACGGTATATCAACTTGAATCCTGAAGATGACAATATCATTGATGCCTTTGATTATACTTTCTTAGGGAAATCATGGTTTCCTTCCTGGCTATACGGTTTAGGGTTTTCTACAGCTTTCAAAAAATTTGATATTTCTTTATTTTTTCAAGGAACTGCTGATGTGGGAATTATGGCGAATGGGTCTGGAGTTAGTGGAAATGGCGCAAGCGGTGTTGGAATTATACCCTTTTCTGGTATAGGGCAATATCCCAATAACACAATAGCAAATGTGGAAGATCGTTGGACAGAGGAAAATCCGGATCAAAACGCATATTACCCGCGTTTGACTGTGGCAAGTCTTTCCGATAACAATTATTTAGAGAGCACGCACTGGTTGAAAGATGGTTCTTACATCCGCTTAAAGCAAGCCTCCTTGGGGTACAATATCACATCACAACGATTGGAAAAGATTGGTTTCTCCACGTTGTATGTCTATGGATCAGCTCAGAACCTCTTTACATTCAGTAAATTCAAATTATGGGACCCGGAATTAGGATCCAACGGAGCCAAGTATCCAATTAATAGAATGATAACTTTTGGATTAAGAGCACAATTTTAAGCAACCTAAATTTAAAATAATGAAAAAGAAAGATATAAAAATTGCCGTATACAGTAGTATTGCCATTTGCTTTTTGCTACTGAATCAAGGATGCAATTACTTAGATAAAAAACCAGATAATTTGCTTACCTCGGAAATGCTTTGGGAAACCAGGGCAAACGCTGAATCCTACCTTTATCAAATTTATGGATATATATGGACTCCAACCGATGACTATACGGTTTTAGGGGCAAGTGATGAAACCTCCTGCAGTGTACAAGGGGTAAATGTTCGAAAAATGATTACTGGTAACTGGAATCCTCAAAGTGGCTATTGGAATAATTACTGGAATTCAAATTATGCTGGCATAAGGCAATCCTTTGTATTCGAGGAAAATATCGACAAAATGCCTGAGGATATCATTAGTGAAAAACTAAAAATTCAATACAAGGCAGAAGTCCGCTTTCTAAGGGGGTGGTTCTATTGGAAATTATTGCGACAATATGGACCTTTTGTAAAGTTAACAAGCACTCTAGGATTAAATGACGATTACAATCAGTATTCGCGAGCTAGTTTTCAAGAATGTGTCGACTACATAAATGAATTGATGGACCTAGCGGCACAGGACTTACCAGATGTATGGACCTCTTCTTCGAATTATGGCAGACCAACAAAGGGCGCTTGTTTGGCCGTGAAATCACAAGTTACCCTATTGGCTGCCAGTCCTTTGTGGAATGGAAACACAAGGTTTCTAAGTTTCAAGAATGCAGACGGGACTCCATTAGCCCCATTAGAGTATAAGGAAGATCGATGGAAGATTGCAGCAAATGCTGCAAAGGCCGTAATCGATTTGAATGTGTATAAACTTTTTACCAATCTAGATCAGGGAGATGCAACATTTGATCCTTATCTATCGTATCGCAATTTATTTCTAACCAATTGGAACAGTGAAATTATTTTCTCGACAAATATGGCCGAAACTTGGCAATGGGGACTTGAGAAACGTAGTGCGCCAGCACCTGGAGGATACAACATGCAAAATGCTACTCAGAATATTGTTGATGCTCATTTAATGCGAAACGGAAGAAAGATCGATGACCCTGCATCGGGGTATAAAGAGGAAGGGTTTACTCAAATGGATGACCCAGCAGAATGGGGCCGATCCAGTGATGGTATTAATCGGGGATATATCCAAGGAAACTCAAACATGTATAAAGATAGAGAGGCTCGCTTCTATGTGAATATCCTTTATAACGGTAAACCTTTACTTCCAGCACCTACGACAGATGATCGCAATTACTATTCTTCTGCCGAGAATGCAGACGGAAGAGGGAGAGCCGAGTTCTATTATTCGGGGAAGTCTGGACTTGGAATAAACAATAGCAGCGGGGATATGACAGGTTATATTGTTCAGAAAAATGTTAGCCCTGCATCCAATATTCGGATGGAACGTGCAGCATATCGCCCATTTATTCATCTTCGTCTTGCTGAGATCTTTCTTAACTATGCGGAAGCATTAAATGAATCAGAACCAGGACATGCTGATATTCTATTTTACCTCAATTTGGTAAGGGAACGTTCAGGGCTACCTAAATTAGAATCAGTTTATCCTGAGGTAATAGGGAATCAAAGTGAAATGCGCAAGTGGATTTTAAGAGAAAGACAAATAGAGCTTGCCTTCGAAGGTGACCGTTATTTTACTTTGATACGGAGATTGATGATGGGAGATCCAAAGGTCCAAAATGTTTATCGAATGAATATTGGATCCAATGATAACAACCAAGGGTTTGCTTTTGCAGATTTTTACAAAAGAACATTGCTCCAAGAAAGGTATTGGGATGATAAAATGTATCTATTCCCCATCCTTCAGGATGATCTTGACAAAAACACGTCATTGGTACAAAATCCAGGCTGGTAATAATTGACTTTAAAGTTTTAAATCGTATTTTTATGAAAACCAATATAAAGAAATATTTACTCATGTTTATGGTAATGGTTATTACTATTTTGAGTTGTAAAAAAGAACAGCAAAACGTATCTCATAGCCCAACCTCACCCATTGTTATCCATGAATTCTTTCCAAAGCAAGGTGGAGGTGGAACCCAAATTCTTATTAATGGAGAGAACTTCTCCAATGATACCTCAGAAATATCCATCAGTGTTAATAATATTCCGTTAAAAATTATAGGAGCTAGCAACAAACAAATTATGGCTGTAGTTCCTAAAAGAGGCGGAACTGGTCCCATTAAGGTAACTATTGGAGAGAATACGGGAATTTCGCAGGCGGACTATAATTATTTGTATACCAGGACAGTTACAACGTTAGCGGGTAATGGTACACCCGGTTTTGCAAATGGTAAAGGAACGGATGCCATGTTTAATTTCAGCGGGGAATCTTGGTATAGGACAAGCGGAATTGCTGTTGATGATCAATTGAATGTATATGTAACTGATGTAGGAAATCACTGCATTCGCAAGATTGATCAGGAGGGAAATGTGACTACCTTGGCCGGTAGTCCAGGTGCAGCAGGAAATGCCGATGGAAAAGGGTCCGAGGCTCGCTTTAACATCCCTTACGGACTAACTATAGATGATCAGGGAAATTTGTATAGTGTAGATCCAGGAGGGTGGGATGTAAGAAAAATAACACCCGATGGCACTGCCTTGAAAATTCATAGCACTCATGTTGAACCTTGGGCAATAACTTTTGATAAGAAATCGGGGAATATTTATTATGCTGGCTGTGTTTCCCCGGCAGATATTTTTCAGCTTAGTGCTGATGGTACTGTTAAAAAAGTGATCTCTGGATTGAATTATCCATCCGCTCTTGCTTGTGATGACAAGGGAGATTTATACATAACAGTACATGGTGATAGTCAAATCCGAAAATATATTGCCCCAAGCTGGGAAGGTTCTGTTATTGCAGGGTCGGGTCAAGTTGGCTGGGTAGATGGTGCTCCTGCTACCGCTGCATTCGCTTACCCTTGGGGAATGTCGATAGATGCGCATAATAATCTCTATATCGCTGGTAACGGAACCGCTGGTGGTGATATTAATAGTCCAGACCAAAGTATCCGTAGAATCGAGGCAGAAGACTACCTAGTCAGTACTTTTGCGGGATCAAATGCCGCAGGGAAAACCGATGGTATAGCTGCGGGGGCATCTTTTAGTGTCCCGAGCGGTGTGGCTGTTGACAAAAATGGAACTGTATATGTTTTGGATAAGAATAACAATAGCATTAGGAAAATAGTTTCTGAATAAGGTGGAAAAGTGACCTGAAATTACTTTTAGAGCGTTAGGATTCTGTTCTAACTGAAATTTCCATGGTGAAAAAAACAATAAAAAATATCTAATGAAAAAAAATAAAGAGAATATAAGGAGAAGCAGAAGAGATTTTGTGAAACAAAGTTGTCTTTTATCTTTTACTATTCTGGCATCTCGTTTTCCAGTATGGAGCAAAAGTTCATTTGTTAATTTGCCTCCGATCCACAATATACCAGCGGAAAAAAAAATAGATCAAGCGTGGCTAACATCACTCATGCAACGAGGTGACCCTGTTCGGTATTTAAAAAGTCAGAATGAGCTCAAATATATAGGTATGCCAATAGGAGGACTACACAGTGGAACCGTATATCTAGGAGGTGACGGACGATTATGGCTCTGGCAAATTTATAACCAAACGATCGAAAATACCCATGAAGGAGTGGATCCAATGACGGTCGATTGGAATGATGGAAGTAGTGTAAGGAAAATTCGATCTAGAGATGGTGCGGCCTATATCGAACCTGTTCGAGCTGAAAATAGACGTGTATTAGACCAAGGATTTGCCGTACGGATTATCCAAAATGGGACCACCATTATTAAAGAACTTAACCAAGAAAGCTGGGACGAAGTTAGTTTTGAATCATCGTATCCAATGGGAATAGTAAGATACACCAGCAAGAATTTGCCCCTAACCGTGAAGCTAGTTGCTTATTCTCCTTTTATACCATTAGAAGTCGAAAAATCATCTTTGCCAGTGACTATCCTTAGTGTGACGCTAGAGAATACCTCTGATCAAGAACTTTCTGTAGATATTTTAGGCTGGATGGAAAATGGTGTGAATAAATTATCCTTACAGCCTGATCATGCGCTTCATGGTACAAATATTATAAAAGATAAAAAATCAACTACGGAGCTGCAAAATGAAGCTGATATTCAAGAGAATGTAAGTTCAATTTTCTTTCAGTGTAAAAGTGAGAATGGTGAATTGGAGAAAGCGCCTGATGCCGGAAGCATGTATTTTATGATACATGCGCCTGGGGGGAGGGTAAATACAGATTGTAGACCATGGCCCATAACATCTAGTCTATTTGATGCCAACAAAGTAGAGCTGACAAGAAGGAATCCCTCAAGTAAGTCTGTAGGATCTATCACAAGATCCACAACTTTGGGCCCTAAAGAACAAACCCAAGTGAATTTTTCCATCGGCTGGCATTTCAACAATCCTAATCCGAAACTTAAGGAGCTAGTGGCAGATGCACATCAAGGTTATTATTATGGTTCCAAACATAAAGATGCAAAGGCCATTAGTACATATTTGGCTGAGCATTTTGTGCATCTCTCTAGCCTAACTCAACGATGGGTAGATACATGGAGGTCCAGTACTTTGCCCTATTGGTTTCTGGAAAGATCCATATTAAATATTGGGACTCTTGCAACGGCAAACACTTACCGCTTTGCCAGTGGACGCTTCTGGGGATGGGAAGGCATAGGCGCCTGCGCTGGCACGTGTACCCATGTATGGCAATATGCACAAGCCGTAGGACGTATATTTCCGGAGCTAGAACGAGATTTGCGAGAACGGGTAGATTTAGGGATTGCTTTTAAAGAAGATGGTGCTATAAGTTTTCGAGCAGAAAATGAAACCAGGCCAGCTATTGATGGACAGGCGGGTATAATTTTGAGATGTTATCGGGAACATCAGATGAGTGCAGACGGTGAATTTTTAAAAAGAAATTGGTCTAAGCTTAAAAAAGCTGTTGAATTCATAATTGCTCAGGACAAAAATGGAGATGGGATGACCGATACACCTATGGAAAACACCCTCGATGCGGTATGGGAAGGAGAAATTTCGTGGATTGTAGGACTTTGTATTGCTGCGGTCAGAGCGTCTCAAGCTATGGCCGAGGAAGTGGGTGATGGTGGTTTTGCAAATATTTGTAAAAAATATGTCCAACTCGGAAAGGCAAATATGGAGAAGCTCTTATTTAATGGCGAATACTTCATCCATAAAGCTGATTCCGCACAGGGAAGAAGCAAGCTAGGTTCCTACAATACTTGCCATATTGATCAAGTGTATGGTCAGGCATGGGCTATGCAAGTGGGCTTGCCACGTATATTGGATAAAGAAAAAACGTTGAGCGCATTACAATCCCTCTGGAAATATAATTTTACGACAAATGTTGGTCCATATATAAAAACACATCTTGGCGGTCGTCCTTATGCTGTAGCTGGAGAGGGAGGAATGATCATGAATACGAATCCCCTAAATGAAGACAATCCATATGGAGATAATGTCAGTTGGCAAATGGGATATTTCCATGAATGTATGAGCGGGTTCGAACACCAGGTTGCCGCACATATGATGGCCGAAGGGATGGTAGAGGAGAGTATCGTATTAACCCGGATGATACATGAGCGATATCATGCGGCAAAGCGTAATCCCTACAACGAAATTGAATGCAGTGATCATTATGCCAGAGCGATGGCAAGTTATGGTACATTTTTGAGTGCTTGTGGTTTTGAATATCATGGACCTAAGGGATATATGGCTTTTTCTCCAAAAATTCAGCGTAATTTTTTTAAATCCGCCTTTACAGCCGCCCAAGGATGGGGTAGCTATTCCCAGGAAAAAAAGGGGCATAAACAAAACCATTCCATTAGCCTCGCCTACGGTTGTTTAAAGTTAACTACTTTGTCAGTTGATAAATTAATTGAACCAAAAACTGTAGAAGTAAAGGGCTATTTAAATGAGAAAGTTATTCCGGTGGGAGTTAAAAGCCTGGAGGGTGCGTTTCATATACTTTTTGAAAATCAATTAGAGTTAATAGCCAATGATATATTCAGGATTGAAATTAGGGCTTAGCCTATCTAATAAAGATATTAACCATTTGATAGATTCGATTAAATTTTGTTTTAAGCTTTTTGCCCTTTGAATTATGAAGAATAATATATCAAAAAAAATATACATTGGATTTTTTTTATACGGACTGCTCATTACAGCTTGTTCAACAATTAATATCTTCCAACCAAAAAGAACTACTGCCCATCTTGAAAATCGCTTGAATTTAGACGGTAGCTGGCGTTTTTCAATAGATTCGATGGATCTTGGGACTAAGAAGGAGTGGTATAAACAAGTCTTAAAAGATGAAATTGACTTACCTGGTTCGATGACGACAAACGGTAAAGGAAATGAAGTGGATATGCATACACCCTGGACAGGAACTATTGTTGATTCTTCGTGGTTTAACGATTCTGAATATGCAAAATACAGAGAACCGGGGAATGTAAAAGTGCCCTATTGGTTACAGCCAGAAAAATATTATAAAGGGGCGGCTTGGTATCAAAAAGAAATTAGTATACCCCAAGAGGGCTTTGAGAATGGAGCAGAACTTTTTATTGAAAGGAGTCACTGGGAAACTAGGCTTTGGATTGATGATCAAGAGATAGGGACAAGAAATAGTTTGGCAGCCCCACATAGATATGATTTAAATAACCTGTTAAAACCAGGGAAACACCGAATAACAATTCGAGTTGATAATCGAGTAAAAGACGTTGAAGTGGGAGAGAATGCACATAGTATTTCGGACCATACGCAGACCGATTGGAATGGCATGATTGGTAATATCTTTATAAAGGCCCATAATAAGGTCAACATAAATGACATTCAGCTATATCCCGACATAAAAAAGAATAAAGTTTACGCGAAAATCAGCATCTTAAACAAGAGAGAAGAAACTGATGCGGAAATCAACCTGTTTGTTTCTCAAAAGGAGTTGGGCAATCTAAAAGAAACTAAGCGGAATATACATTTAAAAACGGGCTTGAATTATGTGGAAATTGATTATGATATGGGGGATAGCCCTATGTTGTGGGATGAGTTTTCGCCAACAATATATCAAATGCAGGCAAACCTTAAACTGAACGGGTTCACTGAGGATGTTAAACTGGAGAGTTTTGGAATGCGTGAATTTTCGGCAAACGGTACACAAATTTTGATTAACAATAGGCCTGTTTTTCTAAGGGGCACATTGGAGAGTTGTATTTTTCCATTAACTGGTTTCCCGCCAACTGATCAGGCTTCTTGGGAAAGGATCTTTGTCATATGTAAAGAATATGGACTAAATCATGTCCGCTTTCATTCATGGTGCCCACCTGAAGCTGCGTTCGCTGCTGCAGATAAACTAGGCGTCTATTTACAAGTGGAAATTGGAGCTTGGTCACCAGGACTAGGTGATGGAAAGCCAATTGATCAATTTATATATGATGAGAGTGAGCGTATTGTGAAAGAATATGGAAACCATCCTTCGTTTTCATTGATGGCGTATGGCAACGAGCCCGGTGGGATAAATCATGTAAAATACTTAACTGAATTTGTTAACCATTGGAAAGCGAAAGACTCCAGACGATTATATACTTCCGCTGCTGGCTGGCCAGCGATTTCTGAGAATGATTTTAATAACATTCCTGAACCCAGAATTCAAGGTTGGGGAGAAGGGCTGAAATCCATCATCAATAGCCAAAAGCCATCAACTGACTATGACTGGCGAACGAAAATTGAGGATTACACGATTCCAACTATAAGTCATGAAATAGGACAATGGTGTGTGTACCCTGATTTTTCAGAGATAAAAGATTATACTGGAATTCTCAAAGCAAAAAATTTTGAAATTTTCCAGGAAAAGTTAAAGGAAAATGGATTGGGAGATCTAGCAGAAGATTTTTTAATGGCCTCTGGAAAGCTGCAGGTTTTATGTTATAAGGCCGACATCGAAGCAGCACTTCGAACTCCAGGATTTGGAGGGTTTCAGCTTCTCGATTTGCATGATTTTCCGGGACAAGGTACGGCGTTAGTAGGTGTTTTAAATCCCTTTTGGGAAAATAAAGGATATGTAAAGAGTCATACTTTCCGCCAATTTTCAAATCAAACAGTACCGTTAGCACGTTTTAAGAAAATGACTTATTTAAACAATGAGACGATCAGAGTGCCTATTGAAATTGCGCATTATGGGAAAACTAAATTGCAAAACGTGAACCCTATCTGGCAGATTATAGATGCAAATGGTAAAACGAAGGCTAGCGGTAAATTGAAAGCAGGTGATATTCCGTTAGGGAATAACTATTCTTTGGGTGAAGTTGAATTCGATTTAGCGGCATTCAATAAAGCGGTAAAATTGACTTTAAAAGTTAGCCTAGACAGTTTCAGTAACCAATGGGATTTTTTCGTATATCCCAGTACATTACCGAGCTTTGGGGAAGAAATCTACGTCACGCAATCTTTTGATCACAAAGCCAAAAGTAGATTGAAAGTAGGTCAATCTGTACTGTTAAGTCTTAAAAAAGGTGCTCTAAAAGCTGAAAAGGGTGGTGATATAGCTATAGGTTTCTCTAGTATATTCTGGAATACGGCTTGGACCAGAGGACAGGCCCCGGTAACATTGGGCATTTTATGTGATCCTAAACACCCGGCGCTGTTAAATTTTCCGACAGAATATCATAGCAATTGGCAGTGGTGGGATGCAATGAGCAATTCAAATGCATTAATGTTGGATGCGATCCATCAGGATTTGAAACCTATTGTTCGGGTTATCGATGATTGGGTTACAGCAAGACCGTTAGGTTTGGTGTTTGAATGCAAAGTTGGTAAGGGGAAATTGATAGTTTCAGGAATCGACTTTTTAAAAGACTCAAAGAATAGACCCGAGGCGAGACAATTAATGTTTAGTTTGAAAAAATACATGACAAGTGAACAATTTAATCCTAATATTGAGCTTAAGGAAGAAGATATTGAGGCGTTAAGCCTTTGAGGGAGCTAATTTAAATGACCTGAACTTCTAGTAGATAAACTCAACGTTATAGTTGAATTGTTACGATCGATATAAATCCCAAATAAATAATTTACCTTGTGTACTATTTAGAGATCTATATCATGAGGAATTATTTCATTCTTTTGGCCGCTTTATTAACTGTTAATTTAGCTGCTGCCCAGAACAAAGCAGATCAAAAACCAGAACCCACCCAAAACCCAAACTACGACCAAGCCCTGGCTCAAAAACTAGGAGCCGATGCGTATGGCATGAAGGCTTATTTCCTGGTCATACTAAAAACAGGTGCAAATAGCTCGCAGGACAAAGAATTCGTGAAAAAGAGTTTTGCCGGCCACATGGAGAATATGGAGAAATTGGTTCAACAAGGAACACTAATTATTGCGGGACCAATGGGAAAAAATGAAAACAATTACCGAGGGCTATTTATTTTGAATAATGTTTCCTCCAAGCAGCAGGCTAAGGAACTGTTACAATCAGACCCAGCTATTAAGGCCGGACTTTTGAGTTTTGATCTTTACAACTGGTATGGATCAGCCGCATTAGCAGAATATTTGCCGGTCTCAGAAAAAATTTGGAAATTGAAACCTTAAGACAATTTAAGTACTATGGATAACAGCAGAGTTTATAAAATGATTTTTGCAGGAGTATATCCTCATTATATTGCAAAAGCAGAAAAGAAAGGCCGCACCAAGCAAGAGGTCGATGAAATTATATTTTGGCTGACTGGATACGATGAGAAATCTCTTCAAGAACATCTGGATAATAAAACCAATTTTGAAACCTTTTTTGAAAATGCCCCACATCTAAACCCAAACGTTTCTCAAATTAAAGGCGTTATTTGTGGATACCGGATCGAAGATATAGAAGATGAACTGATGAAAAAGGTGCGCTATTTAGATAAACTTGTTGATGAGTTAGCTAAAGGAAGGCCAATGGAAAAAATTTTGAGAAAATAATTTATTTTTTAAGACCTTCTTTAATCCTTTTAATATTGATGCAAACCGAACAAAGGAGCATATATTGCTCGGGGAAATCCCTAAGGCAAAAATAGATTATAAGAAGATTGAATGACCAATTCGTTTTTCTTTAGCATAGGAAAATTCAATAGTTAGTAGACTTCATTTTTAACGTGTTGTCTCCAATATTATAAGCATAGACTGATGCGGGTAAAAAAGTTAACGTTATTTCACCAATTTCTTTTGCACCTAATTTGTCTATACTAGTTACCAAGGCGCTGTTCAATTCGTTTGCTTTACAGAACTGAATTAAACTTGATAACGCCTGAGGTTTTTCAAAATATCGGTTGCTCCATTTTACTTCTACTCCCCAAACAGGTCTGAATTTTTTATCATCAACTAAAACTAAGTCAACCTCTCCTTCTTTCCAACGAGCATATGTTAAATCAAGGTTCTCACGATGCATCCATTGTGATAGTATAGCAGTTTCTATCATATTACCTATTTCAGAGTCAGTCTCCTTTATTGGAGAAAACAGCGCCGTACGTAATGATGGGTTTGTGAGATACACTTTAAAACTGGTTATACGTTTAAATCTTTTCGCATTTACATCTACTTTGTTCAATACTTTTATTAAGAAAGCAGCTTCTAGATATTCTAAATATTTTTTCAAAGTTTCTTTCACGATACCGCTTTCTCTGGACATTGTCTCATATGAAAATTCGTTAGCTGTGTTATAAGCAATATAGGTAAAGAAACGATTCAATTCTTGAACATCTTTGATTCCGTATAAACTTGGAAGATCTCTTAATAATACTTTATCTACAATATCATTTTTGACATATCTACCCATATCCTTTTGAATTTTCTCGGATAAAACAACTTCTGGATAGCCTCCGAAATTCAGATATTGCAAAAACTCTCTATTGAGCTCATCGATGTCATGAGTAATATAATATGGAATTTGTTTATTGGCATAAGTTATATTACCTTTTTTTATCAAATGATTTTTATTTTTTAAATGAATAAATTCTTGGAATGTTAATGGCGGTAACATAAAGTCCGTAAATCTCCCCGCTCCACTTTCTGTGCTATGCCATTTTAAAGCTGCTGCTGCAGAGCCAGAAACCACGAATTTTGTTTCTGGGTAGGAATCTACTAATATTTTTAAATGCCTTTCCCAATCTTTCAAATATTGAATTTCGTCAAAGAAAACATAGCAACCTTTTAAACTATTAAGTTTTAAAGCTTCTAGACATAAATCCAAAATCTCCTGTAAACTAAGGTGAATATAGATTGGGTTGTCTATGCCTACAAAAAAGATATTTTGTGAATCGACTCCTTCTTCAATCAGCTGATTAATCGTGTGAAACATCATAACCGTTTTTCCCACTCTCCTTGGTCCCATTAAAACCACAGCACGTCGGATCTCTCTTTCAATAACAAAAGGATAAAACAAATCAAAATATAAGCGTTTTGACATTTCCTTATATATCGTTGTAATTTGTTTGGTAATCCACCAAGGGTTTTCATACTGTAAACGTTCGACGATTTTTTCAGAAGGAATAAGCCTGGAATTTCTCATAATATTCTTTATTTATACAAATATAAGTAAAATAAGCTGATCGTAATAGGCTTATTTGTTAGTTTTTGTATCAAATAAGCAATTTATATACTTTTATATTGCTTATTTTTTGATTTAAGAACACATTCTCAATTTACTTTATTGATCTTCTATTGGTGGAAACTCTTATTTTCCGGGTCATTTAGTTCCAATGTAAAACGGGCCATTTTTGATTTCTTAAGATTCCACTATATTTGTTTATCCAAAAAGAAGAAATGAGCGTTTGTTTTAATAATAAATATAATTATCCATTAAGACACTGGATCAAGATGAGTGCAGTTTTTGCACTTTGTCTGGTGTCTGTGTTAATTATGGATTCCTTGCAAAGTAATCAGGGGAAATTTTGGGTAGGTACTCTCATCGTCTTCTTTGGTCTGTATGCGGTTATCTTGGGAAATCTTTTCCTTCATCTCTATCTGGATGAAAAGGATCCAATCAAGTCCCCTTTTTGGGTAAAGATTCTGGCTTATTTAATCACGTTCAGCGTGTGCTTTGTGATGCTTCTGGTTTCCAACCGAATGGGGCTTCTCTCGGGGGAGGAGGCTGATTTGGTGAACGGACCTCCCATAAATTTCATTTTGCTGATCGGTTTTCGGGCTGCAGTGTTAAACATCATCGTTTTGCTGTGGCTATATTTTGTACTAAGTGATCATTATAAGAAAGTTTTGGAGCTCGAACGCTCTAACTTAGATAAATTAAATGAGCGCGCAGAAAATCAGATGCTCCGCCAGCAAGTACAACCCCACTTTGTCTTTAATGCACTCTCGAGTTTAAAAGCACTGATCAAAAAAGATAGTATAGCTGCTGAATCATATCTATTACAGTTGTCCGATTATCTGCGAGATAGCTTTAGCAGATCCGAGGATGATCTGGCCACGGTTGCGCAAGAGCTCAAATTATGTGAAGACTATTTAGCGATGCAGAAAGTCCGCTTTAAGGAGGCGATACAATATGAGGTTAATATCTCACAAAACGTATTGCATGGGAGTTTGCCTGTGTTTTCCTTACAACCCTTAGTGGATAACGCTTTAAAACATAATTTGTATTCTCTGGAGAAACCTCTGATTATTCACATCCTAGAAAGGGATGGATGGATCATTGTCAAAAACAATTATAGCCCTAGAAAGGGGCCAAATGATGAGGCGAATAATTACGGTTTGAATAACCTTCAGGAAAGATTCAGTTATTATTTAAAGGATAGCGTCATAATTCAACAAAACGGAACTTGTTTCGAGGTACATGTTAAAATTATTCCATCATGAGGGTAGTCATCATTGAAGACGAAGATCTAACGGCTGAAGACTTAGCACAAACCTTAAGAAGAGTAGACCCTTCTGTTGAAATTCTTCGCAGATTATCCAGCGTGAAAGAAGCGTTGGAATATCTAAAACTTGGGGAGGCTATCGATTTGATTTTTAGTGATATCCAATTAGGAGATGGGGATTCATTTGAAGTATTCATGAAACACCCTCCTGTAGTTCCAATCGTTTTTTGTACAGCATATGATCAATATATGCTCGAGGCTTTCAAAAACTTTGGAATCGATTACATCCTTAAGCCTTTCTCTGATCAGCATATCCTTCGCGCAGTACAAAAGTATTATCTGATGAAAAGAACTTTCAATATGGGGGTGAAGGATTTACTTGGAGAAATGGAACACAAGTCCATCGCGGTAAAAAATGAACCTAAATCACTTATTGTAAGTAGTGGAGAGCGAATAATTCCCTTGAAAATAAAAGATATTGCTCTTTGTTATATTGAATTTGATAATGTTTTCATAAAGACCTTCTCAGGGAAGGATTATTTGATTAATAAGACCTTAGAGGAACTAGAACTTTCTTTAGATGCAGACTTTTTCCGGGTCAATCGCCAGCATATCATCAGCCGCTCGGTCGTTGATTTTGCGTCCACCGGTTTTTCTAGAAAATTGATTCTTAAGCTCCATGTGGAATACCCCAAGAAAATAACCGTAAGTCGAGAAAAACAACCTGTTTTTGTGGATTGGTTACAAAAATAGTCATCTGAAAATCAGAATAATTTGACGCTGAAATAATATTGCCGTTTCAGCCTCATTTTTGTCCGTTTCAACTGTTTTTTATGTGTATTATTTCACTTACATTGACATATTTGTATTCCTAGTTAATAAAGAGGCGTGCGTTTGGTGTACTATTAAAAAATTGTCATGAAAAAGTATGTATTAATCTTCAAAACCTCCATCCGAACTGCAATTGAGCGGTCGGTGTTGATTACTAAATTATATCAACTCTCAAAAGAGATTATCAATGCAACTGTTGATTTAGATGATGAGGAATTTATCTTAAGAATTGAGGCTGAAAACTTGAACAAACATTTGATTATTCAAACGCTTCAACAAGAGGGCTACGAAGTTGATTTTCTTGCCGCATATGCTCAAAATGAAATAGGTGCACCTCTTCTTCAGAATTAATTTTTAATTTCTCCGTATTCAATTCATCATTACCTGACCTGCATTATCCCGTGCATAATCTGCCAATGTCCCGGAAAAGTACAGATAAAAGGATAATCACCTTTTTGCTTAGGAGCCATAAATTTCAGTTGATAGCTTTGTGCAGCCTGCACCAATGGTGTGGCAAACAAAACTTCTGGCATATCTGGGATAAAATTCTTTTCATAGGCATCCGCTAAAACAGACATCGCATCTGCGGCCTTTCCAACTTTGTCCTTAGCTTGAGGCGTCGTAAATACGATGTTGTGTGGCATCTGGTCATTGTTGTCAAATTGCAATACAACTTGTTCCCCTGCATTAACTCGAAATGTCTTTTTATCGAAAGCCATTTTTCCAGGCAAAGACTTGATCACGTGGGTTGCCTTTAAGGTTTGATTCTCGGACTCCTTCTTTTGAGGTTCAGCGGGTGCTTTTTCTTCTTTTGGCGTTACTAAATCTTTGTGTTGCTGCAGAAATTTCTGAACAGCAATAGATTTTTTCATTTGGTCAAATTCTGCTGAAGAGAGCTGCGGTTCACTATATTTTGCATAGGTAGGATCTTCAGCCACAAATCCAATATACAAGGACTCTCTTTTGGTGGCTACAGAGCTTAAAAGTAGATTTGCCTTTTTATCCTCATCGGCAAGAAAGTTGGGGTCGTTGCTGAACATGTTGACCCAGAGGCCTCGCAGATGTCTAAAGGATTCGTTTAATGCGTAGTCAATATACTCATCCCTTGGGAGTTCGCTTGCCGACAATAATGCTTCAACTGATTTTGGGTCTTTAAAGTGACTAAGGGCAATGATTGCCTCCAGTCTTACCCGCTCAGAGGTATCTTTTGACATATTAATAATCTGCTGCAAAGCTGTAGGAATGCGCTCTCTCCAGTAAAAAAGAACCCGAGTTGATGCAGCACGAACAGAATGGTTTTTACTTTGTAATAATTCTTTTAACAGCTCCTTGTTCACCTTGTTGAATTGCTGGTAGACCCATAGCCCTTCAAGTCTATGTTGTTCCAATTGGCTGTCGGATGGATCTAGTTGTTCAATCCATTTCTCTAGCTCAGGGAGGACTTGATTTTCAGGATACTCACGAAGCATTCTTCTTGCTCTATATCTTGTACGATCCTCAGGAATCCGGAGTTGCTCTAAGAGTTCCGGGATGCTGAGCTTGGTCAAATCAACCCCTTTTAACTTGGCTTTATTTTTATAGGTAATTTTCCAGATTCTTCCCTTGGTATGATCTCGTTTGGCATCTCTGAAATTCTGTTCACCATGCTGTATGATCGGATTATACCAATCCACAACATACAGCGCTCCATCAGGACCAAACTGTAAGTCCACTGGTCTGAAATTAGGATCTTTAGATTGTAGAAGAGGTTGGGTCTCTTTTGCGGTGAGCCCGCTACCTTGCTGATATACTTTGTGCTGACGAATGCCCTGAAAACCAATAAAGGTATTGAAGAGCACATCCCCCTGCATACTATCAGGGAACGCTCGGCTGGAAATAATTTCAAGACCACATGTTTTGGGCTTGGCTTGTGAGGTTAAAAAATCCTTCATTTCCAAATGCTTTTTTGGGTAATCTATGGCAACGGTAAGCGGCGGAGCAAAATAATTCAAACCAGTAGAAACATCAGCAATCAGCTGGGTTCCATCCCGCATAAAAACATCCCCCCAAGGGTTAGCAAAAAGATAAGAGATGTGTTGGTCAAATTTCTTCGTTTTTGGTTCGTATCGCCACACATTTCCATAATCTCCCCTGCGCGGTCCATAAGGAGTTTCAACTTGCGTATGAAGAAACGTTCCCATATTCATATACAATGCTCCATCGGGTCCCCATGTATAGGTATTAAGCGTATGGTGGGAATCTTCCGTCCCGAAGCCTGAAAGAAGGACTTGTTTGGAATCGGCAACGTCATCTCCATTGGTGTCCTTTAAGAAAACGAAATCCGGAGCCTGGGTGAGGTAAACTCCGCCATCGCCAAGTTCAAAACCCAAAGGAAGGTATAAACTATCGGCAAAAACGGTATGTTTATCTGCTTTTCCGTCTCCATCGGTATCCTCAAGAATAAGGATTTTGTCATTTGGCGGATTGCCCGGAGTGTAGTTTGGATAAGACGGCATTGTCGATACCCACAGCCTGCCTTTGGCATCAAAAGTGGCTGCGACAGGATTGGCCAGTGGGAAATCTTTCTCGGAGGCAAAAAGTTCAATTTCAAATCCCTCAGGTAAGACAAATTGGGATTTAGCCAGTGCTAGTTCTTGCTCGCTGGTGGGCGTAATTGTTTGGGTATCACTCTTCTTTTTTCCGGAATTGATGATCGCCGAGATTGCTTGCTGATCAATTGTTTCAGGTGATTTTGCCCCTTCCCAAAGTAAACTATCCAACTGGGCAACCATCTGGTCTATCTTAGCAAGTTCTGAGGGTAATTCCTGCCCTCCGGCCCACTCTTTACGGCGACCATAAATATATTCTCCATTCTGGGATTTGTATTTATAGAAGAAATGTTGATTTTTTTCTTTGACAAGATTTCTCAAACGCTCACTTTGGGCAGAGCCCGACCACTCCGAGACAGAGAAACCCAATGCCTTTGCCATAATCTCGCTAACAAATTTATAACCCGAAGCTGTCAGGTGAATCCCATCGCTAGTCATCGGCTCTTTTGCGCTTGCCATCTGTTTCTTGGTTGGGCCGAATAGATCGATAAAAGGAATGTTCATGGATTTAGCCAGCCGGGCCATTTCCTGGGTGTAGGTTTTCAAGGATTTGTTGTGTTCTTGCGGGTCTGGCAAATCACCTCCCAATTCCTCATGGTAAATGGGGGAGACTAAAATAATCTTTGCAGAATCATTCGCTGCATTTTTCAATTCTTTCAGACTCAATAGAAACGTTTTCAGATCCTGTTTAAATGTGTTTAAACTATCCGGACCCTTAAAAGATTCATTCATACCAAAACAGGCAATAATGATGTCCGCCTGATGCGCTTTGATATGGTCTTGTAGCCCCCCAAAATGTAAAGGTCTTGGACGCAGGTTCACTTCATCAGCATCCCAGCCCAAATTTCTTACATACAGTTTGTGTTCGCTAAAACTCTCATGCAATAACGTCTCAAAATAATTATTCCGCTGCAATCCTTCGGCAAACGAATTACCAATGATCACAAGACTACTTCCCGGTTCTGGTTTAAGAGGGAATACTTCGAGCTTTTGCTCGCAAGACATTAAAAGACAGAGCGAGAGAAAAAATAATAAATTGACTATTCTATTCATAATTTTGAGTTTAACCCAAATTGCCGTTTAACACGTGGGTTTAGGATTTATTCAGTACAACGTCAAAAAACAAGATTGTATGTTAAAAAGGATCCGTGTTTTTTTTGAATTTATAATTGTGACTAAAGAAATAAAAAAAAATGGGATCTGGCATCCTGTACCTCCCTGTATAAGAAGCTGTTTCCCGAATATATTTTACAGTTTCAAGGCTATTAAAGGAAACAAGCAAAATATACATATAACGGATCTGCTCAGGACAGTCCTCCTTGGGATGATGTTACAATCAGGGCATATTCTAAATTTTCATGGAATCCCTTTCTTAAGCAAACTCGAAAAGCCCATTTGAGTCCGGTTATTTCACGATTTTGTGCTTTTGCACAATCGTTTTTACAAAACAAACATCATTTAAATCAATTAAATGTTATTTTTATTTTGTTTTTTAATCAAAACTATATAAATTGCGACAACGTTGGTGCAAATTGTTTTACACCCGTCAACCAAAAGTAAACTATAATTCACCAGTTTCGATTGTTCACGATTGTTCAATACCGCTTGCTTAAAAAGCATAAGCGCGATATATTTTAAATTGAAATTTTAACCTGTCCAAGAAAAAAGTTTCTTGTGCTGTTTAAAATCAATCAATCTTGAATCAGGTAACTTGAAAGATACCCTTGGACGCACTGCAAAAATATTGGAGCAAGTTCGGCAAAAGAGACCAGGTGATAAGAACGTAAATAAAACCTGTTTTTAAATTGAAATACGGGTCAATCATAGGTAATAATGGGGTGAAGAATACCACCAATTTTATGATTGATACCAAACTTAAACTTTAAATTATGAAAAAAAATCATCTTAAAACCTATGTAGCGTATCTTCTATTTGGCGCGACGTGCTTAACGGGCTTCTGCGTTTCGCAATCCCATGCTCAAGAAATAAAATTAAGCCCCCAAACCCTAAAAGATAAAATTAAAGGAGGGTGGGCCGGTCAGGTTATTGGTGTAACCTTCGGAGGTCCGACTGAATTCCTTTATAACGGGACCTATATCCAAGATTATCAATCTATACCTTGGCATGAAGGTTATGTTAAGCAAACTATGGAAAAACAACCGGGTTTGTTTGATGATATTTACATGGATTTAACCTTTGTGGATGTTATCGAAAGGCTCGGTATAGAGGCCCCGGTAGACTCTTTTGCAAACGCTTTTGCGTATGCTGATTATCCATTATGGCATGCGAATCAAGCGGCCAGATACAACATCATTCATGGAATCACAGCGCCAAAGTCTGGACATTGGCACCATAATCCTCATGCCGACGACATCGATTATCAAATTGAAGCTGATTTTGCAGGATTAATGAATCCTGGAATGCCAAATTCTGCATCCGATATCAGTGACAAGGTGGGGCATATTATGAATTATGGGGATGGATGGTATGGAGGAGTTTATGTGGGCGCTATGTATTCCTTAGCCTTTACTTCTAATGACATTCAACAGGTGGTCCAAGAGGCTCTAAAAACGATACCTAAACAAAGTGATTTTTATAAATGTATTCAAGACGTCATTACATGGCATAAACAATACCCAAAGGATTGGAAGATGACCTGGTTTGAACTACAGAAAAAATGGACCGAAGAAGTGGGGTGTCCTGAAGGCGTTTTTGCGCCAATGAATATCGATGCCAAAATCAATGCGGCTTATATTATTTTAGGCTTGCTGTATGGAGAAGGTGATTTTTCTAAAACCATGGAAATATCCACTCGTGCTGGCTTTGATTCGGATTGTAATCCTTCGAGTGCGGGTGGAATTTTAGGAACTATGTTAGGGTATGAAAACATTCCTGATTATTGGAAGAAAGGCCTTAAGGGATCAGAGGATATGGATTTCAAATACACACGTATCTCGTTGAATAAAGTGTATGAACTGGGGTATAAGCACGCTCTGGAAATGATTAGAAAGAACGGTGGTAAGGTGGGGGAACAAGAAATATCCATACGCTCACAGGTACCTCAGACGGTTCGCTACGAGAAAAGTTTTGAGGGTGTTTTTCCAATAGAAAAGATACAGATTGGTCGTAACATTGATTCAGAATATTCATTTGACTTTCAGGGTACAGGACTCGCTCTACGTGGCGGTGCTCATCGGAACCGTGCTGATTCAAAAGAAAACCATTCCTTTAAACTAAAGGTTTTCATCGATGGACAACAGGTTGAGTCTTTTGAGATGTCAACAGATGGGCATAAGCGCAGACACGATATCTTTTGGAAATACGATTTACCCAAAGGAAAACATCAGGTAAAGGTCATCGTGAGCAATCCAGATAAAAATTACCGGTTACATGCCCATGATGTTATCATTTATTCTGATGAACCTAACGATGGTTTCAACAAGCACAGTCATAAGCATTAAATTTTTATAACCAGTTTGATTAAAAAAAAGAAATAACCATTTAATCTTAAAAATATGATGTTTCATTTTCATCAATCTAGCTCGAAAATTTTCGAGACAGGAGCCTTACGGCCCAAATTGCGGGCTAAAGGAATCCATTTTAAAACCACGGCATATTTCATTTTGTGCCAGGTGTTGATTTGTAATACCCTGCAAGCCAGTGAGCTTATCTCTGGCCGGGTTTCTATAACAGCAAACAATTTTCCTTCTTTGGCCGCTCAGGATGATCAAATTTCGGGTAAAATAACCGACTCGGAAGGCCAACCTCTGGAAGGCGTTACGGTCAGTTTGAAGAATTCAGATAAACGTGTGTTGAGTGACTCACAGGGGAGATACTCAATTGAGGCCTCCCCTGGAGATTCATTAATTTTTTCCTCTATAGGGATGCTCACTAAGGAAGTCCTTGTTGGGAAAGTCAGTGTACTTGATGTGGTTCTGCAGGGAAGCTCTACATCCATAGAGGAAGTGGTGGCCATCGGATATGGTGTTCAGAAAAAAGTAAGTATCACTAATGCGGTAAGTAGCATTAATGGGGAGGATATTGCGACAAGAAACTCTCCTAATTTAACCCAGGCCCTACAAGGTAAATTATCGGGTCTGACCATTATTGACAGGGGAGGAGCGCCAGGGGCTCAGGGTTTTACCGCCAGAATCAGAGGAATCACTTCGCTAAACGATAACAGCCCACTTGTCTTAATTGATGGGGTTCCAGGGGATATGTCTTTAATTAACCCCTCAGACATAGAATCTGTATCTGTTCTAAAGGATGCAGCTTCCACAGCAATTTACGGTTCCAGAGCGTCTGCTGGAGTGATATTGGTAACCACTAAAGGGGCAAAGAGTGGAAAGCTGAGCGTAAGCTATGATGGATATGCCGGTTTGGGGAGAGCGAATAACAAGCCAAAGCACATGGATGCTGTGACCTACATGATCCACCAAAATCAGGCAAATATGAATACAACCGGTACAACTGTATTTACCGAAGAGTATATTCAGCAGTGGCCAGCTAATCATGCTCAAGATCCTGAGAAATATCCCGAACCAAATGTGTGGCAGGATGTGATGCTTAGAGATGCGTTTCAACAAAGCCATACATTAACACTTGCTGGAGGAAGTAATGAAAAAATGAGCAACAGACTGTCTGTACGTCATTTACGTGAAGACGGTGTTCTTCCTAATTATGGATTCAATGTCACCGAACTTCGGACCAAAAATGACTATAAAATAGGGAATAAATTAACCCTTAGCTCCAATATAAATATCCGGTTAAATGAACGCGAATATCCAGTTAGTGAGTGGGATACATATAATCGCATGTTTCAAAATAGTCAATGGGGCGTTCCGTATTATAATGATGGCTCTTATGGGCTTTCAGCCGATGGTAACAGCCCTTTAGTCAATGCCAAGGAACGTGGACAATCCAATTCCAAAAAAATGTATTCAGTAGGTATCTTTAAGGCCGATTATCAGCTGAATGACGTATTTAATTTTCTTGCTCAATACTCTACTCAATACGGCCAGGAACTGTTTAATTCTTTCGAAAACAAGTTTGAATTCACCGATAAACTACACCCAGAGAGGAGAATGTTCAATGCGGTAAATAAAATGAGGGATTATAGGAATTGGTCTCGTGAAGACGGAATTGATTTGCATATGGGGGTAAAAAAATCCTTCTTGTTGCATAAGATTAATGGACTTCTTGGGTATTCTGAAATCAAACGTACAGATAGTTGGGGACAGGGATATCGCCAAAACTTTTATAACAATGAGCTTCAAGCAATCTCCATGGGTGCAGATGACCCAACTCAGTCCGCAGACGGAGGAAACTCTCAATGGGGATTAAGGTCTTTTTTCACGCGCTGGAACTATGAATACGATGACCGCTACCTCTTGGAAGCAAATGCAAGGTACGATGGCTCTTCCCGATTTGCTAAGGGAAACCGCTATGGATTTTTCCCTTCCTTTTCGGTGGGTTGGCGCGTCTCTAATGAAAATTTTTGGGGTTCATTGAAAGACTATGTGAATGAATTTAAAATCAGAGGTTCCTGGGGTCAGGTTGGAAGTCAGCAGGTTGGTCTATATAGTTTTATGCAAACCTATAATCAGAGCAACTATTCTTTCAACGGCGCGATGGTTCCTGGATACCGACAAACGGTTCTGGCCAATCAGGATATATCCTGGGAAACCACTACCCAGACCAATATTGGAGTTGACGGATACTTGTTTGACAATCAACTCGGCTTCTCTTTTGATTATTATAAAAAACGGACACACGATATCTTGTTACTCGTTCCCATTCCAAGTATTGTTGGTCTTGGGGCCACAAACCAAAATGCTGGGGTAGTTGAAAACCAGGGTTTTGAATTCCAGCTTCAAGGCCATAAGCGTTACGGTGATTTTAAAGTTGATCTAAGTTTTAATGTGAACTACAATAAAAATAAAGTGACGGATTTAGCGGGAACAGGGCCTCATATTTCGGCCTTTGGAAACAGTGATTATAGAACCATTACCGCTGAGGGTTTACCAATTAACTCCTATTACGGATTCCAGAGCGATGGTTTTTTCCAGACTCAGCAAGAAGTAGATGAGTACGCAAAATGGGATGGATCTGTTGGCCCTGGAGATATAAAATATGTCGATCAAAATAATGATGGGCAATTAACTCCAGATGACTTCGTGGTGTACGGCAATGAAATGCCGGATTGGACTTTTTCCTCCAATATGGCTTTTAGCTGGAAAAATCTACAATTGGATTTGTTTTGGCAAGGAGTAGCCGGGTCAGAAAAAATCATGACAGGAGCCATTATGGAACATGGTATTTGGGGTGGATTTACCCATGAGATCTATGGCAACTATTGGACGCCAGAAAATCCAGGTGCTGCCTATCCCAGACCTACAAAGTTTACGATGAAAAATGCGCAAATTTCAGATTTCTGGATGGTAGACGGCAGATACCTAAGGTTAAAGAATGTTAGACTGGCCTATGCGTTTCCTGAGAAATGGTGTGAAAGAATAAAAGCAAGCGGTTTGAATGTCTATTTTTCTGCGACTAACCTGCTAACATTCTCAGCGTTGAATAAATATAATATTGACCCTGAAATGGAAGGAAGATCTCAAGAATCAAGTTTCCCTCAAACCTCAGTTTCAACCCTTGGAATTAATATTAACTTTTAAATAGAGTCATAATGAAGACGTGTAAAATTTTATTTATAGTCCTATTGGGGTTGTCCCTATTCTCTTGTAAAAAAGGATTGTTGGATTCTCTCCCTAAGGACCGTTTAGCCGGAGAGTTATTTTGGAAAACGGCAGAAGATGCAGTCTACGCTTCAAATGGTGTGTATGCATTGCTGGGAGACCAATGGCGCTACAGTTCTATGGATGCATTCTCTGACCTTGGTCATTTTGTCTTGCAATGGCGTTCAGAATCAGAACTGGAAAAAAACACATTCAATGCAAGTAATAATGTGATTGCCAATCAATGGAGTTACCATTATTCCCTTATCCGGGCTGCAAATAACTTTCTGGAAAATGTTGAATTGGTGCCTGAAATAGATGCCGATCTGAAAAAACGATTAATTGCAGAAGTTAGGACGCTTCGAGCGTATGCATATGTGAATTTGGTTATGGAATTTGGAGATGTACCTTTAGTGATCAAAACCATAGACGCGCAAGAGGCCAAAACAATCCCAAGAACATCTTCAGAAGAAATTTGGGATTTCGTCTCTCTGGAACTCACGAGCGCAGCATCCGACTTACCCATTTCTCAACAGGAAAACGGACGTATTACAAAAGGAGCAGCACTTGGAATAAAAGCCAGGGCGATGTTGTATGCCGCGCGCTACAAGCAGGCAAAAGACGCAGCCTTGCAAGTTATGCAGCTTGATCATTATCAAATTGACGACTCCTATGCCAGCCTTTTCGATTATCAAGGTAAGAATTCACAGGAGGTTATTTTTAGCAGGCAATACGTTAAGGATTTAAATGCTCATGCTATTTTCGCGTTTTTTACGCCTAACAGTATACTGGCCTTGCAATGTCAAGTGGTACCAACAAAATCGTTGGTGGATGCCTATTTGGTGAAATCAACGGGACTACCTATCGATGATCCAAACAGTCATTTCGATGCGAAAAACCCGTACAAGGACAGAGATCCTCGTCTGCATCATACGATCTTTACTACAGGTGATCTGCTACCGAATGGAAAAATTCTCAATACGCTTCCAGGTAGCGGCACAGCGGACGATATTTCTTCTTCAGCGGAAAATGTCTCACCGACGGGTTGGTATTTTAAAAAGTATGTCAGTAAATCAGATTTTGCTAACCCATGGAATAGTGGTTTGAACTTGATATATTTACGATATGCAGAGATATTGCTTATTTACGCAGAATCTGCAGTGGAACTAAATGAAATTGACCAATCCGTATTGGATGCTTTAAACCAAATCAGAACTAGAAAAGATGTAGATATGCCCGCCGTGAGCTCACAGAATCAATCTGAACTTCGGAAGGTGGTTCGTAGGGAGCGAATGGTCGAATTAGCGATGGAAGGGCAGCGCTTATACGATATCCGTAGATGGAAAATTGGCGAGACGGTAATACCTGGAACCGTTAAAGGGATGACTTATGTGAACCCTAAGAATCCTGACCAATTAATTACCGTCAATCTTTCTGGATATGTTAAAGAGTTCGATGCAAAGAAACATTATCTGTGGCCAATTCCTTTTCGGGAATTAAACTTAAACAAAGAATTGGTCCAAAACCAAGGGTACCAATAAATGGATGTGGTTATATGCAATGTACCCTAATGAGTGGCATATTGAGCTGAGGGAGGTAGAATATCTCCAGCTCATCTCATCCAGGGAAAAGGAATGCGGGTACTTCCGTATATTTCCACCTCAATTTATTAATTTTAAAAATATAGGTTTTATGTAGGTTTGTTCTAACTGAGGCTTGTAGAAGGAAAATATAGATATATGGAAAAGATCGTGACAATTAAGACTATAGCTGGAAATACAAATTTATCCTTAACGACTGTTTCTCGTGTGTTGAATGGTTCAGCTGAAAAATACCGTATTGCAGCAAAGACCTCAAAGTTAGTGCTCGAGGAAGCGAATCGATTGGGATATATTCCTAATATGGCGGCTAAGACCTTGCGATTGAACAAAAGCAGGACCATAGGATTATTGCTGCCCTCTTTGAGTAATCCCTTTTTCTCCTTAGTGGCAAGTACCGTGAATCAACTGTTGCATGCCCGTGGATACGTGGTGTTGATGAGTGATTGTAATAATGACGCCGAGGAAGAGAAAAAATTGCTCAGGACGATGTTATCGCAGAATCTAATGGGACTTTTGGTTATCCCAACCGGTGAGAAAAGAAACTTTAGTGATTTAACCTCAAGCCGCTTACCGAGCATATTTATAGACCGATATTTTAAAGATGTAGCTTTTAATCATGTGGCCACGAACCATTATGGTTCCGTACAACAATTAATGGGTTTGCTCTACGATAACGGACATAGGAAGATTGCCTGTATTCAGGGGGACTTGAATGTCATGTCGAATATCTTGAGAATCGATGGGTATAAAAATTTTATAAAAGAGAAAAACCTTGACTTCTCCTATATTGGCGGAAGCAGTTTTACCTCAGAGGAAGGTTATATTGAAACAAAGATTTTATTGCAAAAACAAGATAAACCAACCGCGATACTTGCTTTAAGCGATACCATTTTGTTAGGTGTACTCAAGGCCTTGAAAGAAGAAAAGTTACCGATTCCCGATCAGATGTCCGTGGTTTCGATCGACAACTCTGAATACCTGGATTATTTGGAAGTCCCCATCACATCGGTCTCGCAACCTGTACGGCAAATTTCAAATTTAGCGGCTAAATTACTTCTTGGATTAATTGAAGTCGCTCATGAGGAGAAAGCCAACGATAACCATTCCATTTTATTAGAATCGCATATTATACATCGTGCATCCGTTAAAAAAATCTGATAGCACGTAAAGAAATCTTACATTTTGATCCGTAGTTTAAAACGACGCTAATGAACCGTTGTGGACCTTATTGGAAGAAAAGCACAATCGTTGTCGTTTTACAACGTAATAACATTACAAATGATAAAAAATAAAAATATAGTAGTCATAGGGAGTACCAATACTGATATGGTTGTTTATTCCGATAATTTTCCTAAACCCGGAGAAACGGTAATAGGCAATAAATTTTTAATGAATTCAGGAGGAAAGGGTGCTAATCAGGCTGTGGCAGCAGCCAGAATGGGTACAGAAGTTATTTTTATTTCCCGGCTAGGAAATGATATTTTTGGCCATCAGGCGATGAAGCAATTAAAAGAAGAATCCATAAATGTCTCTTTTATGGAATTTGATAATGATCTGAGTTCTGGAATTGCACTTATAACGGTCGACCAGCAAGGAGAGAATTGTATTGTCGTTGCAGCAGGGGCGAATGCTTCTCTATCCCTAACGAACGTAGCCATTTTTGAGCAAGCTCTCACTCAGGATTCGTTTTTGTTAATGCAATTAGAGATTCCAGTAGACGCTATTTTAAAAGCAACACATTTTGCTAAGAAACGGAATGTAACGGTTATTTTGAATCCCGCACCAATGTCCGATACGCTCCCTGGAGAACTCCTTGAAATGGTTGATATTATAACTCCAAACCAGGAAGAAGCATTTGCGCTCTCGGGGATTAACGTTCTGGATGAGGATTCCGCATTCAGAGCATGTCAAATCATATCTGCCCTGGGGCCTGAAGTTGTGATTATTACCATGGGAAGCTTAGGTGTTTTTGTTTACAATAAGGGAGAGCACTATTTTATTCCGGCGTACCCGGTGATACCAGTTGATACGACCGCTGCTGGGGACGTTTTTAATGGTGTTTTAGTCAGCGCCTTAAGTCAGCAAAAGACACTGATACAGGCTGTGGATCAAGCAAATCTGGCTGCTGCGTACGCGGTCACAAAAAACGGCGCGCAATCCTCAGCTCCTAAGATATCCGAATTGGATTTGTTTCGTAAAAATTATAAATAAGATTTATTAACCTCTTATACTATTCATTATGTTTATTGTTAAAGAATACTCAATAGCTATTCTACTCTGTGTTATTACCATGCTCTGTTGGGGATCTTGGGGAAATACACAGAAGATGGCTTCAAAAAACTGGCGATTCGAACTCTTTTATTGGGATTATGTCCTTGGGATGCTTGCCGTTTCGTTACTCTCTGCCCTTACCCTAGGCAGTATGGGATTACAGGGCCGTTCTTTTTTAGATGATTTGGCTCAAGTCGAAATAGGTAATTTGGGTTTAGCATTTATCGGAGGCATTATTTTTAATGCCGGGAATATTTTGTTGTCTGCATCGATTGCCATTGCAGGAATGTCTGTTGCTTTTCCTGTCGGAGTTGGCCTTGCTTTGGTTCTAGGCGTGATTATTAATTATTTAGGGGCTGCCAGCGGAAATCCATTTTTTCTTTTTCTGGGTGTCTTTTTAGTCGTTGTTGCCATTGTCTTGAACGCAATAGCCTATCGATCTCTGAAGGTAAGTAAAGAACAACCCTCAGCTAGAAAAGGTCTTTATTTGGCTATTGCCGCCGGTATTTTGATGGCCTTTTTCTACCGGTTTATTGCCGCATCAATGGACTTGGAAAACTTTGTATCTCCCCAGGCCGGTAAGATGACCCCTTATACAGCCTTTTTTATTTTCGCATTAGGGGTTCTTTTTTCAAATCTTTTTTTCAATACCTGGTTAATGAAGAAACCTTTGGTAGGGAAGCCCACGAATTACAAGGCTTATTTCTTAGGATCTGTTTCGAACCATTTAACGGGATTTCTTGGAGGCATAATCTGGGGTGCAGGAAACGCTTTGAACCTGATTGCCGCTGGAAAAGCCGGTGCAGCTATTTCCTATGGGCTCGGACAAGGGGCCACCTTGGTTGCCGCGCTTTGGGGTGTGTTTGTCTGGAAGGAATTTAAAGGAGCCTCCCGGGGTATAAACCAAGGCCTTTTAGCAATGTTCATCTGTTTCATACTTGGACTTCTATTGATCATTTACGCAGGCAACTAAAAGGATCATACGTAAAATCCGTCAAAAGACATCCGTTCTCTACGGATTAACATGGCCTGAGAACCAACACAAAACTAAACCTATAAACTTAAAAAATGAAAAAGCAATTATATTTCTTACTAATCAGTGCACTTATGGTCTCGTGTGCCGATCAAAATAAAACGACAGAAACCGTCATAAGCAAATCGGAATTGATGGACAAGATTAAAGGAGGCTGGGCTGGACAGTTGATTGGCTGTTCCTATGGCGGACCAACTGAATTTAAATACTTGGGTAAAATGATCCATGATAGTATTCCCATTGAGTGGAAACCAAATTCCATTGCATGGTATTATGATAATTTCCCCGGTTTGTATGATGATTTGTATATGGATATGACCTTTGTTTCTGCCATTGAAGAATATGGCGTAGATGCGCCCGTAGACTCTTTTGCAAACGCTTTTGCGAACAAAGGATACGATCTCTGGGCAGCAAATCAAGTCGCCCGCTACAACGTTTTACAAGGAATGAAGGCTCCGCAGAGTGGACACTGGCTAAACAACCCACATGCCGATGATATTGATTTTCAAATTGAGTCGGATTTCATCGGACTGATGCATCCTGGGATGCCCCAATCTGCCTCCAATCTCGCGGATAAAATTGGTCACATAATGAATTATGGGGATGGATGGTATGGAGGGGTATTTGTTTCGACAATGTATTCTTTAGCGTTTGTTTCTCAGGATATTAACCAAGTCGTAAAACAAGCGATCACGGCTATACCACAACAGAGCGATTTTTATAAATGTATTACGGATATTATTCAGTGGCATGAGCAATATCCAGAGGATTGGAAAAAAACCTGGGCGCTTTGCCAAGCGAAATGGAGCAACGAAGTTGGTTCTCCAGATGGGGTTTTTGCACCCTACAATATCGATGCAAAGATAAACAGTGCCTATGTGGTGATCGGTTTATTGTATGGAAAAGGAGATTTCTTTCAGAGTATCGATATATCGACCCGGTGTGGACAAGACTCAGACTGTAATCCTTCGACGGTGGCCGGTATCCTGGGGACCTTATACGGATATGATCGTATCCCTGAAAAATGGAAAGCTCCATTAAAGCCGGTTGTCGATAGAAATTTCGCGTATACGGAGTTCTCCCTCAATGCTATTTATGAACTTGGTTATAAACATGCTTTGGACAGAATTGAGGCAGAAGGGGGAGAAATCAGGGAAAATGAGGTGAAGATTAGAGGGCAACAGGTCCAAACCGTTCGGTATGAAAAGTCGTTTGAAAACCATTTCCCGACAGCTTCCCTGCCGCTCAATGACCAACTCGGAGGAGATCAAAAAACAACTTTCGTTGACTATACCTTCAAGGGAACAGGAATTGTTGTAAAGGGACATGTTAAGGGACCCCAGGACTACATCGCTAAAGTACAAATTAACCTTGATGAAGAGATTCGCGATACGGTTAACTTACCTGTAATGTCCAAAGCGCGCCGTTATGAACTCTACCATGTCTATCAATTGTCTAAAAAGCAACATAAACTTACCCTGAAGTTATTAAACCCGATAGATAGTGCAAACATCCATATCGGTGGATTGGTAGAATATTCAGATGACCCCGCTATTTGGTTATCAAAGAATGACTAACGTTCTCAGAAAGATTTGTGAAAAGCAGTAAAAATAAAAGCAAATGAGGTGGAGAATGCTCCGCCTCATTTGCTTTTAACATTCCAGCAACCGCGTACTTATCAATCGCGAGCTATTGATTTGTTTACCCAACTAGCTCAGCGCGTTTCAGATCCTAGATTGGAAAAAAGGAACTTCGCTATGCATCCACTAATGACAATAACAAGAATTTAACTAACCTTATCTGTACATAGTGCCTGATTATTAGAGAGAAACGCTTTAGTGGTTTACGGATATAATGTTTTGAAGACATCAGGGGCTCATGAATAAATTCACTTGTGAATTCATTGATTTTTTGTAATATTTGTTAAAGATGTTAGAATCCGAAAAATATTCCACCTTGTTAGAACTTCTCAAAAAAGGGGATGAGCGTGCTTTTTCGGAAATTTATGAAGCCTTTTGGGAAAAATTATATTTCCTTGCTTATCAGAAACTTAATAACCAAGAATCGGCTGAAGGGGTTGTTCAGGATGTTTTTCTGACCTTATGGAGAAAGCGGGAAGAGTTGATGATCAATAATCTTTCCCACTATTTAGCGGCCATGGTGCGTTACGCCGTATACAGAACCATCGCAAAAGAAAGTCAAAGCAGAAAACGAGACATCCGCTTCCAAGATAGCCAGGGAATTCACTTCTCTATCGAAGAGTCCATAGAGAACAAGATGCTCTTAGATAAAATTTTTGAATTGTCTAATTATCTACCCGAAAGATGCAGGCTCGTTTTTCAATACAATAAATTAGAGGACCGCTCTCTGGAAGAAGTCGCCGAACTATTAGGGATATCAAAAAAGACTGCAGAAACTCATCTTACCAAGGCATTAAGAACCATTCGGTTAGGAATGCGAAGCTTCCTTTTTTTCTTTTTTTAATTTCAACTAAGGGTATAATCGTCTCGGCTAACTCTCTCTGTAAATAGAGCATGGAGAATGACCGAAAATGAACTACAAGATCTTGCCTTAAAATTTATCAACGGGCAATCCACTCCCCAAGAGGAAGAGCGTTTGCACCAATGGTATCAAAATAAAGGCATACATCAGGATTCTTTATTTGTACATCAATCTGAAAATGAAAGTTCAGAACAAATCAAGGATCGCTTGTTTGCTTCTATTTCTGAGAATTTAAAACAACAAAGGAATCCTATGCGGAGTATTCATCAAAAGAAAATGCGCCGTTTAGGGTCTATAGCTGCCTGCTTGATCCTATTTATAGCTGTAGGAATAGGTTATTATTCTTCAGCAGATAGGGAAGAGCCCATTCATTATACAAAATTATTAAAAGGAGACGTAGGTCCAGGTGGAGAGAATGCGATATTAGAAATTGGTGATCGCCTAACTATCAATTTGGATCAGGCACCCCTTGGCCGGATAGATTATGCCGCCGGGGTGCTGATTCAAAAGGATGCTAAAGGCGTGATATCCATCCATACAGATAATACGGTTAGGGGTTCATCCGGCCAAATGTATGCCATCCGGACTCCCCCGGGAGGGCAATATCAGATAAAATTTCCCGATGGAACAAAGACTTGGTTGAATTCTTCCTCTGAGCTTCATTTTCCCAATACTTTTTCGCAGACCTATCGCCAGGTAGAGCTAAAGGGCGAAGCTTTTTTTGATGTGTCAAAATCGCTTGATAAAAATCAGCAACATATCCCTTTTTATATCCAGGGGCAAGAGCAACGCATAGAAGTATTAGGAACCCGCTTTAATGTCATGGACTATCCGGGAGAATCGGCCACAACAACGCTTATTGAAGGTTCTGTTCGTGTTCATTCCCTACAAAATAACTCCTTCGGTATGTTAAAACCTGGCCAACAGGCTCAACTGATTCAGGGAAAAATAGAGGTACGGCCAGTAGATACAGAATCTATTGTGGCTTGGCGAAATGGCGATTTTATCTTTTCAAACGAGAGTCTGAAGAGTATCATGAAAAAGATTGAAAGGTGGTATGACGTTGAGGTGGAATATGAACAAGGACTTGCTGTAGGAAATTTTTCAGGAGCAGTCTCCCGGTCAAAGAATTTATCTGAGGTCCTGAAAATCATGGAGTATACAGGAAAAGTGAAATTTAAGATTCAGGGGAGGAGGGTCTTGGTTATGAAATAATTTTAGATTCTCTGCTAAAAAATATGGTTTACTCAAAAAGTAACCAGAAGTACTCGACATACTTCTGGTCGTGCTGGGTTCCGTATAAAGTTAAAATTCGATTTAATTACCAATTATAAGAAACCAACCTTCAAATGTATGAATTTACTTTATGTTAACGCAAAAGTACGCTTGCGCTATGCCCTAAAATGCCTAATTATAATGAAACTAATTCTCGTATTACTGGTCACTACCTTTCTACAGGTTGGATTTTGTGCTAAAGCTCAGAAAATCACTATTTCCAAAGTGAATATTTCTTTGCATCGTGTTTTGAAAGAAATCCGTAACCAAAGCGGGTATGATTTCTTTTTTGCTGAGGCATCTCTGGATGAGACCAGGAGAATAGATATTGATGTAAAAAATGAACCCCTGGAACAGGTCCTGAATTTGGTTTTTAAGAATCAATCCCTGACTTATGCCATTGTAGGAAATGCAATCATTGTAAAGAAGAAGACAAGTGGCCTTGGAAATGAGTCTATTGTCCAACAAAATATCAAAGGAAAGGTGGTCGACGACCAGAATGTACCTCTGGCTGGTGTCAGTATATCCATTAAAGGAAGCGATCAGAGCGTAGCAACGAATGATCAGGGGATCTTTAGTATTGTGGCCGGGGGAACTCAGGTATTGTTAATCAGTTACGTTGGTTTTATTTCCCAAGAGATTCCCATAGCGAACCGTTTGGAAATCGAGGTGGCATTAAAACCTTTGATTGCTAATTTAGATGAGGTGGTCGTAATAGGGTATGGAACTAAATTGAAAGGGGAGCTAACAGGTTCTGTTTCTAAAGTGAACAATAAAGTCTTTGAGACAAGGCCAATTACCAACACGCTGAATGCTCTGCAAGGAGCTCTTCCTGGAGTGACCGTGACCCGTGGCAGTGGTGGCCCTGGAAAGGAAAACTATTCCCTGCAAATCCGAGGAGCATCCTCAATAAGTGGGAGTAAACCTTTGGTGCTAATCGATGGTGTTCCGGGAGATTTGAATCTTCTGAATCCGAATGATATTGCCGATGTGACCGTACTGAAAGACGCTGCGGCCTCTATTTACGGCGCCCGTGCAGCGGATGGTGTTGTTATCGTAAGTACAAAAAAAGGAAAAAAGGGAACGCCAAGTGTGCTGTATTCAGGGAACTACGGGGTAAAGAAACCTCAATTTCTAAAGCAAAGAACCAATACCTTGCAACTCGCAGAGATGTATGATCAAGGGATGAGAAATGTCGGCTTGCCAGGAGTTTCTGAAGACGTTTTTGCTAAAATTAAGGCCGGTGCTGAACCTGATCCAACGGGCTGGCTTAAATACTTGGAAAATTTCCCTGGTTTTTATCAAAGTCACGATTGGATCGATGACGTATATGGTAAAGGGGCTCAACAGACTCATAATCTTAATATTTCCGGAGGAGGTGAGAACAATACCTACCTTTTTTCAGCAGGATACAGTGGCGATAAAGGCGTTTTTAAATATGGAGAAAATCATGCTGACCGGTACAATCTGAGAATGAATTATGATTTTAAGTTATTTGATGAGATTAACCTTGAAACCAGAACCAGCTTCGAAAATCAAGGCGTGACTGAACCCACGGGACTTTCAAATGTTTTGTATTTTGTAAATCAGGTGGGAAGCTATGTGCCAATCTATAATCCCCAGGGACAGCTTTATAAATACCAAGGAGGGTTTCGTAACCCCATACAACATCTCCAAGAGGCTGGGCTACGCAAAACGAACCATTCACGACTGGCCACAAATATCAAGGGGGATATGCACCTGTTTGAAGATCTGCAACTGGTCCTTCAGGCAGGAATTAATTTAGATTATTACAATGGAAGTACAACTAATCCTTCATTTAATCAATACAATTGGGATGGAAGTCTGTTTGATGTAGCCAATGCCTTGAACAGTGCAAACTATACCAATGAAAAAAACATGTATAAAATAGCCACCGGGTATTTAGACTACAACAAGGTCTTCCTGGAGCATCATAAATTTAACCTCATGCTAGGGGCATCGCATGAGGTGAATGACAATCAAAACCAAAGCATAACAGGATATAACTTCGCCAGCAATGAGATCTTTACCTTGAATTTGGCTGATCGAACCAAAACCGAATATGCTAATTTCACCGGGTATGCCTCCGACTGGGCATTAAGCTCTTATTTTGGACGGTTTAGTTATGCCTATAACAAAAAGTACCTTCTTGATTTCACGACAAGGATGGATGGGAGTTCAAAATTTGCACGGAATAAAAGGTGGAGCGCCTTATTCCCTTCGGTAGCCCTCGCATGGAATCTTTCGCAAGAAAAGGTCATTCAAGACTTACAGTTCTTTGATGCCCTTAAGCTCAGGGGATCCTGGGGACAATCGGGAAATCAGGAACTGAGTTTCGGAAACTACGACTATATTTCCCTGATTTCCATTACGGGGAGCTATCCCCTGGGCTCTCCCAAAGCAGGATTACCTGGAGCTGTTCCCAATATCGCCTCTCAAGAGAGAACCTGGGAAACGATTGAGACCAAAAATATCGGTCTGGATATGGCCTTATTTAATTCGAGACTGAGCGCAAGCATCGAATATTATATAAAGAGTAATAAAAACATGCTGGTTGTGGACCAATTGCCAGCGACCCTTGGGGGGGCCGCCCCAACGCAGAACCTTGGTAAACTAAGGACCAAAGGTTGGGACCTTTCTTTAGGATGGGCTGATCAGAAAGGAGACTTTAGGTATAGTGTAACGGCCATGTTGAGCGATAGTAAAAACAAGTTATTGGAGCTCAAGGGAAATGATTCCTATAGTGAAGGCCTGGTGAAGGTAAGGGAAGGGTATTCTTTGAACTCGTATTTTGGCTACCAATACGAAGGCATTATCCAGAACGAAGAACAATTGGCCAGCTATAAACAATTAGAGAATGTCCCGGTAAACATCAATCTTGGCGATGTCATGTATAAAGATATTGACGGCGATGGAAAAATAACGGCATTCGGTGATCCTTTAATGGGCACAAGTGGAGACATGAAATACCTGGGGAATTTATTGCCAAGGTATACGTATTCCGCGAATATAAATTTATCCTATAAAAGATTCGAATTAGGCGTGTTTTTACAAGGCATCGGAAAACGAGAAGGAATCCGTACGGGTGAGTTTAGCTTTCCCTTTACTTCTGTCTGGATGCAACCCTTGGAATATTTTTATGGAAAAAACTGGACGCCTTCGAATCCCGATGCAATGTATCCTAGAATTATCCCAGGAGAGGTGGGCTTTAATGAATTAAGGGACTGGAACTGGAGAACCTCCGCCATGCGAATGAATAATCTTGCTTACTTGAAATTGAAAGTTTTAACGCTTGCCTATACACTTCCTGAGGAATTAACCCGCAAAGCAAAGATGCAAAATGTGCGCATCTATGGCAGTGCTCAGGATTTGTTTACCTTTTCAAAAGATACCTGGAACAATTCGTTTAATCCAGAGGAGACGTGGGAACGCACTGACGAACAGACTTATCCGTTCAGCGGAGTGGTTTCATTAGGACTTGATATTAGATTTTAAAATAAACGCAGAAGAACCATGAAAAATATATATTTTACCCTAATACTCTTTGCAAGTTTGCTTTTTGTTGGCTGCCAAAAGGGGTTAGACCTGATTCCTAAAGACACCATCTCTGACCATACGTTTTGGAAAACACAAGCCGACTATAAACTGGCAGCAAATAATCTATATCTGTCTTTGGAAGGCTTTAATACCAGAGACACAGAATCCGACATTGCTTTCAACGATCCCAATTCAATTAGCAACGGAACTTATCAAACCACAGAGAATGATAGCAAATGGACGAACCCTTACGTTTACATTCGACGCTGCAACAACATCATTGAAAAAGCAGCCGAATCTCCTATTGCCCAAGAGATACAACAGTTTGTTGCGGAAGCTCAGTTTTTCAGAGCATATAATTATTGGCAGCTGTTTAGACTCTATGGAGAAGTTCCATTGATTACCTCGGTCTTAAAGGTAAATGATGAATCATTATATGCGCCTAGGGCAACTCGCAAGGAGACAGTTGATTTAATCTTGCAAGATTTAAAGCAGGCAGCTGCCATTTTACCTGAGCAAAAAGACATCCCAAAGGAAGACGCGGGAAGGATTTCCAAAGGAGCAGCTCTTGCGTTGTTGGTTAGAGTTGCCCTGTTTGAGGGGACTTGGGATAAATTTCGTCAAGGGACGCAGCATGATGCCTACTTGGATCTAGCCATACAAACTGCCAGCACCATCATGAGCAGTAACCAATATGCCCTATTTACAGCAAAAGGGGATCAAAGCTACCGTTATTTATTCATCGATCAGGGAGATGAATCGAGTGAATCCATCTTGGACCGGGGCTACCAAAGAGATGTTTCCCCTCAGGGGTTTCCCTACACAGTAGGAATAGGATCTTTACTGCCGACCAAGGGATTGGCCGATCTATACCTATGCTCGGATGGACTACAAATCACAAAATCCCCCTCCTTCAAAGGATATAATACCACGACTTCTGAATTCCAGAACCGGGATCCTAGAATGACCATGACCATCTTGATTCCAGGGACATCAATCCCTCAACCATGGTACGCAACACCTACTCCGAGCTGGCCGTTCTATCCTCAACGGAATGGAAATACAGGCTATACCACCTACAAATTCTTGTCCGAGGAGGCTTATGCTAATGCCCGGGCAGGTAATTATAGCTATGATTTACACATCATTCGGTATGCAGAGGTTCTTCTTGCCTATGCGGAGGCTACCTATGAGCGAAATGGACAGATCAGTGATGCGGATTTAAATAAATCAATAAATCTGACCCGTTCCAGAGCCAAAATGCCCCCATTAAGCAATGCCTTTATCAGTAACCATGGGATGAATATGCGCGAAGAAATCAGAAGAGAACGAACAGTGGAGTTAGCTTTGGAAGGCTTCCGTTATGATGATCTCAGGAGGTGGAAAACTGCAGAAACAATCTTACCTCAAGCGATCAAAGGAATACGGATTGTTGGAACACCTTGGGCAGATCCGATCATTATCGAAGGAGTAGATCGAAATCCATATGGCGGGGCAAGTTGGCAAAAAAATACAGACGAAAAGGGCTTTATCATCGTCGAAAAAGCGAGTTCGAGGTCGTTTGATCCGCAGAAACATTATTTGAGGTCCCTTCCAACCCGGGAAATTTTTATAAACCCAGAATTGAAACAGAATCCCGGATGGTAGAAGATTAGGGTCTACAGAAGTATAGGCCCTAATTAGTCGATGAAAAATAGTTTAGGGCTAAGGGTTTTACAGCAGTGGCTGGCTCTTAATTAAAGTATATAAACCTATTTAATAATAACAAAAGCAAAAAACCAGTGTAAATTTTTACAAGTAGTTATTCTTTAACGAGAAGTGTAATGCAGAATAAATCTTCTTAATACTCAATAAATGGGTAACTTACAATGAGGATAATTGGTTAACAAGGAAAAATGAACAAGAAACGATTTACTATTTTGAACTATAAAAAAGCTGTTCTACTGGCCACGATTTGCATTGGATGTGCATTGTTTGTCTTTCTGACCACAAAACAACATACTATTGATTTTAATACCGAGGTTAAACCCATCATAAATGCATCTTGTATCAGTTGTCATGGCGGGGTGAAGAGTTCAGGTGAGTTTAGTTTGCTGTTTCGGGAACAGGCCTTGGCGGTCACTGAATCGGGAAAACCATCCATTATCCCGGGCGAGCCTGATCAGAGTGAAATGATCAGAAGATTAACGCTGGAGGATCCTGAGGAACGCATGCCACAAAAACACGAAAGACTTCCAGATGATCAAATCGAAACCTTGCGCGAATGGATAAAACAAGGGGCTGTATGGGGAGAACATTGGGCCTATACGCCTTTACAAAAAGTAGAACCTCCAACCCCCAGAGGAATGCTTTGGGGATTGATTCCAGCCTCAAAACCTGAATGGGTGAACAATAACGTTGATTATTTCATTTATGATAAATTAAAAAAAGAAGGATTGGAGCCCTCTGCTCAGGCAGATAAGGCTACTTTGCTGCGACGCGTTAGTTTAGATTTAATTGGCCTGCCAGCTGGCGAATCTTTAAGCAAGAAATTTTTAGAAAGTGACAGCGACCAAGCGTATGAAGAACTAGTTGATTCCCTATTAGCCTCACCCGCCTATGGCGAACGATGGACGACTGTTTGGTTAGACATCGCCCGCTATGCTGATACCAAAGGCTATGAACGCGATGGAGATCGGAATGTTTGGCGCTATAGGGATTGGTTGATCAATGCCTTTAATACCGATATGCCTTATGATGAGTTTATTACTCAGCAGCTTGCAGGGGATTTATTGCCAAACCCAAGTGATGAACAGTACATTGCCACGGTTTTTCACCGCAATACCATGACCAATGATGAAGGGGGGACTGATAATGAGGAATTTCGGACGGCCGCGGTTCTGGATCGAGTGAATACGACCTTCGAGGGACTGATGAGTACTACTTTTTCCTGCATTCAATGCCATAGTCATCCTTATGACCCATTTAAACATGAAGAATATTATCAGGCCGCCGCATTTTTTAATGACAGCAGAGATGAGGATACTTATGATGAATATCCATTGTTACGGCATTATGAGCAAAAAGATGATGCAAAATTAGATTCTATCGTGCATTGGGTTCAAGCAAATGGATCGAAGGGGCAGGCCGGTAAAGTAAAGACATTTTTAAAAACCTGGCAGCCGGCAATAAATTCCCTTGTTGCTGATCAATTTGTGAATAGTGATTTGAACGACACCAAGTGGTTGATGTTTAGGAATAACGGGTCAGCTCGCCTGGCCGCAGTTGACTTAAATCAAAAAACGCAGTTGATGTTTCGTTATATGGGTTACTTAAACGGCGGAACCTGGAGTATTCGTCTGGATTCACCGAAAGGAACCTTACTAAAATCTATCCCAATGGAGCAAACCAGTGGATGGAAGATTACCAGCACGGATATCCCTCAAGTTCAGGGCGTGCATGATTTGTATTTAAGCTATAGCAATCCGAATTTAAAAAATCCAGATCAATCGGGAATCCAATTCGATTGGTTTCATTTTTCTTCTGGTCTGCCTGGTGAAGGAAAACAAGGATTTCAAGGAATCCAAAGTGCGTATTGGCAGTTGATGAATGCAAAAGTCAGCTCCACACCCATCATGATGGATAACCCGGCAAGCATGCACCGCAAAACACATGTATTCGAGCGGGGAAATTGGTTAGTCAAAGGAGAACAAGTGGAAGCCGATGTGCCAAATTCGTTGAATCCAATGCCAAAAGGAGCTCCTAAAAACCGATTGGGACTCGCTATGTGGATGATGGATGAACAAAACCCATTAACTTCGAGAACCATGATCAATAGACTTTGGGAGCAGATATTTGGGGTTGGTATAGTAGAAACCATGGAAGATATGGGAAGTCAGGGGGCAGATCCTACACATCGGGAGCTCCTGGATTACCTTTCCTATAAATTCATGACTGAATACCGCTGGAGTATCAAAAAGGTATTAAAAGAAATTGTTTTATCAGCCACTTACATGCAGGAGGCGAAAATTACCCCGGAGCTGTTGGAGAAAGATCCTTTGAACCGCTTCTACGCCCGGGGTGCAAGGGTACGCTTATCGGCAGAACAAGTTCGTGATCAGGCGCTAGCCATTAGCGGACTTTTAAGTGCTAAAATGTACGGACCGAGTGTTATGCCATGGCAGCCCAAAGGTATCTGGCTATCTCCTTATAATGGTGCAACTTGGAAAAAAAGTAAAGGCGAGGACCAATACCGAAGAGGCGTATACACCTTTTGGAAGCGTACCGCGCCTTATCCTTCTATGGTTACCTTTGATGGAGCTACCCGGGACATCTGTTCCACACGCCGCATTCGGACCAACACCCCTTTACAAGCTTTGGTTACTCTGAATGATTCTGTTTATCTGGAGGCCGCGAAACATTTCGCTTTCCGGATGAAGGAGGCCTGTGATGATTCACAAAATCCCAAACAAATTATAGCTAAAGGGTATGAAATGGCCATGTTAAAGGCAATTGACGACAACCGGCTCGAAGCATTTGTGAAATTATACAATCAGGCTTTACGTGAATTTAAGGAAAATCAAACAAAATCCATGGCCATGCTTGGCCAGCAGAAACAGCACCAAGGGCCAGAAACGGCGGCAATGATTTTGGTCGCTAATGCAATGTTAAACATGGATGAATTAATTACAAAAAATTAGCGATGACTAGAGATGAATTAAATAACCAACGTTTGGTAATTGAAGCTCAAAATGCAGTTCGCAAGCTACAAACACGCCGACATTTTATAAAAGAAAGTGCGATGGGTTTAGGTGGGTTGGCTCTGGCCTCTTTATTCAAAAGTTGCGGCTTTGGAAATAATGCCACATCGGGCACAGCCAGTGCTTACGATGCGGCAAATCCACTAGCACCTAAAATGCCCCACTTCCCAGGAAAGGCTAAAAGTATCATATACTTACACATGGCCGGAGCCCCATCGCAGTTGGAGCTCTTTGATTATAAACCTGAATTGGAGAAGCTGAATGGACTGGATTGTCCTCAATCCTTATTGGAGGGGAAACGATTTGCCTTTATTCGAGGGGTTCCCAAGATGTTGGGACCCCAAGCTAAATTTGCCCAGCATGGACAGAGTGGAGGCTGGGTGAGTGAAAATTTACCTCATTTTTCAAAAATTGTCGATGAGGTTGCTTTCCTGAAAGGCTGCACAACAGATCAGTTTAACCATGCCCCTGCACAATTGTTGATACATACAGGTGGAGCGCGACTGGGAAGACCTAGTATGGGTGCCTGGGCAACCTATGGTTTGGGTTCTGAGAATCAAAACCTGCCAGGCTATGTCGTTTTGACCAGTGGCGGAAAATTTCCCGATGCCGGTAAAAGTGTCTGGGGAAGTGGTTTTCTTCCGTCAGTCTACCAAGGCGTTCAATGCAGAAGCGAAGGGGATCCAGTACTGTTTGTGAGCAATCCAGACGGTATCGATTATGACCTGCGCCGGGCATCGATTAATGCCATTAATGAAGTAAATAAAGAGCAGTACAAAGAATATAACGATCCAGAGATTCTATCCCGGATAGCTCAATATGAGATGGCTTATAATATGCAGATCTCTGTTCCTGAGGTGATGAATATCAACGATGAACCGGAATACATTCATGAAATGTATGGAACAAATCCGGGTAAAGAATCCTTTGCCAATAATGTGTTACTTGCTAGAAAATTGGTTGAAAAGGGGGTTCGATTCGTCCAATTGTTTGATTGGGGCTGGGATAGCCATGGAACAGATCCCGGTACTGCGATTGATAAAGGATTTATCAATAAATGCAGGGAAGTAGATAAACCCATGACAGCGTTAATTCTCGATTTAAAGCAACGCGGACTTTTAGAGGACACCTTGGTGGTTTGGGGAGGAGAATTTGGACGAACGCCGATGCTTGAGAACAGGGGAGGGAAGGAAAACCCATTTATCGGACGAGATCATCATGTGGATGCCTTTACCATGTGGATGGCAGGTGGAGGTGTTAAAAGAGGCTACACTTATGGAGAGACCGATGAAATTGGCTATAATGTGATCAGCGGAAAAGTTACACCTTTTGACATGCAGGCAACGGTGCTGAATCAGTTGGGCTTTAACCATGAAGAATTTACCTATACCTTTCAAGGAAGACCCTTTAGATTGACAGACGTAGAAGGACATGTTATCCAGGATATTTTAGCCTAAAAATCAACCAAAAATAAATTATGAGCAATAGACGTGATTTTCTAAAAACAAGTACGCTGGCTACTTCAGCCCTTCTACTCTCTTCGGTGAATAGTTTTGCTGCAACTGAAAAGCCGCAAAAGAAAAAAGCAGGCAATTTTAACATGAAAATTTTTGCCACCGATTGGGGATTTCCCGGTAGTCAAGAAGAATACATAAAAAAAGTGAAAGAAGAGGGCTATGATGGTATTGAAGCCTGGTGGCCAGCAACCAAGGAAGCTCAAAACAACTTGTTTGCTTTACTGAAAAAATACCAGCTGGAAGTTGGGTTTTTATGCGCGGGCTCTGGAGAGCAGTGGCAGCAACACTTAACGAGCTTTAAAGCAGCTAGCCAAACGGTAGTTCAGAGTGCATTTAGACCTTTGTATGTGAATTGCCACTCAGGAAAAGATTACTTCAGCTTGGACGAAAACTGTGCATTCATCGACCATACGACTAAATTATCGAACGAATCTGGTATTCCTATTTATCATGAAACGCATCGATCCCGCATGTTGTTTGCCCCTAGTATCGCAAAACAATATTTTGAAAAAAGACCAGATCTGCGGGTTACTTTAGATATTTCGCATTGGTGCAACGTGAGTGAAAGTTTGCTGCAGGATCAAAAAGAAACCATTGATTTAACTTTAAGCCGGACCGGGCATATTCACTCCAGAATAGGTCACCAACAAGGGCCACAAGTCAGTGACCCTCGCGCACCGGAATGGCAGGGTGCTGTAAAGGCTCATTTTGCATGGTGGGATAAAGTGGTTGAGATGAAAAAGGAAAAGGGTGAGACGCTGACCGTATTGACCGAATTTGGCCCACCAGATTATATGCCGGTTTTACCATATACCAGAAAACCAGTAGCCGATCAATGGGCAATCAATGTGTACATGATGAAATTGTTCCGGGAGCGTTATGCTTAAGAGCCATTTTTTTTCCAATTTAAATAAAGAAATTTTACGTGATATTAGCCACCATTACCGAATTTATAGGCCGTTTTCATCCTCTTTTTGTTCATTTACCCATTGGTATATTACTCATTGGACTTTTATTTCATTGGCTTTCCAAGATTGACAAGTTCAAGCATTTACACTCAGCGGTCCCTGTTTTGATGTTTTTCGGCGCGATCTCAGCAGGCTTTTCTTGCCTGAGTGGCTATATGTTGTCCAAGAGCGGAGATTATAACGGCAGTACGCTCGACTGGCATATGTGGATGGGGATTGGGGTGTTCGTACTCGCGGTTCTTTTGTGCTTTAAGTTCACAAAATTCCTCAGTGAAACCATATACACTCTTTTAGGTATAGGACTCTTTGTGTTGCTTTCGGCAACAGGACATTTGGGCGGTAGCCTGACCCATGGCGAAGATTACCTGTTTAGTGCACTGGGAAATAATTCCGCCGAAACGGACCTTAAGAAGGTGATCCCTGATGTTCAAAAAGCAGCCGCCTATCAGGACATTGTACAACCTATTTTGCAGAGTAAATGTTATAGTTGCCATGGACCAAACAAACAAAAAGGAAAATTCAGAATGGATTCTTTCGCTGATTTAATCAAGGGTGGAGAGCAAGGGAATGCAATTGTGGCGGGAAATGTGCAAAAGAGTGAAATCATGCGGCGCATCTTGTTGCCAAAAGAAGACAAAAAACACATGGCTCCCAGCGGCAAAACGCAACTAAGCCAGGATGAAATTGCTTTGCTACATTGGTGGATTCAAACAGGGGCCGACCAAAAACAATTGGTCAGTGAAATGGAACAGCCCGAGAAAATTAAACCGTTGTTGTTGGCTTTGCAAAGTGAAGGGGAAGAGGCCAAGTCTTTGCCTATAATTCCAGAGCAGCCCATTAAAGAAGCCAATGAGAAAGCAATTCAAAAATTAAAAGATGCTGGGATAGTGGTTATGCCGGTTGCTCAAAACAGCAACTACCTCATGGCTAACTTCATCATGGTTCCACAGGCCACAGATGAACAGGCCAAGCTGCTAAAAGAAATTCAGTCACAGTTGGTTTGGTTAAAAATAGGGGATACTAAAATCACCGATAAGGCACTTTCGGTGATTGGCAAGTGTCCCAACTTAATTCAATTGCAATTAAATAATACACAGGTAAGTGATAAGGGGATGAGTTTGTTAAAGGATTTAAAACACTTGCAGACCATTAGCTTGGTTGGTACACAGGTGAGCGCGGATGGTCTGCGCGCTCTAAGCGAATTGAAGAATTTGCAATCCATTTATCTTTACCGCTCCAAAGTAGATAAAAACCAGATCCAGGACTTATCTAAAATGTTTGCAAATGCAACTTTGGACACGGGGGGCTATACTGTTCCTACTTTACCGAGTGACACCACTTTTATTAAATAAGTGGATTTTTGGATAGAAACAAGTTAAGGCATGCGTTGTTTTTGGGTATTTTTATGTATTTCAGTCTTATTGGCCGCCTTGATGTTCTTAGACTCGTGTAGAGATAAGTCATCCTCGTCTAAAAAGCAAGAAAAGCAAGAAGCTCAACATGATTCTCTTGCATTATTTGATGCATTACCACTTAGCTACAAGAGTCCAAAAGATAATCCAACGACAATTCAGAAAATAGAGCTCGGCCGATTGCTGTTTTATGATCCGATTCTCTCTGGGAATAAAGATGTTTCTTGCGCGTCTTGTCATCATCCTGAGTTCGGCTATGCCGAAAGTTTACCGCTCTCAATTGGGGTAGGAGGAAAAGGTTTAGGAGAAAACCGTTTTTTCATTAAACCCGGAGAACTACCCTTTACCCAGCGAAATTCACAAACTTTGCTGAATACAGCCTACAATGGAATTGATAGACATGGAGACTATCAGCCAGAACTGGCACCTATGTTTTGGGACCTTCGAGCTAAGGGATTAGAAGGACAAGCCAAACTTCCAATTCAACAATTGGAAGAAATGAGGGGAAAAGACTGGCCCCAGGAGACCTTTATCCAGGAAATAGTGAAACGCTTAAATGCCAATCAAGAATATAAAGATTTGTTTTTTGAGGCATTTAATGAAGGAGACACCATAAGCGAAGAGCGTCTCTTCAAAGCGTTGGGGAGTTTCCAGCGATCGTTGGTTGCTCATAATTCGAAATTTGATCAATACATGCGAGGAAATAAAAAGGCGATGACAAGTTCCGAAATAAAAGGAATGAGTGTATTCATTTCTGCGGGCTGTGCTGGTTGTCATAATGGGCCCATGTTTTCAGATTTTGGAACCCATGTATTGGGGGTCCCCGATAATGAGCAGGTTGCTAAAATTGATTCTGGTTACAAGAATCAATTTGCGTTCCGCACCCCCTCCCTGCGTAATCTGCGTTTTACAGCACCTTATATGCACTCGGGTAAGATTGAATCTTTGCGGGGGGTGCTTACATTTTATGAGGACTTAAAAAACAAACCCCTTCCCAGTATCCATGTGAATAAAAGCCAGCTCTCCCCACTAGCCAAACAAATAGACTTGAAATTCAGTGATATCCCGCTCATTCTAGACTTTCTAAACACGTTGAATGATGATCAGTATGACCGTAAAATTCCAGTTGTTGTGCCTAGTGGATTGCCCGTTGGGGGAGCTATTAGATAGGACAAACACAGGAATATATGTATTAGTTAGAAATAAATAGATGGTCATTAAATAAATCCTCGTCCGCCAATTCAAAACTGTCTTTTTTACTTAACGAAAATATTTATACTATTTTTCACAGGCGATACCTACCAAATCTATCGAATGGGATATAGTATAGTATGGAGCCTAAAGAGATCATAAAATTAATCGAGAAATTAACTAGTAATTCTATTCTACCTGATGAATTGGTCCGGTTAAAGGAAATTTATGGTTCCAGCGAGCATACCAAAGAATTGTTAAAGAATATGGGCATTCAGTATGCTGAACTACTTGAAAAAATAGATTCATATGAAGAGTATCCAAACAGTGAAAAAACAAAAGCAAAAATTCTTTACGAGATAAACCAGCAGCAGAATGTGCAGCCAATTGATAATCTCGTTCCTGAACCAGCCCAAACCCTTCAGAAAAACCGGTCCAAAAGAAATACGCTTTTCATGTTGGCGGCGGCCGCTGTTCTTTTACTAGCCGGATTTCTTATTCTTTATCAACCAGCAGCTAAGGTTAGCCAGATCGCCTGGGAAACGATTCGGACAAACCATGGGGAGCGTAAGCAATTTGTCTTAGAGGATGGTACTTCAGTTATACTGAATGGAAATTCATCCTTTTCGTATTCGAAGAACCGGTTGGAAAACATTCGCCTGGTCAAACTCCGGGGTGAGGCTTTTTTTGATGTAGCAGAACAGAAGCATAGACCATTTATGATCGTGACTCATGACTTTGTCACCAAAGTACTTGGTACCTCTTTCAACATTGACTCAGACATAGAACGGTCTATTGAGGTCAACTCGGGGAATGTATTGGTGTATCAAATCGATCACATCGTGAGCGAAGGATTGTTGAGAAATGAGTTAGCCTCATTCCAAGAGAAGGTAAGCACCAAGAGCGCATCGAATGTTTCCTTGCTAAAAGGGGAGAAAGCCCGGTTGATGGCTCAGGGATGGTCTGTGGATAAATTCAAAAACAAAAATTGGCATAACCATGAGCTGGTTTATCAGAATGAACCTCTCGAACAGGTCTTAAAAAAGGCATACCGCTATTTTGGAGATTCTGTTTCCACAACCAAGGAACTAGCGAAAACAAAAATATCCATCACCTTCCGTGATAAAAATGTACAACAAGTTCTAAGAACATTGGCTGAACTCTCGGGCGCCGATTTAATTAAGAGAAATGATCATGAATGGGAAATAAAATAACAAAAAACCTATAATAATCAGAGGTGCAAGGCACCCCTGACTGTTTCATTATGCACTAATCAACCGGCCTGAGAAACTAACTGATTAGCAGCATTAACCAACAAAGTATAAACCTTTATTAATTATTGCAAAGATGCAAAAAATACGACTTATTTTTTACAACTATCAATTTCGAGAGATCATGCGTAGATCCTTTATGATTTGGAGTTTTTTATTGACCTGCTGTATTGTACTGGCCAGCACGGAAAGTTACGGACAAAAAGAATTGGATAAAACCATTCACGTAAATTTCGAAAACCGTAGTTTACAACAGGTTTTTGAAGAACTTCAAAGCACTTATTTAATTCCTTTGGCTTATAGCAATTCAGATAGTTATCTGTCCAAGACCATTAATTATTCGGCAAGAAAATCAGCTAAAGAAGTTTTATCAGATATCTTGAGTCAGGTTAACCTTACTTTTGAGTTAAAACACGATTTTGTTCGAATTATTAAAAAGCCACTTGAAAAACCAAAACCTAAGGTCCTTCAGGATGAAATTACAGGAACCGTTCGAAACATCGAAGGGGAACCGTTAGCAGGCGTAAGTATCACCGTAAAGGAGAACCCGAATATTGGGACAACAACAGACTTAAATGGTAAATTTATTCTTAGTGTACCCCAGAATGTAACAATAGTTGTCGATTTGATGGGGTATCAAGTGACCGAAATTCCTGTTGGAGAACAAAAGACTTTTCAAATAGAACTTCTGGAAACTCAGGCTGGAATTGATGAAGTTGTGGTGGTGGGTTTTGGTACCCAAAAGAAGATTAGCTTAGTGGGTGCACAATCCACAGTGAAAGCAGAAAGTTTGCAAGTGCCTGTAGCCAACCTGAGTAATGCGTTAGCTGGAAGGATTGCAGGGGTTGTATCCGTTCAACGCACAGGGGAGCCCGGATTTGATGACGCCCAAATTTGGATTCGAGGGATTTCAACCTTTAGTCAGGGTTTAAGTGAGCCTTTGGTGTTGGTGGATGGAACGCCAAGAAAAATGGCGAATGTTGATCCAGAGGATATTGAAAGCTTTACCGTGCTCAAAGATGCCTCGGCAACCGCTGTATATGGCGTACGAGGAGCGAATGGCGTTGTAATTATAAAAACAAAAAAAGGAGTCGCAGGGAAACCAAAATTTAATTTTCGCTATTATGAGGGAGTTACTCAATTTACGACCCTTCCGGAGTTTGCTGATGGAATTACCTACATGCAGATGTCTAATGAAGCCCTAACCAATCGCGGGGCAGCTCCCATTTATTCCGAGGAAAGAATACAAAAAACCGCCAGTGCAGAGGATCCCTATTTGTATCCCAATGTAGATTGGATGGGCGCCTTGTTTAATAAATTTGGTCACCAGCGCAGAGGAAACGTGAATGTGCATGGTGGATCTGACCGCTCAACCTATTACATGGGTATAAGTTACTTGGATGAGGTGGGCTTATACAAACAAGATGATCTGGTAAATTACAATAACCAGGTTGGATATAAACGGTATAATTTAACCTCTAATTTAAGTTTAAATCCAACCAATACGACAAAAATAGATCTTGGTGTTCAGGGATATCTGGCCAATGCAAATTATCCAGGAACCGGACAGTCAGATATTTTTGCCAATGCGTGGATCGTAACGCCTGTCATTCACCCTACTGTTTATGAGAATGGAACTATTCCGGATCAACGTTCCGGTGGACTGATTAATCCATATGCTGGGTTGACACAAACTGGGTATGCAAATCAGTGGAGAAACCAATTGTTTTCCAATTTACGGGCAACTCAGGATTTACCCTTCATCACCAAAGGATTATCAGCTACGGCAATGTTTTCGTTTGATGTGTACAATTACACGAGTATGCGTAGAACCAAAAGCCCTAATACCTATTTAGCAACCGGACGTGATGAGAATGGAGAAATGCAATACGAGCAAACCCGTGAGGGAGATCAATTTCTTTCTTTTGCACGAAGTTCTCAGGGCGAGCGTACTATTTACATTGAGGGAGCTTTAAACTATAACCGGAGTTTCGGCAAACATACAACAACAGGGATGTTCTTATTTAATAAGAGTGATATGTTGAATTCTCAGGCTTCAAGTCTTATTAATTCCCTTCCCTACCGCTACATCGGGGTTTCTGGTCGCGCGACCTATAGCTATGCCGATAAATACTTCTTGGAAGCTAATTTCGGTTACAATGGATCTGAAAACTTTGCTCCCCAAAATAGATTCGGGTTTTTTCCATCCGCAGGTTTAGCCTGGGTGTTTTCCGAAGAATCCTTCTTTGAAGGAATAAAGGACGTTTTTCCAGTAGCTAAAGTTCGATTCACCCATGGAAAAGTAGGGAGCAGTAAATTGATTACCGGATCAACCGAGACCCGTTTTGCCTACATTTCAACCATTGATGAAACGGGAGGATACAGCTTTGGCAAAGACCGTGGAAATAATTTTGGCGGATTAAATATTGGTGAGTATGGGGTGAATGTGACCTGGGAAACCTCAACCAAAACCAACCTTGGACTGGACTTGCAAACCAAAAACAATGAATTTAATTTCCAGGTGGATTACTTTAAGGAACGACGTGAAGGTATATTTATCCGTAGAGGAAATGTACCTAGCTACGTAGGCTTACAATCTTCGCCATATGGAAATCTTGGGGTAATCGACAATCAGGGTATAGATGGATCGTTGACGTATTCTAAAAACTTGGGCGATTTTTCCTTCCAAGTTCTGGGAAATTTTACCTTCAATAGAAACAAGGTGGTTGAAAATGATCAACCTGACCAGCTCTATCCATGGCTAGATCGTAAGGGCAAGCGTTTAAGTCAGCGCTGGGGTTTAGTTGCATTGGGTTTATTTGAAACAGAAGATGAAATTAATAATGGGCCATTGCATCCAGGTTTAGTAAAGCCGGGAGATATTAAATTTCAGGATATAAATGGCGACGGAAAGATTGATGATTTTGATCAAATGCCTATTGGTTATGGAACGATTCCAGAATTTGTTTTTGGTTTTGGTCTTTCCTTTACGTATAAAAATTTCTCGGTTTCTTCTTTATTTCAAGGGGTCGGAAATGTGGACGTATTCATGAATGGAGAAGGGGTGATGCCATTTTCTGTTTCCATGAGTAGAGGAAATCTTTTGAGTAATATCGAAGACCGCTGGACAGTTGGTAATCCTAGGCAAGATGCTTTTTATCCCAGACTTTCCGATGGTAGTCCTAATAGTAATTTTAAAGGAAGTACCTGGTGGCTAGAGAACGGAAAATACATTCGTCTAAAGGACCTTCAGGTGAATTATCAATTACCCTCAACCGTAACGGATCATGTGAAACTTAAAAACGCCAGTATCTTTTTTGCTGGTTATAATTTGTTCACCTGGAGTCCATTTAAATTTTGGGATGTGGAATTAGGGGATGGGCGTGGTACACGTTATCCAAACATCAAAACGTATTCCATGGGTCTAAATGTTAATTTTTAAGCTGATCAAAATGAAAACCAATATAATTTCAACACTTAAGCCCCTTCTTGCGGCAGCGGTAATCCTGATGAGTAGTTCCTGTCAAAAGGAGTTTCTGGATCAGGTTCCAGATGATAGACTAACTTTAGAGGAAGTTTTTAGTCGAAGAAAACTCTCCGAAGAATGGTTAGCAGGCACCTATAATTACATCAGAGATGAAGCGCACAGGACCAATTCAACCCCTTGGGATGTTTTATCAGACGACAACGATGTTTCCCAGCGGAATGTTCCGTTCCAAGTGAATTTAGGAAACTGGAATGCCTCCTCAAATTATTGGAACTTTTGGGACCATTATTACAAAGGAATTCGTACGGCAACAACATTTATCAACCATATTGACGGTAATCCGGAAATTCTTCAAGAACGCGAAGGAGAAGCCCTAATTAAGCAAAGGAAGGCAGAAGCAAGGTTCCTTCGAGCCTTTTTCTATGCGGAATTATTAAAACAATATGGGCCCTTTATCATCATTGGAGATCAGGAAATTGCACCTGATTTATCCTTGGATGATCCTTCTTTGCAATTGGCGCGTAGCTCTTACGATGAATGTGTCAACTACATTATATCCGAACTTGATCTTGCCGAGGCAGATTTAAGAGTGGAGCATTATTACAATGGCGATAATGTGCTTGAAAACGACATGGGTAGAGCGAGTAAAATTTTATGCCAGGCCATTAAGAGTAAAGTTTTATTGTATGCCGCTAGTCCTCTTTTTAATGGAAACACAGACTTTGCTGGTTTTGTGAACAAGGATGGAAAGGTGCTCATTAATACAACCTATAGCCAAGAAAAATGGACGAAAGCAGCAGCAGAAGCGAAAAAGATTATTGATTATGCCGAAAGCTCAGGTAAATTAGGTCTATACCGGAAAAATGCTAACGGTGAATTGGATCCGTTTTTATCGTATAGAGATGTGTTCCTTGATTCATGGAACATTGAATGGATTATGGGTCGTAACACCAATACCTTAAGCAATTACCAACGCTCAAGCACGCCTCGATTGGCGAGCGGATACGCCTCTATGGGGCCAACCCAACAACTTGTAGATGCGTATCGTATGGAGGACGGTTCGGTTCCTATTAGCGGATACAACAACGACGGCACACCACGTATTAATTCATCAAGCGGGTATTCGGAATCAGGATTTAGTGAGTTTACGGCTCCAGGAGCTACCCGGAAAAAGAATACATTTAATATGTATGTAAACCGTGAACCTCGGTTTTATGCGACTGTAACCTATAGTGGGAGCGATTGGATAAACAACACCTCATCACTTGGTGTCAGAGATATTCAATTGTATTATACCGGAGAATCAGGAAAAGGAGGATCCCATGATTATTCAGAGACTGGATATCTTTTTAGAAAGAACATTTCACCCACTTACCACCCAACGCAAAACAATGTGGCAAGACCTTTAGTGATGATGCGGTATGCAGAAATTTTATTGAATTATGTGGAAGCACTTAATGAATCTAGCCCGGATCATCCGGATATCCTACTGTACTTAAATCAAATTCGCCAAAGAGGAGGTATCCCCGCCCTTAGTCCGGGTTTGAATCAAGCCGAAATGAGAGCACAAATTCGCTTGGAGCGTCGTATTGAGCTGACCATGGAGCATCTTCGTTATTTCGATACCAGGCGTTGGAAAATTGCGGAACAAACGGATGCAGGACCTTTTTATGGAATGAACGTAGAGGCGGGATCCTCAAACACAGATCCGAGCTTCTTCAAGAGAACTCGTTTTGAAAACCGTGTTTTCCGCAAGAGCTTTTACCTTTTTCCAATTCCACAGACCGAAGTGCAACGCAATCCAAATCTTGTACAGAATCCAGGATGGTAATTAAACGAAAATTCAATGAAAACAAATAGCATAAAACCGCAGAACACTCTATACTGGAGAAATTCTCTTAGAAGGATTGTTAGTATATTGGCCATTACACCTGTATTATTTCTTCAGCAGTGTAAAGAGCCAACTTACCCCATCGAAGACTCCGCAAAATACAGCAATGTATTTATGCAACTGGCTTCAAACGGATCTGTTAGCAAAACATTTAGTATCAAGGATGAATGGGTTAATGTGCCCTTCGGAGCAGGATACGGAGGTATAGATCCGCTATATCAGGCTGTAACGGTAGATTTTACTGTAGATCCAGCCATGGTCGAAAAATACAACCAGACCAATAATACCCAATATACTCTTCCCCCCGAGGATAGTTATAAGCTAACCAGTGAATCGGTGCAGATTCAACCTGGGAAGGCGGGGAGTAACACCACGAATTTAGAAATTAATCCAGCTAAACTAGCGGGAACCAAACATTATTTGATTCCTGTGAAAATAGAAAATGTTCAACCTGTTTTGCCTGTTGCTGAAAACCTGCAAACAACCTTTTTTATTGTTAACGGGTTTTATGAAAGCAATCCGTTTCAGCCCATCTCCCAACAAGGTTGGGAAATCCATGATTATTCGGATGATGATCATGATGCTATTGGAGGTAGAGCTCGCTATTGTATCGACTCGGACGTGAATACTTGTTGGCTCTCGACGTATCGCAGAGTTGATGGTTGGAGACCGGGACACCCACACTATGTGGCAATTGATATGAAAACTGAACAAACGCTACATGGAGTTACCTTATTTGGAAGACTAGGTGCTAAAAATGCCTATTTATTTCCAAAGAATGTACTGATTCAAACGAGCGATGATGGTGAAAATTGGCAGGATGCAGGGACTTACACAATTGCAGCTTCCTCAGAGGACACCTCGGCTACCATGTATTTTGAGAAAAATGTAACTGCGCGCTATTTTAAAGTTACTGTTTTGAGCAGTACAGGCAATGGGGACACTACCGCGGTTGCTGAATTAGCAGCCTTTTAAGTTAATCCAAGTATTAGGATCTATTTACAAGAAATTGAATAGGTCCTAATTAACACCTTAACCAGTCAAAACAAGTCTCTAAATTCAATAAAATGGTACGTATAAATCAACTTAAAATAAATATTTGGATATGGCTTTTACCCTTGTTACTTTCCTGTAGTAAAGGAGAGAACCCAGGTGCAAAAGAACCAGAGCCACAAAAAAAAGAAACCCTAGTTAAGGTCATGACCTATAATATATATGGCGCCAGGAGTGGTGGAATTCCAGACCTGAAGGTTATTGCGGAGGTGATCAAGAAAGCAAATCCGGATTTGGTTGCTTTGCAGGAGGTGGATAAATTCTCAACCCGTAATGCAAAACATGGGGATATCGCTAAAGAGCTCGGCAAATTAACAGGTATGGATTATTTTTTCACCAAAGCCATCGATATTCCAGGTGGTGAATATGGTGATGCTGTGCTTTCTAAGTTACCAGTGAAAGAAAAAAAGGGATTCAATTTGGAGGTTGATCCAGCCCTTGGAGGAGAAAGAAGGTCGGTAGCCCGAATTTTGGTCGAAAAAGACGGGAAAGAATTTTATTTTATCAGTACCCATTTTGATCATTTAGGGGATGAACGCAACCGGATAAAACAAGCGAACGATTTTACGACACTGGTTAGCTCGTTTACCAGGCCCGTTATTGTTGGTTCTGATTTTAACGCACTACCGAATTCAAAGACGATGAATATTCTTTGGAAGAGTTTTACTGCGGGGTGTCTGAACGGAAATTGCAGTCAATTTACCTTTCCTACACCAACTCCGAACCGAACAATCGATTATTTAATTTACTCACCCCTCGAGGCATTTTCAACGCAACTATATACGGTATTCTCGTGGGCTGACAAAGAATCAGACCATTTCCCGGTTATCGCAACCTTCAGGATTAATTAAACAGGTTCTTTAATCGTCTTAATTTAACCGTTTTTTAAGAAAGCTATGAATAAACTAGAAGATAACTAAATCGGTTCCGTGCATTACAAAGTAAAGTAACATTGTTTTAAGTAGGATATCATGCTCTTTGGCGATATAGTCTTTAATCGATTTCATTGCCAGAGACATGTGTTCTTTTACAGTCTGAGTTGATATTTCTAAATTTCCTGCTATTTCCTTATAACTCAGCCCTTCCTCACGGGACATTCTAAAAATACGTTTTCGCTGTGCTGGAAGCCTATTGATCGCCAGATTATAAATAGATCCATATTCTTTATCAAGCAAATTCTCCTCCACTGTGTATCCACTGCTAACCTCTAACCTTTCACAAGAATCCGTGATAAATACATCGGCATGTTTTATCTGTTTTTTCAATTCTTTGTAAACCTGATTTCTGGCGATTCGAAAAAGATAATTCTGGATGGGATGATCAGGTTTTATTCGGTGCCTGGATTTCCATAGGTTTAGAAATGTATCGTGTATGATGTCGTCTATAAGCTCCGAGGATTTGATGTATTTTTTTATGAAACAATATAACAGTTTAACATTCAAATCATAGAGCTGGGTAAAGGCTTGCTGATCTGAATTTCTTAATCGTATATTAATCTGATGTTTGTTATTTGTGTTCAAAATCTATGCTTATGGATATATTAAGTAAAGATAAACAAACCGTGTTAAGGGAATATTAATCTACTTTTACGAATTAAACTATGTAATAAGTTCTCGGTTATTCTGGTTTATATTAATCCAAATATAAATCATAATTGCCGGGAATGCAATAAATCCTAAATATTAAACCGTCTATGAAAAGTAAAGACCTCCTTATTGAAATGCTAAAAGAGCGCTATTTATTTGAGCTCTCCAGGAAAAACAAGTTTGATACTATTTTTTCACTACCTGTTTCGGTTTTAAGCATAACCATGATCGGACTATTTTATGTGTTGAATGAGATTTATTCTGATCAGCTTCCTGCGATTTTCCGAATTCTGTTTATCTCGGTTATTTGTATTGTCTTGATTATGGCTATCTGCTCTATATTGGCTCTTGTTTACGTATTTAATGGGTTCAGAGGAACTTATTCAACATTTGCTCAAAGTGATGAGATTTATGCGAATTACCAAAAAATAACAAATGATCATTTGGGGAAAACCGCAAAAGAAAGAGAATCTGTAGTTATCGATGAGCTAAAAGATCGTACGCTCAATTGGTATTTAGTCTGTAATGAACACAACATGAAAACAAATAATAGACGGGCCGCTGCATACCAGGGTTTTAAGCTGATGTTTTCAGGGGTCATCCTATTTGGACTGATTTTAATATTTCTCGTATATTTCTTAAAAATCAATTAGAAGTAATCAAATTCACCGTTCTGTTTATTCAATATAAATGGGATGATTATTCCATCCAATGGGGCTCCTAATAAAACGCACAGGGTGAGGAATTCTTCCCGGATTGCCTAAATAGTTTTAAGTGTAATTCCAAAAGTTTATCTTAGCACTATGAATAGAAGAACCATTCTAATAACAGGTGGAGCAGGTTTTATAGGATCACACGTCATTAGAGAGTTTGTGAATCTGTATCCTGAGGATCACATTGTTAACCTAGATGCCTTAACGTATGCAGGTAATCTTGAGAACCTAAACGATATTCAGCAGAAACCTAACTATTCATTTGTAAAAGCAGATATCAGGAATAAACAGGAGGTTTTTCAGGCCTTTGACTACTACCAGCCTGATGGCGTGATTCATTTGGCCGCTGAGTCTCACGTAGACCGCTCCATTACGGATCCGTTAGCTTTTGTTTCCACCAATGTCGACGGAACGGTGCATCTATTGGAGGCCGCTAGGGCCCTTTGGAATGGCAAGTTTGATGGGAAACGCTTCCATCACATTTCAACCGATGAGGTTTTCGGAGCTTTAGGAGATACTGGTTTTTTTACGGAGCAAACGAAGTATGATCCTCATTCACCATACTCAGCCTCCAAAGCCGCCTCAGATCATTTCGTTCGATCATATCATGATACCTATGGAATGCCCGTGGTGATCACAAACTGTTCGAATAATTATGGACCCAATCATTTTCCGGAAAAACTTATTCCGCTTTGTATACTAAATATCCTCAATCAGAAACCCCTCCCTATTTATGGAGATGGCCGATATACCAGAGACTGGTTATTTGTAATAGATCATGCCAAGGCTATTGATCAGGTATTTCATAGAGGAAAAAACGGAGAGTCCTATAATATTGGGGGATTCAATGAATGGAAGAATATCGATTTGGTCAGGGAACTGTGTAAACAAATGGATGCAAAGCTTGGCAGGGAACCTGGAACATCGGAGAAACTAATCACCTTTGTAAAAGATAGACCAGGACATGACTTGCGTTATGCTATTGATGCCGGGAAGATTAAAAATGAATTAGGCTGGAGTCCATCGGTAACTTTTGAACAAGGGCTATCAAAGACTATTGATTGGTATTTAGAGAATCAAGAATGGCTCTTGCGCGTATCTTCTGGAGCATATAGAACCTATTACGAAAACCATTATGGCAAGTGATCAGCTTGTCTACCTATAGTATATTATAAAATGAACGCAATTGAGACAAAATTAAAAGACTGTTTTATTCTAGATCCTAAAGTCATTGCCGATTCAAGAGGGTATTTTTTTGAAGGATATAACCAAAAGGATTTTGAGCAGAAAACGGGTATACATGTGCAGTTTGTCCAGGACAATCAGTCTTTTTCCACTAAGGGAGTCCTTCGCGGATTGCATGCCCAAAAAGGAGAATTTTCTCAAGCGAAATTAGTACGGGTTCTTCAGGGCGAAGTATTGGATGTGGCCGTCGATGCTCGTCAGGAATCTCCGACATTTGGTCAACATGTTGCGGTTCTTCTCTCGAGTGAAAACAAAAGACAACTTTTTGTTCCACGTGGATTTCTGCATGGATTTGTTGTCCTTTCTGACACCGCGGAATTCTTCTATAAGTGCGACAATTATTATCATAAAGAAGCGGAATGGGGAGTCATTTATAATGATCCAAAATTGGGAATTGACTGGAAGTCTGAAACAAAAAAATATTTGATAGCGGAAAAAGATTTGATTTTACCTAGCTTTGATATGGCAATTCAACATCTGTAAAGCCCAATTAACCATTATATTAATACACAATTATGAGCCCATTAAAAGTATTAATAACCGGAGCCTCTGGTCAGTTAGGCTCTGAATTACGAGCGATATGCTTTGATTCCGAGCGTATGGTTTTTAATTTTCTTTCCAGGACAGAACTGGATTTGGTGAATATAGATGCTATACAAAAGACTATAGCTGAATATCAACCCAACTACATCGTCCATACTGCTGCCTTCACAGCGGTGGATGCAGCTGAGGATGACCCTGTTTTAGCGGATAAAATTAACCATGTTGCCAGTTTAGAAATTGCCAAGTATTGCAAGGCTAATCACACCAAACTGATTTACATCTCGACCGATTATGTTTTTAATGGCGATAAGAAAGAACCTTTAAGAGAAGATGATCCAACACAGCCCATCAATCAATATGGAATGAGCAAATTGAAGGGTGAACAAGCCATTCTAAGTGTTCTTTCGAATGCGATCATCATTCGGACTTCCTGGGTTTATTCCGTTTTTGGGAAGAATTTTGTGAAGACGATGCTTAATTTAATGCGTAACGCCAATGAAGTTTCTGTGGTACATGATCAGTTTGGATCACCGACCTATGCGGGAGATTTGGCAGAGGTGATTAAACAGATCTTGACGATGGGTTACTGGGAACCTGGTATCTATCATTATTCAAACGAAGGGGTGGTTTCCTGGCGCGATTTTGCGGCAGCAATACGAGACTTAAATAAGCTAAAATGTGAGATTAAATCCGTATCAAGTTCAGAATTTCCTACCTTAGCAAAGCGTCCATCTTATTCATTGCTGAGCAAAAGTAAAATCAGAAATACCTTTGCATTGCAAATCCCAAGTTGGCAGGATAGCCTAAGGAAAATGTTGATGCGTTTGAACAACTAATAAGATCGTAGGAATATAAAATATAGAGACGCAAAAAATAAAAGAAGACAGAATGAAAGGAATAATATTAGCAGGTGGATCTGGAACGCGTTTACACCCCCTTACGCAGGTTGTGTCAAAGCAATTGTTGCCCGTTTACGATAAACCCATGGTCTATTATCCCCTTTCAATTCTCATGTTAGCAGGAATTCGGGAAATTCTAATAATTTCCACGCCCAGCGACCTTCCTAACTTTCAAAAACTCTTTGGCGACGGGAAACAACTTGGCCTTAGCATTAGTTACGCGATTCAACCAAAACCTGAGGGGTTAGCACAGGCCTTTATCATTGGCGCCGATTTCATCGGGTCTGATTCCGTGTGTTTGATTCTTGGTGATAATATATTCTATGGAGCAGGACTTCAAGAGCAACTCCGGGTGGCCAAAGAAAAAGTAGAGAATGATAGGCAAGCAGTTGTTTTTGGTTATTACGTAGAAGATCCAGAAAGATATGGCGTTGCAACTTTTGATGAGCAAGGAAATGTACTGGCTATTGAGGAAAAACCTAAAGAACCAAAATCGAATTATGCGATCGTTGGATTATATTTTTACCCCAATTCGGTTATTGAGTTGGCAAAACAGGTTAAGCCATCAGAGCGAGGAGAATTGGAAATCACCGCCGTCAACCAAGCCTACCTAAATCGTAATAATTTGCAACTACAGTTATTGGGCCGTGGCTACGCCTGGTTAGACACCGGGACTCATGAATCGCTATCTGAGGCGACAGAATTTATAAAAACAATTGAAAAGAGAACTTCCTTAAAGGTCGCCTGCTTAGAGGAAATTGCCCTTTTAAAGGGATACATAACGAAAGAGCAATTGCTACAAAACATCGATGGCTTAAAAGGTATCTACTATGAATATCTTCATAAATTAATTAAATAATCAGCTCTTAAAGACACACAAACTCTATTTCTTCCATCAGGTTATTGGAATCTTGTCGAATTATATTTTCTATTTAAGAAAACTAACTTTTTTTTACGAAATTTACAAGAATGAATACCTGGCCAATTGCACTGACTTCTTTCTTCTTTCTTTTTCTATTTAATTTCAGCGGATACGCTCAGAAAAACACTTTTGAGGTTTCGGAATTTCAGAATGAGACGATTCATTTGGAGTCTCTTCTTAAAATGAAAGTTCATTATCAAAAAGATACTTTAGCCTTGATTCGGAGTCTAGAAGAATTAAGAGTTAAGGCACAAGATAAAAGAAGTATTTCCATGGAATGGGCCTACTATATGCTTTTGGCGGACGGCTTTTCTATTGCTTTTGACAAAACCAACCCCCGGTCCAATTATTATTTTAGTAAGGCTATGGAGCTTGTAAAGGATACTTCAGAAGAAGAGCTTAAACATTTAACCCTTATCCGTCAGGGATATTATCATTTTGTATATAGAGAAGTTAAGGAGGCATTCCCGTTTTTTCTCCAAGTGAATGAAACCCAAACGGCAATAGAGCCCAAAAAAATTCCGTTGATAAGTCTTCATTACGGGTATATAGCAAGTTTCTACAGCTATATCGGAGATCAAAAGAAAGCGGTTAAGTTTCTGAAATTCGCCTTACCTTATGCAGCATCCTTAAGTCGAAAAAAAATCGATATGGTTAATGCAATCGGCGTTTATTTGAAAAAAGATTCCCTTTACGATGAGGCTTTCGGATATTATCATCAAGCGCTTAACATTGCCAAACAAGCAAAAGACTCTCTGTGGATGGGAATCATCTCTGGTAACCTTTCAGAAATCGAATACAAGAAAGGAAATACAGACAAAGCCATCTCTTTATTGCAAGAGAACATATTTTTATCTACAAAATATGGCGAATTCAAGGATGCCATGCGTGCTAATTTAGAGCTCGCTAAGTTACGTATCGCTAGAAAAGAATGGTTGTTAGCCAAACATGCCCTGTTAAATAGCCAAAGTTTAATGGAAGACAAGCCTTATTTTCTGCAGTATAAAACTCAAGCGTACAAAGCCCGGGCAGATGTGGCAAAAGGTCTTGGAAACAAAGATGTTGAACTGGAAAATTTACATCTGTACAACCTCCATAGGGATAGTTTAGCCAAACAGGTTAATTATGATAATCTTCAAAAGGTATATTGGCAATGGCAGGCTGACCGGTATCAGCAAACCCTGGAAAGAGAAGAACTTAAAAGAAAACAAATCAATCAGACCTATCAATATTTAGGTGTTTTACTACTCTTGGTTTTTGTGATTATTTTATTATTAATTAATAGGTCTCGCAACAAAATTCTGATTCGGACAACAATTTTAGAAAACAGGCAGCTAACGACGATCTACGAAAAGCAATTAGTCGATCAAGAAGTTTTGGTATTAAAAGACTCATTGAAAGAATTTACAGATACAATAAAAAATAATAACATTACCATTGGCCAATTGAGAGATGAATTAAACAATCAGGCAATGATCTCTCCATTGCAACAGGAACGCATCAAAATTAGCTTGAATACGATGCTCGAGAGTCACATTATGACGGATGAGCGCTGGATTAAATTCAAATATGTGTTTGATAAAGTGTTTCCTAACTACCTCCAAGAAAGAAAAAATGCAAATTCGAGCTTGTCTGAAAATGATCTACGCGTTATCGCGCTTTCAAAACTTGAGCTTAGCAATAAAAGTATGAGTGAGCTGTTGGGCGTGTCCGTAGAAGGGGTCAAGAAGGCTAAACAACGATTGAAAAAGAAAATTGCACTTACCTCTATGGAATAGAGTTCCTGTTTTTGCGAAAGATCAGACTATAGCGCCTAAACTCCATTTACTGCGGTTTATTCGCTAATAATGCCATTTTAAAGATTTGTCCCCCTTTTGTCCACCCTTGAAATTGGGTTGGAAAGCCTCTGAGATTTAAATTTGGTTTTTATAAAATATCAAAGAAAATTAAATCGAAGGAAATGTCTTATTTGTTATTAGCTGTGGCCACTTTATTAATTGTTAGCTCTTATTTGTGGATTAAACAAAAAAATCGAACCATTTTTTCAAGAAATGTGCAACTCACCGTTAGAGTCATAATCGATCCGAATAATGCTGATTTGACCAGAGCCTATGGATGCGTCATATTTCAAACGCCAACATATTCGGAAAATCTAAAGGAAATTGTCGTTACAAAGATTAGTTGCACAAGCCGAATTGTATATTTCAACCATTTTGGAAAATTAAATTTCTTTATTGCTGCTGGAAAAGTGAAGGAAAGCGCTATGCGGTCTGTAGGGTTTTCAATATTTAAATCGGAATTGGAGAGGTATCGCCCCAAGAAAGAATGTTTGGTAGTTCATGGGTACGTAACGTTCTTAAATGGTAAACGTTCAAATTTTATAACCAGCAATCAGTATACGATGGAGGGTTTAGAAAATGTTGAACCGGCAAATAATTTTAAAAATAAAAAGAGAGCGACCGTGTATTCCTGAACCATTGTGTTACAATAAGGACGGCAATCCAGATCGGAAAATTGAAGTCATTGCCTTCAAATCAATCATTTAAGTGTATTTTTCATTAAGATTTTGTTAATTCTTCTAGTTAAGAGAACCTCTATTTGGTTTTTTTATTTTTCATGAGTACTTTTGTTACTCACAAACAAACAATGCTGGAGTCAATCATAACTTCTAAGACCAGATTAAAGCTTTTGATTAAGTTTTTTGTTTCATCAGCAAACAAAGGCTACTTACGTGGAATAGCAGAGGAATTTAATGAATCTACTAACGCGATCCGCAAGGAGCTAAATCAGTTGTCAGAAGCAGGTTACTTGACTAAAACTCAGCAAAACAATAAGATTTACTATCAAGCCAATATCGATCATCCCTTATTTACCTCTCTACAAAATTTAGTAAGAACCTACTTGGGGATCGATCAAGCGATTGATCAGGTATTAGAGCGTGCGGGAGAGATTAGCCAAGTTGCTCTAATAGGTGACTATGCGAAAGGTCTTGATTCAGGGACTATTGAGATTTTAGTAACGGGAGAGAATGTCGATTCGGCATATTTATTGCAGCTAAGCGACAAAACCGAGAAGCTGTTGGAAAAGAAAATTATTATATATTTTGATAAACCCGAACAGGTTCTTCAACAGATAGTTTTATACCAAAAAGAAGAATGATTGCCATATGGAAAAAGCTAAATTCAAAAAGCAAAAGGATTATAACCCTGGTCCAAGAGTAGGTATTACATTTAGTACATTTGATTTATTGCATGCTGGGCATATTATGATGCTGGCAGAAGCAAAACGTCAATGCGATTATTTAATTTGTGGATTACAAATGGATCCAACTCTTGACCGTCCTGAAAAGAACGCTCCAACTCAAACTGTTGTGGAACGATATATTCAGCTTCGCGGTTGTGTTTCAGTAGATGAAATCGTTCCTTATTCCACCGAACAGGATTTGGAAGATATATTAAGGTCCTTTAAATTGGATGTAAGGATTGTTGGAGATGAATACAAAGATCGAGATTTTACAGGTCGTAAATATTGTGAAGACAAGGGAATTGAGCTATACTTTAATGGTAGAGATCATAGGTTTTCAAGTTCCGGTCTACGTAAAATTGTTGCAGAAAAGGAGAATGAAAAGAACGGGGAAAAACTCAGTAAATCGAAGTAAAAGGATATTTTAATGACAAAAAGTATTTTACCCCAAAAAAATCTAGATTCAGATATAAATATAGGAATAATTGGACTTGGGTATGTCGGTTTACCTTTAGCAATTGAATTTGCTAAATTATATAACGTCTTGGGGTTTGATATAGATAAAAACAGGATTTTTGAATTACAAAATATAAAAGATAAAACAAAAGAGGCGGATTTAATTGCTATGTATGACGCAATTGAAAGAAAAAAAAATGGAGCTATTGAAGGTTTGACCTTTACTTTTAGGAAGGAAGAATTAGTCAATTGCAATACTTTTATTGTAACTGTTCCAACTCCAATAGATGAATTTAAAGCACCAAACCTTAAACCTCTATTAAAAGCGACAGAAATTTTAGGGTCTATTATTAAAAAGGGGGATATAGTGATTTATGAATCAACAGTATTCCCAGGATGTACAGAAGAAGAATGTGTGCCAATTTTAGAGTTAAATTCTGGTTTGATTTTTAATGAAGATTTTTTTGTTGGTTATTCCCCTGAACGGATAAATCCTGGAGACAAAATTAATACACTTTCGAATATTATGAAAGTTACATCCGGTTCAACAGAAGAGGCTGCAGACTTCATTGATTCTTTATATAGTTCGATAATAAAAGCTGGTACTTTTAAAGCTGCATCAATTAAAATAGCCGAGGCCGCTAAATCAATAGAAAACGCCCAAAGAGATTTAAACATATCTTTTGTAAATGAGTTAGCATTAATATTTGACCTTCTTGGTATTGATACTAATGACGTATTAGATGCAGCAGGAACCAAATTTAATTTTCTTAAATATAAACCGGGCTTGGTTGGAGGTCATTGTATTTCGGTCGACCCTTATTATCTTGCATATAAAGCAAAAGAATTGGGCTACTATCCAGATGTCATTTTATCGGGTCGAAGAGTAAATGATTCTATGGCTAAATTTGTCGCTTCAAAGGTTATCAAATTAATGATACAGAAAGAGATTTCAATAAAAGGATCTCGAGTATTAATTCTGGGGATTACCTTTAAGGAAGATTGTCCTGATTATCGTGATAGTAAAGTGGTGGATGTTTATTACGAGCTTAAAGAGTTTGGAGTCGAAGTCGATATATATGATCCATGGGTCAATAGTGATGATGTTGCGTTGGAGTTAGGGATATCGCTACTAAGGGAGTTACCAACTAAAATAAATGATTTGCAGTATAAAGGTTTCGATGCTGTGATTTTAGCGGTGTCTCATCAAGAGTTTTTGAAAATCAATTTAAATGAACTTAAAAAAGAAAAATCAGTAATATTTGATGTAAAAGCTATATTAGATAGGAAATTAGTAGATGCAAGATTATAGATCTCACTAAGACAATGAAATGTCAACTAAATTTGGCTCTAAATAAGAATCTTATAATAATGAAACAAATAAAAAAAATAACGTGTATCGGTGCGGGCTATGTGGGAGGACCTACTATGTCAGTAATTGCCCAGAAGAATCAAAATATTGAAGTCACTGTAGTCGATCTTAATGAAGCTAGAATAAAAGCTTGGAATGATTCAAACTTGGAAAATTTACCTGTTTTTGAGCCTGGTTTGGACTTAGTTATTAATGAGGCTCGTGGGCGGAATTTGTTTTTTTCGACTGATGTAGATAGAGCAATTGACGAAGCAGACATGATATTTATTTCTGTAAATACACCTACTAAGACTTATGGAAAGGGAAAGGGGCAAGCTGCGGATCTTAAATTTATTGAATTATGTGCTCGACAGATAGCTGCAGTTGCTAAGACAGATAAAATTGTTGTTGAAAAATCAACGTTGCCAGTTCGTACTGCTGAAGCCTTAAAAAGCATACTGGATAATACTGGAAATGGAGTGAATTTTCACATTCTTTCAAATCCAGAGTTTTTAGCAGAAGGAACAGCTATAGCAGATTTGCATAACCCTGATCGTGTTTTAATTGGGGGAGAAAATCCAGATGCAATTGATGCATTAGTAAAAGTATATGAAAGTTGGGTTCCACGTGAACGCATATTAACAACAGGTTTATGGTCATCAGAATTGTCTAAATTGGTTGCAAATGCTTTTTTAGCACAGAGAGTGTCTAGTATTAATTCTATTTCTGAATTATGCGAGGTGACTGGAGCAGATGTTGATGAAGTGGCAAGAGCAATAGGTTATGATAGTCGAATAGGGTCTAAATTTTTAAAAGCATCAGTAGGTTTTGGGGGGTCTTGTTTCCAAAAAGATATCTTAAACTTGGTTTATATAGCAAGATCTTATAATTTGACAGAAGTTGCCAACTATTGGGAGCAAGTAATATTGCTAAATGATCATCAGAAATCACGATTTGCACAAAAGATAATACAAACAATGTATAATACCGTAAATGGTAAACAAATTGTCTTTTTAGGATGGGCATTTAAAAAAGATACAAATGATACTCGTGAGTCGGCAGCAATCTACGTTGCAGATCATCTTTTGGAAGAAGAAGCAAATATTATTGTCTATGACCCGAAAGTATCTGAGGAACAGATATATAAAGACTTAGATTACTTGGGGACACGTCTGCCACAGGAAAATCGTCGCTTAGTAAAGGTAGTGAATGATCCTTACGTGGCACTAGCTGGGGCGCATGCTTTAGCGGTGTTAACAGAGTGGGATGAATTTAAAAATCTTGAGTGGAAAAGAATCAAAGACATAATGAAACGACCATCTTTTATTTTTGACGGTCGCAAGCTTCTAAACAAGAGTGAATTAGAAGCTCATGGGTTTTCGTTTTACGGAATAGGAGGGTAATTTATGGATGCATTAAATTTAATAGGAAGAACTAAAGAACTGCTTACAGGAGATATTTTAAATAATGAGGCTGAACTTCAGAGGATAGTCTCAGCTTCTAAATTCTTGGTTATAGGTGGGGCGGGATCAATCGGTCAAGCTACAACTAAAGAAATTTTTAAAAGGAATCCGAAAAAGCTTCATGTTGTAGATATTAGTGAAAACAATATGGTGGAGCTTGTTAGGGATATCCGTAGTTCCTTTGGGTATATTGATGGCGATTTCCAGACTTTTGCATTAGACATCGGTTCAATTGAATATGATGCATTCTGGGAAGCTGACGGGGAATACGATTATGTTTTAAATTTGTCCGCACTGAAGCATGTTAGAAGCGAAAAGGATCCCTTTACATTAATGAGAATGATTGACGTTAATGTATTTAATACAGATAAAACGTTAAAACAGTCGATTGAGAAAGGGGTAAAGAAATATTTTTGTGTTTCTACAGATAAAGCCGCAAATCCTGTAAACATGATGGGGGCCTCTAAAAGGATAATGGAAATGTTTCTTATGAGGAGAAGTCAAGAAATTACCATTTCAACAGCTCGGTTTGCTAATGTTGCGTTCTCTGATGGCTCTTTATTGCATGGTTTTAACAAACGTATCGAAAAGAAACAGCCAATTGTAGCGCCAAATGATATTAAAAGATATTTTGTAATACCAAAAGAATCTGGAGAATTGTGTTTGATGTCTTGTGTTTTTGGAGAAAATCGAGATATATTTTTTCCTAAATTGAGCGAAAATCTTCACTTGATAACTTTTGCAGAAATAGCAATTAAATATCTGAAAGATATTGGTTATGAGCCATATTTGTGTCAATCGGAGGACGAAGCTCGCGACTTAGTTCACACCTTACCAAAAGAAGGTAAATGGCCTTGTTTGTTTACAAGCAGTGATACTACAGGAGAGAAAGATTTCGAAGAATTTTTTACGGACCATGAAACTTTGGATATGGACCGATTCGAAAATTTGGGGGTTATTAAGAACGAGTTAAATTTTGATGAAGAGAAACTAAATTTATTTGAATCAACAATTTCTCAATTAAAAAATCAAAAGAAATGGAACAAGGAAGAGATCGTTGAATTATTTTTTAAAATGATCCCTGATTTCGGACATAAAGAAACTGGTAAGTATTTAGATTCAAAAATGTAATCATGTCAGATTTTAAACAAATGGTCTCTTTTATTAGGGATCAATATAAAACGGATAAGTTCATTCCTTTACACGAACCAAGATTTCGGGGGAATGAAAAAAAATATTTACTAGATACAATTGATTCTACTTTTGTCTCATCCGTTGGTGCTTATGTTGATCAATTTGAAGGAATGATGGAAAAAATCACAGGAGTTTCAAAGGCAGTTGCTGTTGTGAATGGTACATCATCATTACAAGTATCCTTACGATTGGTAGGCGTTAATGCGGGGGATGAAGTTATAACTCAAGCATTGACATTTATTGCAACGGCTAATGCAATAGCTTATAATCATGCTTCACCAATATTTTTGGATGTAGATTTAGACACGATGGGATTATCTCCTGTTGCTGTAGAAGCTTTTTTGCAAGAATTTGGTGAACTTCGAGATGACGGGTGTTACAACAAATCTACAGGAAAAAGGATCTCTGCTTGTATGCCAATGCATACTTTTGGTTTTCCAGTTCATATGGATGAACTAATGCAGGTCTGTGATAAGTGGAACATTCCAGTAGTTGAAGATGCTGCCGAATCCTTGGGGAGTTATTACAAGGGTAAACATACTGGGTCAATAGGACGGATTGGTGGCTTCTCATTTAACGGCAATAAAACTGTTACTTGTGGAGGTGGGGGTGCTATCGTAACAAATGATAATGATTTAGGTAAACACGCAAAATATTTAACCACAACTGCGAAAAGACCACATCCATATGAATTTTTTCATGATGAGATTGGATATAATTTTCGGATGCCTAATTTAAATGCTGCTTTAGCATGCGCTCAACTCGAAATGTTACCAGCTTTTATCGAAGATAAAAGATTGCTAGCAAAAGGCTACGCCGATTTCTTTACCGACCAGGGGTTTAAATTTCGTCAAGAATTACCGGACACAAAAGCGAATTATTGGTTAATGTGTTTGGAATTGGAGGGTAAGGATCAAAGAGAAGAATTGTTAAAGTTTACTAATGAAAATGGTATAATGACTAGGCCAATCTGGACGTTAATGTTTAGACTTCCAATGTACAATCATTGTCAAACGGACTCTCAAAGGAATGCCATATTTTTAGAAGAAAGAATTGTAAATATACCAAGTAGTGTCAGATAAATAATATGGAATATTTAGTGTTTTCAGATATCCATGGAAATCTTCCAGCATTTGAACAAGTTTTAAATAAGGAAAAAGATGTTGAAGGATACATCAATATTGGGGATGTAGTAAACTATGGTCCATGGAGTAATGAATGCGTTCAATTGATGGACTCCCTTAAAAATACCATTAATATTGTGGGTAATCATGAGGGATATTTTATTACGGGTGTTTGTGATGTTAAAAATGAGTTAGTTCAAAGTTTTTTCAAAATTACTTTTGAGGATTTTAGTGAAAGAGATAAGATAGAAAAATATAGTCATTCTGTTTTATTTGAAGGATTTAAACTTGTTCATACAATTCATGGTAAGGAATACGTTTTTCACGATTCCGTAGTCGAATGGGATGAAAATCTTATTTTAGGGCACTCTCATCAACAATTTTTGAGATATAGAGAGAACAAACTAATGCTAAATCCAGGAAGTATTGGACAAAACAGAAAGTTTATAAATGTTTCAAATTATGCTATTTGGAATACAGAAACTGGTGAAATTCAGCTTAAAGCCTTGAAGTACGATTTGAATTTCTTAATATCTAAAATGAAGAGTCTAAAATATCCTAAGGAGTGTGTGGAATATTATACAAATAAATCAACTATTTAATGAAATTTAAAATTGGAATAACAGGAACTGGCAGTTTAGTAGGACAGGGAATCATTAAAAGCATTATAAGAAGTGAATATGCTAATTCTTATACATTAGTTGGATTCGACTATTTTAAAGATACAGTCGGTTCATTTTGGTGTGAGAAGAATTTTATTCTACCTGACATACTTAACCCTAATATTTCAACTGAAGATTGGTTGAAAGTTTTAATTGAAGTAATAACGAAAGAGTCATTACAAGTTCTATTTATTGGAGTTGACTTTGAACTACCTATATTGGCAATTGAGAGAGAAAAGATTAAGGAAGCAACTGGTTGTATAGTAATGGTAAGTGATGATAAGGTTGTAGAAATCGGAAATGATAAATATCTGACATATAAGTTTCTAAAAGAAAGCGGTCTAAATTATCCAAAAACGTACTTACCACATGAAGTGGATTTTAGTGAGTTAGAATACCCAATAATTATTAAACCAAGAATCGGAGCGAGGAGTGTTGGAGTTTATAAAATTAAATCCCAAAGTGAGCTTGAAGAAAAACTTAGATTGGTAGATGGACCCATTATTCAAGAGCTTGTTGGAGATGATGATACAGAATATACATGTGGTATATTAGTTTTAGATGGGCTATTAAAGGGTGATATAGTTCTTAGAAGGAGCCTTAAAGCTGGAAATACTCATACATCTGAATATAAAGAAGACTTCTCAGATAAGATTACTGAATATATTAAAGAAATCGCTGAAAAATTACAACCATTTGGGTCTTGCAACCTTCAGTTGAGAGTTGATGAACTAGGTGTTCCTAAACTTTTCGAGATCAATCCTAGACATTCAGGAACAACGTACATGCGAACTTTATTTGGATATAATGAAGTGATTTTTATCCTTAAATCCATATTGGAAGACGTTGAAGTTCCTTTCAATTTAAAGGAAGGTAAAGCATTAAGGTTTTATGATGAAACACTAGTATAATGAAAATATTAATAACAGGAATATCTGGATTTATTGGGAAAGAACTTTATTCTGAATTATCAAAAGCAAATGAAGTTTTCGGTCTGTCGCGCACAGAAGTTAATTTACCAAATTGTTCCACAATCGATTTTTTGAACAAGAGTCTTTTGGTAGATTATTTTAAAGAAAATGATTTTGAAGTTGTTATACATTTAGCCTCAGTTATGGCAAACGCTAATAACAGCAAGAAAATGACATTATTACTTGAAAATATAGAAATCAATAGTAATCTTATTGAAGCACTTCAAAACCATAAATCTGGAATTTTTGTTTATTTTTCAAGTTCAGCCGTGTATCCCAATGTCGACGGTGAATTTTCTGAAAACAGTCCTACTAATACATTTGAGAATACTGACTGTTTGTATGGGTTGTCTAAAATAAATGGAGAAAATCTTTTTCAATTTTTATTACCATCTACATTTAAGATAATTAATCTGCGAGTAGGATATGTATACGGGGAGAAAATGAATGAAAATCGAATTCATAAAACTTTTGAGAAGGAATTACTCGAAACTAATGTAATTTCAGTCTTTGGCAATGGAGAGAGGGTAATACCACAGATAAATATAAAGAAATTATGCTTCATAATTTCAAAATTTATCGAAAACCCTGTTCAAGGGACTTACAACGTAGCTGAAGAGAATGTGTCTTTGGCAGAAATTGCGCGGAGAATCATTTCAGAGAAAGGGAATTCTGGAAGTAAAATACAAATCGTTGATAAAGGAAATAGAACTAAATTTAAGTTGAATTTTGAAAAATTAGATAATTTTCTTAATGATTAAGCATTTAAAGTTCATATTGTCATATCCTAAGATTGGACCGGACATGTACCTGACGCATTGGTTATTGTATTTTAAACCGTTTAGAATATTATTTCAACATTATAAAATTCCCCATCTTTCAAAATCTTCTGAGATTCGACCTTTTTGTACAATTTTAGGGACCGATAATGTGGTTATCGGTGATAGGGTTATCATCCCTCCATATACTTTGTTATCAAATTATCCCGGGAATATTGAATCAACTATCACATTGGAGGATGATGTGCTTTTAGGACCAAATGTGTCGATATATAGTAGTACACATTTATTTTCAGACTATACCAAACCAATAAAAGATCAGGGATATTCATGTAAACCTGTATTGTTAAAAAAGGGTTGCTGGATTGGGATTAATTGTGTCATTCTACCTGGAGTTACTATAGGTGAAAATGCTGTAATTGGTGCTAACTCAGTGGTAACTAAAGATATTCCTGATTTTGCCATTGCTGTTGGTTCACCAGCAAAGGTTATTAAATATTCAAAACAAATACAAGAAGATGAAAAATAAAGTTTTAATTATTGCTGAGGCTGGTGTAAATCATAATGGTAGTGTTGAAAATGCTTTTAAACTTATCGATGTAGCAGTTGATTCAGGTGTTGATATTGTGAAATTTCAAACGTTTAAAACAGAAAATGTAATTTCCAAAAATGCAAAGAAGGCTGCGTACCAAATTGAAAACACACAGAATGCGAATGAAACTCAATTCGAGATGGTCAAAAAATTGGAACTTAATCATGATCAGCACGAAGAAATAATACAATATTGTAAAAAGAAAGGTATTCAATTTTTTTCCACAGCGTTTGACTTGGATTCTTTAGATTATCTTAAATCTATAGGATTAAATTTAGTTAAGATACCTTCTGGTGAAATAACTAATTTACCATATTTAAGAAAGGCCGCTAAATTATTTGACAAAGTAATTTTATCTACAGGTATGTCAACGATGGATGACATTGCTTCAGCAGTATCCGTTTTTCATCAAAATGCAGTTACCGATATAACCATCTTACATTGCAATACTGAATACCCGACTCCAATGGAAGATGTTAATCTTAAGGCAATGCTACATATTCAAAAAGAGTTTGGAACTGAAATCGGTTATTCTGATCATACTTTGGGAATTGAGGTTCCAATCGCAGCGGTTTCACTGGGGGCAAGTATAATTGAAAAACATTATACTTTGGATAACAATATGGAAGGTCCAGATCACGCGGCTTCTCTTGAACCAAACCAATTAAAAGAAATGGTACGAGCAATTAGAAATATTGAAAAGGCTATTTCCGGGGATGGTTTGAAAACTCCAAGTGATTCTGAGAGAAAAAATATTGAGATTGCTAGAAAAAGTATAGTTGCGGCTAAACCAATCAAAAAAGGTGAAACGCTGTCTGAGCATAATTTAACAGTCAAGCGACCTGGGAATGGCATTTCTCCTATGAAATGGGATGAAATTATTGGAAAAACAGCTGTTAAAGATTTTAATGAAGATGATTTAATTTCAATATGAGAATAGGTGTTCTGACAAGTTCAAGATCTGACTTTGGTATATATTTTCCTTTATTAATGGGGCTAAATGATGATTCATTTTTCGAATTGGAAATTATTGCTTTTGGCACTCATCTGTCTAAAAATCATGGATATACAATTACTGAGATTAAAAATAATAATTTTTCCAAAATCCATGAAATAGAAACTCCAGTTGAAAACCATAGCGCGGTAGATATTTCATTAAATATAGGATCGACAATTAAAATATTCGCAGATTTTTGGTCTAAAAATGAATTTGATTATATCTTCGCTTTCGGAGATAGATATGAAATGTTTGCGGCGGTTACAGCAGCCTCACCGTTTAATAGAAATATAATCCATTATTCTGCAGGCGAGACAACATTGGGCGCAATAGATAATATGTATCGTCACGCAATTAGTTTGATGTCTAAGATTCTTTTTGTATCTGCGAAAGAATATTATGAGAAAGGTTTGAAAATAAATTCAGATGCAAAAGTTTATAATGTCGGAGCGTTAAGCATTGACAATTTAAAAAAGATAAAATATTTATCTATTGAAGAGTTCAAGAATAAATTTGAGATAGATATGTCAATTCCAAGTATTTTATCCACTTTTCATCCGGAAACTATCAATTTAGAAAAGAATATAGACTATATCGCTGAACTAATAAATACTTTTAAGGATTTATCAAATAAATATCAAATAATTCTAACTCTCCCTAATGCGGATACAAAAGGTGATGAGATACGTAAAATCATATTTGATAAATGTTCTAATAATCCACGAATAAAAATAATCGAATCATTTGGAATGGTGGGTTATTTGTCATGTATGAAGTATAGCAAACTAATGATAGGCAATACATCTAGTGGTTTTGTAGAAGCATCATTTTTTCCTAAATGGGTAATAAACATTGGGGAGAGACAACAAGGGAGGATAGTTACGGATAATATTTTAAATGTACCAATATTAAAAGATGAAATCTTAAATGCTGTATCTTACATTGAACAAAATGAAAGTAAAAACTTTTCTACTATTTATGGAGAAGGAGATACAACAAATAAAATAATGGAGGTATTGAAAAAAGAAATGTAAAAGTATGGAAAATAGCATTCAAAAACATATCATAAATCAACTGAGCTCAGTTCGCGATGCCTTGATGAAATTAGATGAGTTAGGGTCTGACGCAATTTTATTTGTTGTTGATGAACAAAATAGGCTTTTAGGTTCGCTAACCGATGGGGATTTAAGGAGAGGTTTTATCAAAGGTTTAGGATTTGATAATAAATTAGAAGAGTTCATTCAAATGAACCCAAAATATATTAAATACAATGAATATAGCTTGGATAAGTTGGAAGAGTATAGGAATAATAATTTTAAAATACTTCCTATTCTAGATGATTCAAATATTGTTATCGATATACTAAATTTTAGAACTAGAAGTACTTTAATTCCAGCTGATGCGGTATTAATGGCTGGTGGAGAAGGGAAAAGATTACGTCCTTTAACAGAAACCATACCAAAGCCTCTTTTAAGGGTTGGTGATAAACCTATTATTGAATACAATATTGATAGACTTAAAAAGGTTGGCATAAGTAATATCCATTTAAGTGTGAACTATTTAGCAGAGCAACTTGTAACGTATTTTGGTGATGGATCAAATAAGTCTCTAAACATTAAATATGTTAAGGAAGATAAGCCTTTAGGTACAATAGGATCTATACTATTGGTTGAAAACTTTGCGCATGACGATATTATTGTTATGAATTCTGATTTACTAACTAATATTGACTATGCAGATTTTTTCAAAACATATAAAGATTCAGATGCAGACATGGCAGTAGCAGCTACGTCGTATCATGTAGATGTACCTTATGCTGTCCTGGAAGTTAATGATTCCAATGCCGTCAAGTCATTAAAGGAAAAACCCAGATATACTTATTATTCAAATGCAGGAATCTATATCCTTAAAAAAGAAGTATTAAAAATGATTCCTGAAGATCAATTTTATGATATTACCGATTTGATGGAAAAGATTCTAGAAATGAATTTAAAATTGATTACTTATCCAATTAATGGTTATTGGCTTGATATTGGTAAGCATGAAGATTTTAAAAAGGCACAAGAAGATATTAAACATATAAAGCTTTAGAAATATGTTAGCAATTATTCCGGCGAGAGGAGGGTCTAAGAGATTACCAGGGAAGAATATTAAATTATTAGCAGGTAAACCTTTAATTGCATATACAATAGAGGCTGCATTAGCATCACCTTCAATAAATAAAGTTGTAGTGAGTACTGATGATTTAGATATTGCTGATATAGCGCAAGAATATGGAGCTGATGTTCCAGGGTTGAGGCCAGAATATTTAGCTACCGATACTGCTAGCTCAAATGATGTAATAAAGTATAGCCTAGAAACTGCTAATAAGCAATATAATGAAGATTTTCAATCCTGTGTGTTATTGCAACCTACCTCCCCATTGAGAACTAGTAATAATATTGAAGAGGCTATTTCAATATACACGCAGATGAAGGCCGATTCCGTAATTTCACTTAACGTAGAAAATCATCCACTAAGTTGGAATAAATATATTGATGAGGATGGAATTATGCAAAGTATAGAAAATATTGAAAATAGAATTTCTTATTATCCAAATGGAGCAATTTACGTGTTGTCAAAAAAAGTAATTATGACAGGCAATTATTACACACCAAAATCGTATGCCTATATAATGAAACGTAAATTTTCAATTGACATTGATTCGCAGGATGATTGGGATTACGCAGAGTATGTGATTAAGAACCTTAATAATTAAATGTAAGTTTGATATGAAAACATTTAATATTAGATTCTCACTTCCTTTGATAATAATATATTATTGGTTATTAATTAATGTTTTATCCTTAAAGGAACTTGATCAATTGAGACTGTTTATTTTCGTTCAATTTCCAGTTCTATTATATTGTTTTTATCTATTGATCAATGGAAGAAATCTTTTTGTTAAGCGTTCAATTTGGTTTTGGGTATATTTTATTTTAGTCATTTTAGTAAATGTCATTCGAGGGGATTTTAATTTAATTTCATCTACACTGATTGATCTTCTGCCAATAATATTCATTCTGACATGTTATAAAGATAATTTGTCTTTAAAAGGCTTAAATTATTTGTTTTTAATTCAAATTGTTATTGGTCTCATAACGTATTTAAATGGCACAAATTTGTACGGGATAATTCCCTTTTTGGGTAAACTATCAGGTTCTGAATGGAAAGTGAATTTATTTGCATTTTTAACGCCTCCTTTTACAGGGGCATTTGCAATGATCGTTTTTTTGGTAAATGATCAATTGGGTTCTACAGTCTATTCAAAGAAAACTACAATTTTATTATTTAAATACTTAAGTCTATTTTTTATAATATTTTCTGGGTCTAGGACTATTTTTTTGATGCTGTTTTTTTATTTCCTGTTTAACTTCTTGAGTAAAAAAATAGATATTAGAAATAATAAATATTTTTATATATTCTTACCAGTTTTAATATTCTTTATTTCATTATTTGGTGTTGAGATTTTTATGTCTAACATTTCAAATAATAGCGTGTTATACGGAATGCTTTTTCGAGACGCTCAGGGAGGAGCTAATTTCGAAGATTCAGATCGTTATCTCATGTGGACTACATATCTTGAGGTCTTTAATTCCAACTTTTTTATTGGAAGGGGTTATTTTTTACCTAAGGAAACTATTACTGATTCAGTAGGTAGTAGTGAGACATTAATCCCTTTACAGCTAGCCTACCAAGGTCTTGTTTATTTTACCTTTTTACTAGGAATATTTAAACTATTGCATGATTCCTTACGTCAAAGGAATAAACTGGGATATTTAGTAATAGTTTTGTTTTTAGTACTCTGCTCCTTTTATGGTTCATTTATGAGAGGATATGGTTTGATATTTCTGTTATTGTTTTTTATTTATTCAAGTTCAAACAATTTATTAAAATTTAATTCAAATGGGTAAAAGATTATTTTTTTTGTTATTCACTCTCTCATTTTGTTCTCAAATTAGTTTTGGGCAAAAATTGATGATTTCTTCAGACAATAGATCAGCATCTGTAATTAATTTTCAAAATAAACATAATATAAATAATGTTATAATAATCTATGGAAAGGATATATACCCTGATGATAATAATAAAGTAAATATATCCACACTAAACAAAGCAATTATTAAAGCTTTCCCAAACAGGAATTCCTCTGGATATGGTGTTTTAGACTGGGAAGGAGAAGCTCTTCATACTCTAGCTTTTAGGCCACAAAGCTTTAAAAATTACAATCATATTTTGTCTCAATTTATCAAGGCTCTTGATTACGCTAAATCACTTCGTCCAAATGTGAAATGGGGATTCTTCAATATACCCTTTCGATATCTTTCGTACAAATCGAAGGAAGATTGGAGACGTCATAATAATAATATTTCAACATTAATAAGAAAATCTGACGTTATATATCCGGTATTTTATTCTAGGTCGCTTTCTGATAGAGTAGATCCTGAATTTGTACAGCTTGTTATTGACTTCAACAGAACTTATAGGAAAGAGATAGTTGCTTTTGTTTGGCATAGGAATGAGGGTAAAATAAATAGAGATAAGAAAATTGATAAAAAGTTATTTGTGAATAATGTGAAGCAATTAATCGCAAATAAAAATATTGATAAGGTGGTTTGGTGGGCAATGGATGAATATTATTATAAAAGGAATAATAAAGTATTGAGAACAGAATCAAAAAATATTAACGAGTTTAATTCAAATTATAACAACCTTATTATTGATTATTCTAAATCTATTTTAAACATAACCAAATAATGGAAATCAAGTTAAATTTATTCAATTCATTACCTCGGTTATTTAAACCCAATGAAGTTTTTGATCAGTTTTGTAAAAGTATAAATAAATTAAAAACTTTTTTGGTTAACACTAAATCATACCTTATATTAATAGTATGTAGTTCGCGATTAGGTGTATATCATAGAATTTTAATTGTGTTTATTTATTTTGGATTAAATTGAGGAATGTGGAATTTGTAGAAGCGAATAAAACTAGAAACTTATTAATAGTGGCATCTCCGTTTCAATTAATAAGTGCCATGGAGGCCATAGATTATTTTTCTGATTCTAAAAATAATCAAATTGTAGTCTTTTTAAGTAAACATGTAGAAACAAATAATATAATGTTGAATTTAATAAATAAATTTCAACTTAAATTAACGTGTGAGATAACTTACGTTAAATATACAAATGAGATATTCTTTTTAATTGCGAAGTTAAAATTCATCGTTTTGAATAGGCATAAGAAGTTTAATCGAATTATGTTAGGACATTTAGGTGAATTCTCTATGAAATTGATTGCTTGTAATTTAAAATTTAAACAATTGTTTTCGATAGATGATGGAGCCTCAACATTAAACTTAAACAAGGAAATTAACAAGAGTAATTACGAAATTTCCTGTTTTACCAAAATTAATACAATCAGAGAAATTTTCAAGTTTTTAATAGTGAAATTTTGTTTTCTCAAAACAAGAGAATATGTTAAGATAAATTGGTTTACAGTGTTCGATTTCCAACCTACTAATCAGGCAGAGATTTTCAGACACAATTTCGAATTTATCAAAAAGCTTTTTAAACTCAATTCTTCAGATAAAACCGGAACCTATTTCATTGGTGCAAGTTTATTTAACGTAGGTGTTATTCAAAACTTCAAGAATTATGAAAATATGTTGAAAAAAGTTTTCAATGAAATTGAAAATTGTATTTATTATGTGCCCCATCGTTATGAAGATTTATCATTATTAGAGGGTCTATTTAAAACATATAACGTACAAGTTCTAGAGACAAATGGAATGATTGAGCTCTTTTTACTTGAAAATAATTTATACCCAGAATTAATAGTTTCATTCTATTCTACGGCATTGTTTACTCTTTCAAAACTTTATCCAAATAGTAATGTATTTTTTATAGAAATTCCTAATTCATACATAAATAAAGTATACCAAAAAAATGTGGCAATTGTTCAGGAGTATTATAGAAAAAGATTTCGATTATTAAATATCCATTAATGAAGTTTTATTTTTTAAAAAATGGGTTGTTTAAATCCGCAATTATTTATACGATTATAAATTTTATAAATAAAAGCTTTCCTTTTTTTTTACTTCCATTATTTACGCGCGTTTTTAGTTTAGAATCTTATGGGACCTTTTCTCTTTATAAAGCTATTATAAACATTTTAATACCAATAATTGGAATAAATGTCTCTGAGGCCGTAGTTAGGAGATTTTATGATAAAAAAAATAGTGATTACGGTGGTTATATATCTCATGCTTTAATAATGAATTTTTTATCAACTGCCATAATAAGCATTTTGGCCTTTCTAATACCAGGGCATTTTTTTCAAGATCTTATTGGTGTACCAAAAAATTTAATTTTAATAGCGATTTTTATTTCATTTTTTACCTGTGTGAATAATATAGAGAGAGGATTATTGAGATGTGAAGACAATAATTCTACATTTGCTATATTAGTCCTTGGGCAATCTATTTTATATTTTTTATTAATATGGACACTTTACGCATTTAACACCCTAAGCGTATATTCTGCAACTATTGTGGAACTTATTTCATATTTCATATATTTTATGGTTAGTTTAACCTTGCTTCATAGAAAATATATTTTAAAATTTATTTTTCAAATTAAAGAAATTAAATCAATATTAATTTATGTCGTACCACTAGCGATTAATAGCATTTTAGCATATTTTTTCGCGTTGTCAGATAGATTCATAATAAGTGATAAATTAGGTAATGACCAAGTTGGATTATACAATGCAACTTTTCAAATAGTCTCTATATTGCAAATTCTAGCTGTTTCATTCAACGCTGCATGGCATCCTTGGGTTTTGAAAAATCTGACAAACGGTATTTCGAAATCTAAGTTTAATAAAATAAGACTATCACTTTTTTTTGCTTTTTGCTTGATTGGGGCAATATCATGGTTGTTCCTATTCAATTATTTAGAAGTTATTCTTGGTGAAAAATTTTCTGATGGAAAAAATTTAATTTTTTGGATGATATTGTCTGTGGTTTTTCAATTTGGTTATTGGTTGTTAGCTCCAGTTGTTCAATTTTATAAACGGAATTGGCTTTTAACTATTGGCTCTTTTCCGGCCTTTCTTTTTAGTATTAGTATGAATTTTTTGTTCCTGGAAAATTCTGGGTTAATTTTTGCTGCGATAGTAGGCGCTATATCATGGGCACTTATTAGTTTTTTTATCTTAATTTGTTCACAAAGATTATTTATAAAATATGGTTAGATATATATATACCTTATTTATTAGAGTGAGAGGTTTATTTTATGTTTCATTGGTTAAAAGAAAAGCAAAAGGAAGTTGTTTAAATCTTAAAGTTTGGGGTAGGTCTAATATAAATAATAACACTTATATTGGGGACTATGTGAATTTTAATGGTTTAACTATTAATGGTTTTGGGAAAGTTGAAATAGGAAATTATTTTCACTCTGGTGTTGATTGCTTATTAATAAGTAGTAATCATAATTATGAAGGTGATAAAATTCCATACGATGAAACTAATGTTCTTAAAGAAATTATTATTAAAGATTTTGTGTGGTTAGGTTCAAGAGTAATTATTTTGGGTGGAGTTACAATTGGTGAAGGAGCTATTATTCAAGCAGGAGCACTCGTGGTAAAAGATGTTCCTCCTTATGCTATAGTAGGAGGAAATCCAGCAAAAATAATAAAAATGAGGGATATAGATAAATTCAATAAATTGAAGTTGGCAAGAAAGTTTCATTAATCACGTATGCAAAAAATATTAATATTTACTGGTTTTTATACCCCAGGATATTTAGGAGGAGGGCCTATTCAAAGTATAGCTAACCTTACGAAGTTATTTTCAGATAATTTTAGTTTTTTTATTCTAACAAGGAATTATGATCTAGGAATGAAAGGAAAGGCTTATGATATACCTACAAACCAATGGATTTTTTTTGATAAAGTTCGAATAAAATATTTAACAGACATCCAATATAAAGTCTTTGTAATTTTTAATTTATTTAATATTAAGCCTGACGTTATTTATTTCAATAGTTTCTTTTCTATTGTTACGCAGCTAAATTTGATTTATGTGCGATTATATCAACTATTAGGAAATAGGGTCAAAGTTATTATCGCTCCGAGGGGAGAATTTGATGAAGGAGCCATGAAACTTTCTAACACAAAGAAGGAAATTTTTTTATTTTTTTTTAAATACATATATCATCGTGATATTGTGTTTCAAGCTACTTCAGAGAAAGAGTTTGAATTTATTAAAAATAGGTTCTCCTCTAATAAGATTCAATTAGCACCAAATATTCCTTCCTTAAATTTGCCTAATACGTCAAAAGTGAAATCATCTGGAAAAAGTAAGTTTATTTTTTATTCTAGAATCACTCCGAAGAAAAATCTGGTTTTTGCATTATCCATTTTAAAAAATCTAATTATTGAAGGGGAATTAATTTTTACAATAGTTGGTCCTGTGGAGGATAAAGAATATTTTGGCAGATGTACGTCTTTGATTCAAAACTTGCCAAGAAATATTAAAGTAGACTTTCAAGGCCCCAAGACTCCTAAAGAAATTGAAGTAATATTAAAAGATCAAGATTTTTTATTTTTACCAACTTTGGGTGAAAACTACGGTCATGTTATTTATGAGTCTTTGTCCAATGGATTACCTGTTTTAATATCTACTGAGACCCCCTGGAAGGGTGCTGAATTTAATAACGGTGTGTTTTCTGGTTCCCTTGACGATGAAAGTTATTTCATAGAAGCACTAAAAACTATGCATTTTATGGGGAATGAAAATTATAAGGAGTTAAGTGCGAATGCTCAAAGTACAGCTAGAGAAAGCTTTGATTTGGAGTTGGTTAGAAAGGGTTACACTGAATTATTTAAATCTATATGAAAATTAAAGATAAAATATTATTAATTACAGGAGGAACGGGGTCTTTTGGTACTGCCGTATTAAATCGTTTTTTGAAAACAGATCATTTCAAAGAGATAAGGATTTTCTCTCGTGACGAGAAAAAGCAAGATGATATGCGCAATCTATATAAAAATGATAAGATTAAATATTATATAGGCGATGTCAGAGATTTTGCATCTGTTGAGCCAGCTACACGTGGTGTAGACTATGTTTTTCATGCAGCTGCATTAAAGCAGGTTCCTTCATGTGAATTTTTTCCAATGCAGGCTGTTAAAACAAATGTAGAGGGAACTCAGAACGTAATTCGTGCTGCAGCATCGAATGGTGTTAAGAAGGTTATTTGTTTAAGTACGGATAAAGCCGCATATCCAATTAATGCAATGGGTATTTCCAAAGCGATGATGGAAAAAGTTGCGGTAGCAGAGGCGAGGAATCTTAAGGAAACTGTCGTTTGTCTTACTAGATATGGAAACGTAATGGCCTCTAGGGGATCAGTAATCCCATTATTTTTAAATCAGATTCAAAAAGGAGAAGCAATAACAATTACAGATCCGAACATGTCTAGATTCTTCATGTCATTGGAAGATGCTGTTGATTTAGTATTATTTGCTTTTGAACATGCGAATCCAGGAGACTTATTTGTGAATAAAGCTCCGGCTGGAAGTATTGGAGATTTGGCAAAAGCGCTTATGGATTTGACTGGTAAAGATGTGCCAGTTAAGATCATTGGTACTCGTCATGGTGAAAAATTATACGAAACGTTATGTACTCGTGAAGAGATGTTGAAAGCAGAAGATATGGGTGACTTCTACAGGGTACCTGCTGACAACCGTGATTTAAATTATGCGAAGTATTTTTCAGAAGGGGAAGAAGATGTTTCCAAAGTAGAGGATTATCATTCTCATAATACACATCAGCAAGGAGTAGATGGGCTTAAAAAATTGATTTCAAATCTACCTTTAATTCGCAAAGAAGTATTTGGCGAAGACGTAATGCAGTATCCCTATTAGTTTTGCGCAAATGATAGAAAATATACGAGGAGGAATAGCCAAAGATCATAGGGGCCAAATTCGTTTTGTAAACGATTTTGACATGTCTTTAGTGAAACGATTTTATATCATAAAGAATACCGATCTGGAATTAGTTCGTGGATGGAGGGCTCATAAAATGGAACAACGATGGTTTTATGTTTTAAATGGTTCTTTCGCTATTGATATTGTTAAAATTGATAATTGGGAAAAACCTGCAATAAACTTGAACGTTCAAAAGGAAGTGTTGAAATCTGAAGAAAATAGGGTTTTCCATTTGTCTGCAGGATACGGAACCGCTTTCCAGGCATTAGAAGAAAACAGTGAAATATTAGTGTTTTCTGATTATGGTATTGAAAATGCTGTAAATGATGATTTTACGTATCCATTAGATTATTTTATAAATAAGCAATAAAAAATGAAAGTTGGAATTACTGGCCAAAATGGATTCGTAGGTAAACACCTTTATAACAATATTTGTCTATTTCCTGATCAATTTCAGTTAATTTATTTTGATAAGAGTTGGTTTAATAACTCAGATTTACTTGATGATTTTGTAGCTAAATGTGATGTAATTGTACATTTAGCAGCTATGAATAGACATGAGAGTGATCAAGTTATCTATGACACCAATGTTGAATTGGTAAATAATCTGGTTTCTTCTTTGCTGAGAACTGATTCAAAAGCTCATGTTATTATTTCTTCGTCTACGCAAGAAGAGCGGGATAATTTATATGGACGTTCCAAAAAAGAAGGTAGAGAAATATTAACTCAATGGGCAGAAAAGAATGGTGGTAAAGTGACGGGTTTACTTATTCCAAATGTTTTTGGTTCATTTGGCAAACCATTTTATAATTCTTTTGTTGCCACTTTTTGCCATCAACTTACGCATAGTGAAACCCCAACAATAGCTACTGATGGTACTGTAAACTTGGTTTACGTCCAAGAACTAGTTGATTCAATACTGAATTTAATTAGAAATGATGAGCATCAACCATTTTACATTGTCGAACCAACTTCAAGTAAAAAGGTATCAGAGGTACTGGACCTTTTGATGGTTTTTAAAACCTTGTATCTTGATAAAGGAGAGGTGCCAATATTGAAAGATCAATTCGAGCTGAATTTATTCAATACTTTTCGCTCCTATATAGATTATAAAGATATATATCCAAGGAAATTTCAAATGCATACCGATCCTAGGGGATCTTTTGTCGAAATAATAAGGATGGGAATTGGTGGACAGTCTTCTTATTCGACAACTGTACCCGGTATTACTAGGGGCAACCATTTTCATACGCGGAAAATTGAACGTTTTGCCGTAATTAAAGGAAAGGCATTGATTCAGCTTCGCAAGATGGATTCTGATGAAAGAATGGATTTTTATCTCGATGGTACTGAACCAGCATATGTTGATATGCCGATCTGGTATACACATAATATTAAGAATATTGGTGATGAAGAATTAATAACCATGTTTTGGATAAATGAACCGTATGATGCAAACGACCCAGATACATATTTTCTGGAGGTCTAACAATTTTGGATGTTAAATAGGAATAGATTTTTATGAAAAAAATGAAAGTAATGACGGTCGTAGGTACCCGACCAGAGATTATTAGATTATCGCGAGTATTAACAGCATTGGATTCCTCTGAGGCTATTGACCATATTATTGTCCATACCGGACAGAATTATGATTATGAATTAAATCAGATCTTTTTTGAAGATTTGGGACTAAGAAAACCTGATTATTTTTTGGAGGCCGCTGGTAAAACAGCAACAGAAACTGTTGGTAATATATTAATAAAAATTGATCCGTTACTTGAGGAAGTAAACCCTGAGGCTTTTTTAGTATTAGGAGATACTAATTCATGTCTCTGTGCCATTCCTGCTAAGAAAAGACATATTCCCATTTTTCATATGGAAGCTGGGAATAGGTGCTTTGATCAAAGGGTGCCAGAGGAAACTAATCGTAAGATTGTAGATCACACTTCTGACGTTAACCTTACTTATTCAGATATTGCAAGAGAGTATCTTTTAAGAGAAGGTTTGCCGGCTGACCGAATAATAAAAACAGGATCACCTATGTATGAGGTTTTAAATCATTATTTGCCTAATATTAAAGCATCTAATGTATTAGAAAAACTAGAACTGAAGGAAAGAGAGTTTTTTGTTGTTTCTTCACATAGAGAAGAAAATATCAATAGTGAAAAAAACTTTAGAGGATTGATGGAGTCATTAAATACAATAGCTGATACCTATAAATTTCCAATCATTGTTTCAACTCACCCCAGAACGAAAAATATGATTGAGAAAATGAAAATTGAAATGCGTCCTGAAATTCAGTTCTTGAAGCCATTAGGTTTCCATGATTATAATGCTTTGCAAATGAGATCATATGCCTGTTTGTCTGATTCTGGAACCATCTCTGAAGAATCATCAATATTAAATTTCAGAGCATTAAACATACGTCAAGCTCATGAGCGTCCTGAGGCAATGGAAGAGGCTTCTGTTATGATGGTAGGCTTGTCACCGGAAAGAATATTACAAGGATTAAAACAAGTCCTTAAACAGAAAGTTGGAGAAGAAAGAAATTTCAGACCTGTTGCAGATTATTCAATGCCTAATGTTTCTGAGAAAGTTGTAAGAATAATTTTATCTTATACTGACTATATTAAACGCGTAGTTTGGTCTGAGGAGATTTAAGAAGATGAAGAATATTTTTTTGCTTTCAGAGTTGTTTTACCCTAATAAGACATCGACGGCTTATATAATGACTGAAATTGCCAAATATTTATCAAAAGATAGTAGTGTATCAGTAATTTGTTCAGATATAGCCTATGATGATAATATTAGTCTAAATTCTAATACATCGATTGAAGGCATTAATTTATTGCATGTCAAAGCACCGAAAATTAACAAAAACAGAATAATAAGTAGACTTCTTGGTAGTGTTTTTACTGCATTTGCTTTTGCGAGTAAGGTAACTACGCATGTATCTAAAAATGATGTTGTGTTTGCCGTAACAAATCCTTTTTTATTGGTTTTGACATTAGGAGTAATTAGGTCTTTTAAGAAATTTGAATATGTATTACTTGTTCATGATGTGTTTCCAGAAAATTCAATTCCTGCAGGAATGGTAAGTAAACAAAGTCTAGTATTCAAGTTAACTAAAGTAATTTTCGATTGGGCATATGCTAAAGCTGATAAGCTAATTGTGCTTGGTAGGGATATGCAAAATATCATCGAAGCGAAGATTTCAAATAAAAAATCTGTTACTGTTGTAGAAAACTGGTATGATGAAGATCTAAAAGAAATAGAAGGGTTTAATAGAAATTTATATTTGAACAAGGATTTAACAGACAAAATTATAATTGGATTTGCAGGGAATATTGGTAGAGTTCAGAACCTAACAAATTTTGTAACGGAGTTTTCAAATGTTTCAAATGATAAATTAGTATTAGTGATTGTGGGGGATGGAGCATTAAAAGACGATATCGAAGCTTTGATAAACAAAAATAACTTAACTAATGTACATTATGTTGGTCCAAAACCAAGAAATGAACTGTCATTCTTTCTGAATTCATTCGATATTGGATTAATAACATTATCTGAGGGTATGCGTGGATTAGGAGTTCCATCTAAAACATATAACTTGTTAGCTCTTGGAAAGCCAGTACTATATGTTGGAGATAAAGGTTCTGAAATTGATTTATTATTATCGGAAAATAATTTTGGATGGAGCTTTACTTGGGATCAAAAGGATGAGATTAGACTTATGTTAGAAAACCTTCGAGATTTGAACCCGAAAAAAAATCATTCGAGTAATTTTGCAAAAGAAAATTACTCGAATGACATTATACTTTCAAAAATTAAACAGGTCATTTTAAATGAAAATTAAAATCTTAGGAGCTAATGGTTTTATTGGACAACATTTATTAAAAGAGATCCAAGGTGCAACAGCAATTTCTTTGCGAGAACTAAATTGGAAGGAAAAGTTGGTCTCCAGTGATGTGATTGTTAATTTAATAGGCAAGGCACACGATCTTAAAGGTGATGCTAAAGAAGGAGATTTTTTTTATGCGAACTTAGAATTGACAAAACAAATTTTTAAAGAGTTTATTAAATCTGAGGCGCAATTTTTAATCCATATTAGTTCTATAGCTGCAGTGGAAGAATATAATTCAAAAGTTCCACTCACCGAAGACAGCGATTGCAATCCAAGCTCGTGGTATGGGAAATCAAAACGAGAAGCTGAAATTTGGTTACTCAATCAAACACTCCCTTTGACAAAAAAAATAATTGTGCTGAGACCACCAATGGTACATGGGGCTGGTGATAAGGGTAATCTTGGATTATTGTATAAGTTTGTTTCTAAGGGATATCCATACCCTTTGTCATCATTTGAAAATAGTAGATCATTTATTAGTATTGATAATTTGACTTTTATAATTAATAAAATTATTTTAAACCAAGATATAATTCCTTCCGGAATTTATCATGTATCTGATGATGATCCAATTTCAACGAAAGAAGTTTTGGACATTATGGAAAAGGTGGCAGGAAAGAGAACTTTTTATTTGAAAATTCCTAAATGGTTAATTAGCTGGGCAGCAAATTTGGGAGATGTATTGAATTTACCTATTAATACAAAGAGATTAAAGAAATTGACGTCAAATTTAACGTTGTCGAATAATAAAATTAAAAATCAATTGAATATAGATAAAATGCCAATTAATGTTAAGGATGGTTTGGAGAAAACAATTAGGTCCTTTTAATGAGTTTTATTTTTGTTAATTAATTATATAATGATCTATCTAGTTGTTTCTTTACTCTTAATAATTTCTGAGCTTATATATTTTAAGCTTGCTGATAAGTTCAATATTATTGATAAACCTAATCAAAGATCGTCCCATAGCGCGATTACATTAAGAGGTGGGGGAATAGTTTTTTATTTAGGAGCTTTGATTTTTTTTATTTATTCGGGCTTTGATTATCCATGGTTCTTTTTGGGGTTAACACTCATGACAGTTGTTTCATTTTTGGATGATGTATTTACTTTATCGAATAAGATCAGGTTATTAATTCATTTTACTTCTGTTTTGTTAATGGCGTACGAACTTAATGTATTCTCATTACCATGGTATTATTTATTTATTACATTCATCGTCGTGGTTGGAGTAATAAATGCCTATAATTTCATGGATGGAATTAATGGTATTACAGCGTGTTATAGCCTAGCAGTTGGAGGATTATTGATGATAGTTAATAATGAAATGAGCTATATAGATCAGGATTTATTGATTTTCACGATTTTAGGCGTTCTAGTATTTAGTTACTTCAATTTCAGGATAAAAGCGAAAGCCTTCGCGGGTGATGTAGGAGCAATTTCTATTGCATTTATCCTTCTCTTTGCATTAGGATCTTTAATAATTTCAACAGGAAATTTAATTTATATTCTATTTCTCTCAGTATATGGTATAGATGCTGTTTGGACAATAGTTAGAAGGCTATATTTAAAGGAAAATATTTTTGAGGCTCACCGCTCTCATTTATATCAATATTTAGGGAATGAAGCTGGAATGAATAAATTGTTTGTTTCTTTTCTCTATGGTTTTAGTCAATTTATCATTGGGATTGCGGTTATATGGGTAACTTATAAGAGTATTCAATTTCAAATGGTTTTTGCAATATTTTTGTTGTTGATATTGAGTATAATATATATGTTTATCAAAAGTTCAATCGTTAAGAAACATTTAAATTACTAATGAGTATTTTAATTTTTTTAAATAAATTAATTGGTTTTTTTAAATAGGAAAGTTTAAAAATTATTTGTTAATTGGTTTAAAACAGTACTTTTGTTAATTAAATGTAAAACTTGGACTAATTTTTGATTTGTCCTGTTTAAATAAAAAACTATTTATGAGAATATTTCTCTACCTTATTATTATTTTGAGCTTGGTGAGCTCTTGTGCTTCTCGAAAAGATATGGTTTATTTTCAACCTGATTCAACCTTACTTAATACCTCGTATGAATTAAATGCTCCTAAGTTACAACCTGGTGATATTTTAGCAATATCAGTAACTGCAGATGATCTAAGAGCTACCCAACCTTTTAATCAGGTTTCTCCATATCAAGGTACTTCTGGAACTATTCAACCTTCTAATCCATTTATTCCGACATATGCATTAGATGTGAGCGGTGAAATTGATTTTCCAAAATTAGGAAAGATTAAGTTAGCAGGAATGACCAGAACTCAAGCAATGGAATTTTTAAGAAATGAAGTTGCAAAATATATTGTTAATCCTGGAATAAGTATGGAAGTGCGTAATTTTCGAGTAACTGTATTGGGCGAAGTGAGAAATCCTGGCACTTTCCCAGTTAATAATGATAGAATAACCTTATTGGAGGCGATTGGACTTGCTGGTGATTTAACAATAAATGGGGTTCGAAATAATATATTAGTTATTCGTGAACAAGATGGGAAAAAGCAAGAATTCCGAGTTGATCTTACTAAAAGAGAGGCCCTTAATTCTCCGGTTTATTATTTAACTCAGAATGACGTCATTTACGTTGAGCCAAATGGAGCAAAAATTCAATCTTCAAAGTATACACAAAATACCTCTATATTTGTGTCAATTGCAGGAGTGATTATTACTGTTATTTCAGTTTTAACAAGAAATTAAACCTAATAAAGCATTAATTTAAATGAGTAGTCCTGTAAGCACCTATAAATCAGTTGATCCTGTTGACAAGGAGATTAATTTAAAGCAAATTTTTGAACAATATGCTTTTTACTGGAAGTGGTTTTTAATATCTATTATTTTCTGTTTGGTTTTAGCATTCGTTTATCTCAGATATGCAGATAAAATTTATAATGTCGAATCTAAAATTCTTTTACAAGATGAGAGCAAAGCAACAGGTGAATTAGCTGGTCTATCTGAATTAGCAAATTTGGCAGGCGGAAGCCCAGCTTCAGCTTTTGTTTTAGATCAGATTGATGTAATGAAATCAAGAAGAATATTTAGTAAAGTAGTCGAACAGAATCGTTTAAATATTGTCTATTTCAATAAGGGGAATGTCAAAACTTCAGAAATGTTAGAATCTCAATCTCCTTTGAGAATGATATTGTTAGATCCTAATAATCCAAGATTAGACTCAATTAAATATAGTTTCACGATTCAGAAAAATGCTAAACAATTCATTATTGTCGATAATGAAAATGGTACCAGGAATTTTGTTCTTGGGCAAAAAATAAAAAGTCCAATAGGTCCAATTATAATTTTACCTCAAGGTAATAAAAATTTTGATTCTGATTTAATTATATCATATGTTCCTTCAAATCAAATTGTCGATAATTTATTAGCTGCAGTTCAGATTTTACCCAACAAAGAAAAGCAATCCTATGTCGTGAATTTTTCTATGAAATCAGGGAATATTGGTAAAGCTGAATTAATCCTGAACTCAATAATTGAACAATACAATAATGATGTTACAGAAGACAAGACGAAATTAAGTCGAGCTACAACAGAATTTATTAATTCGAGATTAGAGTTAATTTCCAAAAGTCTATCAGATGCCGACTCAAAAGTTGCCGACTATAAAGATCAAAATAATATGGTTGATATGAGTTCTGAAGTTCAACTATATATGCAGAGTGCTTCAGAAAATGAGCGAAAACTTGTTGAATTCCAAACACAGTTACGTTTGGCAGACATGATTAGTGGGTCAGTTGATACAAATGGAGGTGAATTATTACCATCCAATTTAGGCCTTGATGATCCCTCTATTCAAGACAATGTGAGTAATTATAATAAATTGATCCTTGAGCGTCAAGATTTGTTAAAATCTGCTACTCCCGATAATCCGGTAGTTCAAAAATTAACTAGTAATATATATGAATTAAGTAATTCCCTAAAAGCGTCTTTGTCGAATTATAGAAAAATCCTTCAAAGTAATGTAGGTGCTTTAAATGCTCAGAAAAATAAGTTTGAAGGAAAGTTAAATCAATTACCAAACCAAGAGCGAGGATTTAAAGATATTTCAAGAGAACAACAGATCGTTGAGTCTTTGTATTTATTCTTACTACAGAAAAGAGAGGAAACTGAAATTAAAGCATCTGCAACTCCTGCGATTTTGAAGGTAATAGATAATGCATATGGTTCGAATATTCCAGTTTCACCCAAAAAAGCAATGATTCTGTTTGGCGCTTTTATCGCTGGTTTTTTATTACCTTTCGGTATTCTATATATAAAATTCTTACTGGATAATAAAGTTCATTCTCGTAAGGATATTGAAGAGAAATTTAATGCACCAATTCTTGGAGAACTCCCTAGTTCAGAAGATCCGGTTGTTAAGGACAACGATCGGTCATCATTAGCGGAAGCGTTTCGTATTCTTCGAACCAATATCTCCTTTATGTTAGGGGCAAAAAAAGATACATCTTCCGTTATTTATGTTACTTCCACTACCTCAGGTGAGGGAAAATCTTTTGTAGCTACCAACCTTTCTCGGATATTAGCGATGTCCGGTAAGCGAGTAGTATTAATAGGTGCTGATATACGTTCTCCTAAAGTACTAGATTATTTAGGGTTATCACATCTTCAACATACTAATATTGGGATTACTCAATATTTGATTAATCCGGATATGCCTGTGGATAATATCATTATCCATAAACCTGCCCCATATGATTTTGACATCATTTATTCCGGATATATTGCTCCTAATCCTGCGGAATTGTTGATGAATGGACATTTTCAGGAAGTTATTGAATATGCAAGAGAAAATTATGATTTTGTCATTGTAGATACTGCTCCTGTTTCCTTGGTAACAGATACCTTATTAATAGCTGAAAATGCAGACCTAACCATTTATGTAGCTCGTGCAAACTATTTAGATAAACGTTTGTTAAATGTCCCTAAGGAGCTTTACGAGGATGGTAAGTTAAAAAACATGGCTGTAGTTATAAATGATGTTGATTTTGCTCGTGGTTACGGTTATGGATATGGTTACGGCTACGGTTATGGTTATGTTGATGCCAGTTCTGTTTCCTTCAGGGCGAAACTAAAAAAACAGTTTAAAGGTGTTTTTGGGAAAAAGAAAAGATAACCTGAAATAATAAAAAATTTTCAATGCCTTCAAAATGCAACTTGCTATTGTGGGCATTTTTTATTGAATTGTTTTGCGCCTGCATTTTCCTCTTTAATTTTTCATTTTATTTTTTAAAATTAAGATATAATGTCGAATTCTCTTTTTTGTTTCCCTTTTTACCGAATAAATAAAATGGATGTTTTTTTTAGACCAGATGTATATTAACCATTTGTTAATTATAGAAAATGCATAACATAGTGGCATTAACTTTGTATGAACATCCTAAATAAGACCCTGCCTTATTAGTCTTCTAAGTTTAAGAATTAATTTTAAGATACGTTTATATATAAATAATGGATATTACTGGATTGAAAAGATACTTCAGGAAAGATAGCCCGAGGTGGGTTGTTTTTTTAATTGACATGCTCATTGTGTTGTTTTGTTATTTCCTTTCTAATTTCGTGATAAGTAGTTTTAATGGGAAGTTTGCGATTGAACTGATGGTGAAAATGTCGATTATCGTTTCTATAGTCTATTTCTGTTCCTTTTCGTATTTTAAAATTTATCTAGGTATCGTCCGTCAAACCGGTTTTCGAGATGCTTGGACTATTTTTAAAGCGGTTCTAAGTGCATGGGTGGTTTTGACTGCGATTTCATTTTTAATTCGAATTGGTTTTCAAAGCACGGCTTTAATCAGTCAATACCTAAGACTATCTTTTGCTGTATTATTCACTCACGCTTTTTTCACCATGGTGTGTTTGGTTGCTGCAAGAGTGTTTTATCGTACTATTTATGAAAATTTCTTTTTCGGAAGACGTGAAGTTGAACGGGTGCTGATTTTTGGTGCCGGAAACATGGGGATGATAACACTCAATTTACTAAGAAATGAGACCCGTAGGAAAATTAAAGTGGTCGCTTTTGCTGACGATAATCCAAACAGGATCGGAAAGTTTATCAATGGCTATAAGATTTTCAATATGGATAGGCTAACCGATCCTTTTATTAGTGAGATTAAAGTAGACAGTATTATCATTGCCTTGGATGACAACAACAAAGAGCGCCTTTCAAGAATTTCAGCGCAAATAGAACCATTGGCTGTTAAATTGAAGATCATGCCAACTTCAGCTAAATTGTTAAACGGCAAGGTTGCCAGCAGACAATTGCGTACCTTAAAAATCGATGATTTATTAGGCCGGGAATCCATTAAATTAGAAAATCCTGTGGTGCATGAGATGCTTAAAGGAAAAGTCATTATGGTTACAGGTGGCGCCGGATCAATTGGCTCAGAATTGGTTCGTCAAATTAGTTATACTGATTTTGATCAATTGATTGTTATTGATCAAGCAGAATCAGCACTTTATGACCTACAACAAGATCTAAAATGTAATTCAAAAAAGGATGGGATGTATATTGTTGGGAATGTGCGAGACCGTCAATTTATGGAATCTGTTTTTGAGCAGTACCGACCTCAAATCGTATTTCACGCGGCTGCTTATAAACATGTTCCTTTAATGGAGCAAAATCCATATGAAGCAATTTTAACCAATGTTTGGGGTTCCAAGAACATTGCTGACATGTCTGATAAATATGGCGTTCAAAAATTTGTTATGGTTTCGACTGATAAAGCCGTAAATCCAACGAATGTAATGGGTGCTACAAAACGTACTGCTGAAATTTATGTGTCGAGTTTAAACAGGCAAAGCAAAACAAATTTTATTGTAACTCGATTTGGAAATGTATTGGGCTCAAATGGATCGGTAATTCCTTTATTTGAAAAGCAATTAAAAAAGGGCGGACCATTAACAGTAACTCACCAAGATATAACCCGTTATTTCATGACTATTCCTGAGGCTTGTCAGTTGGTTCAGGAAGCAGGGGTAATGGGTTCAGGAGGGGAGGTGTTTGTATTTGATATGGGTAAGCCAGTTAGAATTATGGACTTAGCAATTCGCATGATTCGATTAAAGGGGTTTAATTATCCTGAGGATATTAGTATTGAGATAACCGGACTACGTCCAGGTGAAAAAATTTACGAAGAGCTATTGGCCGATAACGAAAATACAACCAAAACGCATCATGAGAAAATCATGATTGCCAAAGTGAATACTGATGAACTAGAAATTAAAAAGGCTAGAATTGAACATATCTGTAAACAGGTTGTTTCACAAGGAGCTGATCATAATCCAATGGTTTTAGTGGAGTTGATCAAAGAAATTGTACCTGAATATATTTCGAAAAATTCTGTTTTTGAAAGACTGGATAAAGATTTTGTTTAATAATTCCTTTGAAAATTAAATTCTAGAAGACTAAATTTTACAATATTTTAAATTATAATTATTTTAAAAGGGTGATCGTTTTATGTTCCATTTAATTATACAACTTTTTAGTATAATATGTTTTTTCTGCATATTTGAGACATTAATATGAAGTACGACCTGTTTCCCTTATGAATAAATTCGAAAATTTAAATAAACCTTCAACTCAAGCATTTTTAGAGGCTTTAAAAAGTTCACTTTGGGGACGAGATATAAAAGAAGATTATTTTGTGAATTTAAATAGGTCGGACTGGGTTGATATATTCAAACTTTCTTTTGATCATACAGTAGAAGGTATGGTTAGTTATTCTGTTCAAAGTTTACCTGAAGAGTTACTTCCTCCAAGTGATATATTACTCAAATGGGTTGTTCGGTTAGATCGAATTGAGCGGAATAATAAAAAAATGGATACTGTAATTGCTCAGCAATATAATCTTTTCAAAGAAAATAATATCTCTTGCGTCCTGCAAAAAGGAAGAGAAATCTCAAAGTATTATTTACATCCAAGCCATAGGACGAGCGGAGATATCGATTGGTTTTTCCGGACAAAGGAAGACTTTAATGCTGGGAATAAATTAATGGAAAGTTTGAGTAATGATTATCGTATTCAAACACTTTTTACTTCTGATTATTCCTTTAATGATTTTTTTGTTGAGCATCATTGTAAATTTGTTCAAATTAGAAATCCTTTTGTCCAATCATTTTTAGAAGATTTTATTAAGGAGGAATATGCAATTTCTCATTTTGTAAATATCGATGGGAAGGAAATCGAAGGGCCCTCGCCTTTATTTAATATAGTTCAGGTAAATGCTCATATTTTGAGCCATCAAGTTGGTTACGGTATTGGCCTAAGGCAGTTGTGTGATTCCGCTCGATTGTATTATACTTTTGGTAAATCAATTGATGGGAAAGAATTGGAGAGAATCTATACTCGTTTAGGGATCCTTAAATGGGCAAAAATCTTTCATAAGGTATTAAAAGATTTATTAGATCTTCCTGAAGAATTTGTTCCCATAAAAGACACGCAAAAAAGAGATTCATCTTGGATGAAAGATTACTTAATGAGAACGGGTAATTTTGGATTTTATGATGCTGAAAATCCTGATGTTTTGAAACCCGGCGGGAGAGTTAACAGCGCCATTAGACTGTTAAGAAACTTCAAGCAATATCTAGTGATTGCGCCTTTCGAGGCAATTAGTTTTCCATTCTATATGGCCTATATAAAAACATTTTATCAGATCTATCTTAAGGTATTCAAATAATTGATTGCTTTGAGGTGGACATTAAAATTTAATGTTTATACGTTCTTTTGATCAGTGTATCTTATCTTTGTGTATAGCATAGAGGAAAGAGTTTGATTAAAAAGGAAACCATAGAAAAAGTTCTGGACACGGCCCGAATTGAGGATGTCGTGGGCGATTTTGTTGATCTAAAAAAAAGAGGAACATCTTTAATAGGCAATTGCCCTTTCCACAACGAGAAGACCCCATCTTTCCATGTTTCTGTAGCTAAAGGTATCTATAAATGCTTCGGATGTGGTGCGGGGGGTGACTCTTTGAAGTTTGTGATGGAACATGAAAAATATGCCTATCCGGAAGCTATTCGATACCTAGCCGTTAAATATAATATTCCCATCGAGGAGGTTGATCGCTCACCCGCTCAACTGGCTGCCCAGGATAAACGAGAAAGTCTGTATGTCCTAAACCAATGGGCAAGTAAAACTTTCAAGCATTATTTATGGGAATCTGATTTAGGTAAATCAATTGGGCTAAGCTATTTCCGTGAAAGAGGATATCGTGATGAAATAATCAAAAAATTTGATTTGGGTTATTCTCCTGATGCCTGGACGAATTTAATAGATGCTGCTCAAAAAGAAGGATTTTCAAAGGAATACTTAGTCGAGATTGGACTTGCTGTTCAGCGTGATGATAAGTCCCTCTATGATCGGTTTAGAGGTCGTGTTATTTTTCCTATTCATAATCTCACAGGAAGAGTAATTGGATTCGGGGGGCGAACTTTAAAGACCGATAAAAATGTCCCGAAATATGTGAACTCTCCTGAGAGTGAGATATATCATAAATCCAATGTTCTCTATGGGCTGCATCTGGCCAAGAAAGCCATATCAGATAAAGACCTCTGTTATTTGGTTGAAGGATATGCCGATGTACTTTCTTGCCATCAGGCAGGTGTAGAGAATGTTGTGTCCTCCTCTGGAACTTCACTTACTACAGGACAAATCAAACTGATTTCCAGGTATACCAAACAGGTGGTCATTCTTTACGATGGTGACGAGGCCGGAATTAAGGCCTCTTTGAGAGGAACTGATATGCTATTGGAAGAAGGACTAAATGTAAAAGTTCTTTTATTTCCCGATGGCAATGATCCCGATTCTTATATTCAAAGACATGGTTCCTCTGCTTTTATAGAGTATGTTGGAAATCATCAGGAAGATTTTGTGTTTTATAAAACCAAAATTCTTCTTCGCGATGCAAAAGAGGACCCGATTAAAAGAGCTGAGGTTATTCGGGAAGTTGTAAATAGCATTGCTTTGATTCCAGATGAAATTAAGGTTTCCGTTTATATTCGGCAATGTAGTGGACTTTTAGATATAGAGGAACGGGTTTTACTGAGCGAACTCAATAAAATCAGATTAGGCAAGGCAAAGGCAGGAGATAAAAAAGATGCGGCATCAGCTATCCAGTTTTCTCAACCTTCTCCAGATCAGCCAATGGATGATTTCATTCCTGCTGAAATGTTAGCTGCAATGCAGGCTGAGGGCATTTCCCTTCCAAAGACAACCGCTACTCCTGTTTTTAGCTCTGAAGTATTGATGGAAAGAGAGCTTGTACGTGTGCTTCTGAATTATGGTAAAGAGCTTGTTAGCTGGGAGGGTGATGGCGATATTCCTGTTGCACCATTTTTGCTTGGTAGCCTAGATGATATTGATTTTGTCAATATACCATGCCTCATCATTATTAACGAGTTTAAGAGACAAGCTGAACAGTACGAAATTCCAGAAGCAAAATTCTTTTTCTCTCATCAGGATCCTGATGTTTCTAATTTGGCGGTTGATTCTATCGCCTCAAAATATGAAATCAGCCCCAATTGGAATGATGATAAACGAAAAATATTTGTTCCCGGAGAACAGGACCAATTAAAAGAACTGGTAAATCAACTGATTTACCGCATGAAAAAAAATAAAATTGAGGTGCAAATGATCAAGATCAGGGAAGAGCTGAAGATCACTCAAGATGAAGCGGATATTCAGGTATTGATCTCAAAATATCAAAAACTAAAAGAAGGGGAGAAATTACTTGGGGTGTTATTAGGGAACACCATTGTAAAATAGCGTATTCTTTCGCCCTAGTCATATAGACAGAAACAGGTCGCACACCAAAGGAACGAATTTCTCATAAGATGAGAATAAATTTAAATAAATACCTTAAATTGGGGCGTAAAGGTAGGGAATCTGCTGATAGAAGTTTCTTTCTCTCACCCCCATCGGAAAAGTTAATAATGGATACGACGTTTTTTTTAAATAATATGAAAGCTAAATTTAAGATTACGGGATTAATTGTGGCACTTTTGCCCATGTTGTTTATCGCTAGTTGTAAGTCCCAAAAAGGTAAATTCGAATTTGTAACCCCCTCAAAAGATAGTCGTGTATTAAAAGGTGACCGATTGGAATTAAAGCTTAATTTTCCTAATCCAACTATTGATTCAGTTGTATATTCTGTAGACGGTGATATTTTGGAAAGAAAAACAGATACATCATCCGTTGTTTTTGATTCCAATAGTTTTGGTTATGGAAGTAAGAGACTGAGTGCAAAGGTTTACGCTCAAGGAAAAGAAAATATTGCATACAGCGACTTGTTAGTTGTTCCCCCAGCCCCCAAGCCGTATGCGTTCGAAGTTATAAATACTTTTCCTCACGATGAGACAGCCTTTACGCAAGGGTTGTATTACGATAACGGTTCGTTATATGAATCGACTGGAATGGAAGGACGTTCCTCTATTCGTAAAGTTGAATTAGAAACAGGTAAGGTCCTGCAAAAATATGATTTAGACGCGAAGTATTTTGGAGAAGGCATGACGGTAATTGGAGATCAAGTTATCATGCTTACTTGGCAAAATAACATGGGTTTCGTTTTTGATAAAGGTAGCTTTAAGCAAATCAAGACTTTTAATTACCAAAATAGTAAATTGGGATGGGGTCTAACTTTTGATGGCGAACATTTGATTAAATCCGACGGAACAAGCAGACTTTATTTTCTAAATCCAGTAACTTTTGAAGAGACAGGTTCGATCGAAGTTTTTGATAATAATGGCCCTGTAGATAGCATTAATGAAATGGAATTTATCGATGGTAAAATATATGCCAACTTGTACCATGCGGACCGGGATGAGGTGGTTATTATTGACCCAAAAACTGGTGTTGTCGAAGGGAAAGTAAATTTTGTTGGCCTCTATGATGGCAAACGAGCTTCAACAGGTAATGAAATGAATGGCATTGCTTATAAAGCAGATAGCAAAACGTTATTGGTGACAGGAAAAGACTGGAATAAATTGTATGAAATTCGGTTGAAGGAAAGATAAATTTCTAACCAATTTTTTATTTGAAAGGGACTCTCTAAAGTAAATTTGAGCGACCACCTCCAAATAAAATTTTTAAACGTCATTAAAATCCATTGAAAAAGGATCAAATCGTCAAAAATTTGATCCTTTTCGTACTCTATCTGTAATTAATCTCTTAAGAGGGTAATATCCGAATCTGGTGATGGTAGTTGCAGAGCAGCAATTTCAGCATAAACCGATTCGCTCGTTTTAAATCCCCATTTTCTAAAGAAATCGGACAAATCTTTTTGTGTGATCTTACACGATGAAATCATAAAATATCTCATTTTTTCCTCATCAGTAGATAGGGTAGGTCTTTCTTCTCTAGTTGATGTACTTAAGCGAATGAAAAGATCATCGCCAAAAGCAAGTCCCAATTGATAGAACATGATCAATTTCAGATCGTTGTCTCCTGCGTTGTAATTTCTCTCAGCAATGGGTTTTTCGAAGTAAGTGTCAAGTTTGGGCCAAGAGTTATTTGCAGTGATCCGGCTTATTGGTAAACCAAAACCACGTTCATTTGCTAAGGAGTAGACATTAACCGTTGTTTCTGTTAAGCCTCCCCAAGTCCATGCTTTCTGCTGGTAGGTATGTCCCACTTCGTGCCATAGTCCCCATCCGTTGGTGTTAGAAAGATACTTTGGTTGCAACATTCGATACGAGAGTGCTTCTGTATAAAAAATGGCAATACTTGCTGCCATGTAACCTCCCGATGCAGAATCCCTTACTGTGATCAGGTGTTTATTGTAAGGAACGGCGTGTGTACCGCTCGTGCCTTTCAATCCACTTATATAATCAGAAAACTCAATGATAGAATCTAATCGTTCAGTAATAAGTTGTTGATCCTCATCTTTGTATAGTAGCGCTTCATCCATATTGGCGACGAGGATTGTTCGATCTGAAGAGAACATCACGTCTGGTACACTGTTTTGTAAAGAATCTAAGGTCTTAACCCACTGCTGATGGGTTGTTTTACCTTTTTGAAAATAGGGTACGGGAATAAAGCCATCTTTAAAGGAAATTTTAATTTCGCCAGTTGTACTGTAATCATTCGCCGTATAAATCACATACACTAAACCTCCATATTGATCGGTAGTGAATGTATGTGTCCCCTCAGTTAGGTTAAAATATTGCCTTATTGGGCGGATATTATCTCTAAAAGGAGTTCCGATGGCCAATCTGGCGTTTGTTTGTCCCGATTTCAGTTTCACCTTCAGGGTGATGGTACTGTTGGGTAAAACGTAAAAACCAGTCGCTTGCATGTCGTTATGGTTAGCGCGTAGCTGCATTCGATTACTTTCTGTAGCGGCAGAAGGTGTCACCTTAAAAACCTGCGCTGAATCGGCTATTGCCAGGTCTTGCGATTCAGTATTTTCCACTGGATACATTTCAGCATCACTAATTTGACATGCCACTATCAAACCGCAAAGGCAGAATGGTAGTAAATAAAAAAGTACTTTTCTCATCAGATTATAATTTAAGTTTATTAAAGGCTAATACTTATTTTCCAGTTTCCCATCCCGGATTCTGTTCTAGATTCGGGTTTAAGACTAAGTCTTCAATTGGTAAAGGGAAGAAATACATGCGTTCATCAAACGTTCTACCATTAGGCAGCGTTTGAGCATAGGGAAGGATTAATCCTTCTTGATTTAAAAAGATATCGCTTCCTACCTTAATTGTAGGGTAATCGCTTTGATTAAACTTCATGCCTTCTACTGGCATGGAAAGGAGTTTAAGTGCTTTCCAGCGCACCAAATCATCCCAACGAACATTTTCAAAAGCCATCTCAATTCTTCTTTCTCTTCTGATCTCTCTTAAGGTAGGATTTAAAGGATAGCCAACATAGGTCGTGTAGATTTGATCTAATCTGGCATCAGTTGGTTCCTGGCCAAGGAGTAATGCCGGCATCTGAACTCGGGCCCTTAAAACATTTACAGTTTGATCCAATACCCCTTGCGAAATTTGACCTAATTCGGCCTTTGCCTCAGCATAATTTAACAATATCTCAGCGTATCGCATTACAGGAGCAGCTTGCAATCCGTTGGTAGTTCGTGCCCAATCATCTGGATTATCATAGAACCATTTAGCCACTCTGTATCCGGTGACTGCTAGATTTCCATTTGCGGTATTAGAACCTTTAATCCCAGGTAATGGGTTAGCAGTAGCTCCGGTCATACCGATACCTGTTCGTAGAGTATACTCTCCCGGTAAACAAATGGTTTGTCTTAACCTTGGGTCCCGGTTTTCAAATTCCAGTTGCAGCGTGCTTTTTCCTTTATACAAATCGCTTGTACTGATTGACTCTCCATCGATACATAAATAATCGTCTATTAAACTTCGGGTTGCACTTGATCCTCCGTTTCTATTGTTTTGAGTGAAGTAGCGGCTGAATGCTGATCCTAAAGTAAGAGACGCATTGTAGCCCCTCCAATAAACTATTTCTTTATTATCGGCATAGCTTTGCTGGGCAAATAGACTATTGTATACCTGCTCTTTCTCACCTGTTAGGATAGCGTATTTTCCGGAATTGATTAAAGCTTCCGAAGCTTCTATACTTAGCTGAAGATATTTTTCATAATCTTTACCGGCATGGTATTTCCTAAAGGTTCCTTCATAAAGCCCAATTCTTGATTTTAAGAAAAGCGCAATATCTCTATTGATTCGCCCCGAGTTTGTTGAACTCTCTGGCAACAATGTAATGGCCTTATCCAGCACCATTAAGACAGAATCAATCACTTCTTCTCTTGGGTTGCGTTTACCAAACAATTCTTCAGAGTTGGTTTGTAGGTCTTTTGTCAACCAAGGAACATCACCAAATAATTTAACTTTTTGAAAGTATTCCAAGGCTTTAAAAAAGTTAATCTCACCTAAATAAGCGGCATATTCTTCTTCTTTTAGCGGAGTCTTTTTATAATTATTCAGGAAGTAATTAATATGACGTAAATTGGCCCAGTTCCATCCACCCCCACCTGAGGCTGCGGTGAGGTAATCGATGTAATCATTATTGGTAACTTTTGAATAATTGGTTGTTACCGCGTTGTCGGTGATCATATCACCATACACCATTTCGGCTTCATTTATCCCTTTGGGAGCCACATTCGCATCCTGCCACCCAGAACCGAAACCAGCTAAATATTCTGGATATAATGTATTTACAAAGAGTTCAAAATCACTTTTAGAAGACCAAAAATTAGTTTCTGAACGATCAGCATCAGGGTTGCGGTCTAAAAACTCGTCATTACATGCTGAAAGCATCGTTATGCTGAGTAGGGTTATATATATCTTATGATTTAATTTCATGATAGTTGATTAAAATGTTGCTTGAATTCCAAATGCGAAAGATTTCATAATTGGATAACTCATACTTAATAATTCCGGATCAAATGTTTTTGGAACTTTCTTAAATTCAAACAAATTGAAAGCAGATACATTAAGTTTAATCCTTTTAAACTTAATGGCCTCCGTATATTGAGCTGGAATAGTATATCCAAGTGAGATATTTTTAATTCTCAAATAGGCTCCGTTTTCGATAAATCTTGTTTGAACTTGCCTGTTTTTACCGGCATTGTAATAGCCCGGGAACTTGGCGCCAGTATTTTCTGGTGTCCAAGAATCTCTGTAAATATCATAGGTTCCTGTAGCTCCGGCACCCCAGTACAAATTGTTGCCAATCCAGACATCCCTTTTTCCAACTCCCTGTAAGAAGATATTAAAGTCAAATCCTTGATACCTCAAATTACCATTCAACCCATATGAGTAACGTGGCGTGCTATTCCCGATAATCTTACGATCTCCAGGATTATCTAGGGTATTTGTTCCAGTAGTGATTTCTCCGTCACCATCCAAGTCTACATACCTTACATCGCCTGGGTACCATAGCTTATTAAGACTTTTTTGGGATTCAGCTGGATTCGCGGCATCAATTTCAGCCTGGTTTTGAAAAAGACCATAGGTTTCATAGCCCCAAATGTCTCCTACTACAGCTCCGGAAAACAGTTTACTCAACAAGTAGTTGTCATTTCCTTTATAGGTGGTAACTTTTGATTTATAATCTCCAATGGTCAAAGCTATATCGTAGCCCAAGCCCGAAGTGGTTTCGTTTTTGTATTTTGCAATTAACTCCCAGCCTTGAGACTGAATTTCTCCAGTATTACTTACAGGCGCCAGTGCGCCAATCACTGCGGGATAGCTTGCTCCATCTGTTAGGATATCGCTTGTGATTCTTCTGTACCAATCAAAGTTGATTTCAAAGTTTCTGAACAAATTAATATCAGCACCGAAGTTAGTCGTGGTAGCGGTTTCCCAGGTATAATTAGCATCTACTAGATTCGGAGCTTTGATATAACTAGGTCTGACACCACCAAATTCATAGGCAATGTTTTGTTCTTGAGAGAGGGTTGGAATATAATCATAATAACCAACATCCTGATTACCGATACTACCATAAGAACCTCTTAATTTAAAAAATGAAATATATGGATTCCAATCTTTGGCAAAATTTTCCTCAGAGATTATCCAACCCGCTGAAAAGGAGGGAAAAAATTTAAAACGACCTGATTTAGGAAATCTTGAAGAACCGTCGTATCTGCCATTGGATTGAATCAAATATTTGCCTTTATAATCATACGATAATCTATAGAAAAGGCCTCGTACCGCCCAGTCCAAGAAATCGTCATTTCCAGTTAATTGTCCACTCGCGCCATTGATGAAATCAACTCCTTCAGAAATATCTTTTTTGTCAACCCATAAAGCATTGTAGTCATACCATTCCTGATTATACCCTAGTACACCCGAAATACTGTGTCCTGAACTGAAGGATTTACTGTAGTCTGTATAGATGTTTATGGTGTACTGGTTTGAGCGTGATCTAAAATCATAAATACTCGAAGGTGATGTATGAGAATTGACCACCTTCCAACTACCCGGTTCTACTCTGTTTAATAAGGGGATGACACGTTTATTGTGAGAGTTTACTGTTTTATAGGATAAATCAGCCTTAATATTCCACCCTGGTAACGGGGTGATGGTTGGGTTAACTAGGATTAACATATTTTCATCATTGTCTCTATTTGATGAACCATAATCCATAAAAGATAATATGTTATCCGTATACATTTTACCAACAGGGGAATCCTCAGGAGTAAATAATGGCATGTTTACGTTTCTCGATGGTTCGTGAGAGAGCGCTGTCCACCAACCACTTTTTCCTCCTGGACTTACTGGTTCACTGTATTTTTTAAAGGAATAATTGTTCCTTGTATCAATTTTAAACCAATCATTTATTTTAACTCCTAGGTTGGCAACCATGTTATATCGGTTCAACTTATCAGTATTCAATTTATAAATACCTGATTGGTTTTGGTACCCTAGAGAAGTATAATAAGTCACTTTTTCATTACCACCAGAAAAGGAAAGATTGTGTTTCTGCATAGGCGATGATGCGGCTAAAGCCTCTTCATAAGGATTGATGTTCGCAATCCAAATTGGATTCCCTTTGCTATCCAGAAAATAAGGATCTGTGGTCGTAGGATTGGCCATGTATTCCTTGATTTTTTCCAACTTGTCCAATTCCAACTGACCAGCCGTTTGACCGTTTTGAAGCGCAAAACCCTTGATATAGGCATCTTGCAAGTCGTAAGCATTCATGATATCTGGAATCGCTGTAGCTTTACTCCATTGAAAAGAGTTAGAATAGTCGACATTCGTTTGTCCCCTTTTCCCTGTCTTTGTGGTAATCAAGACTACACCAAAGGCTGCTCTTGCTCCGTAAATAGCACTGGCTGATGCATCTTTTAAGGTAGTTACTGACTCGATATCCTCAGGGTTCAAATTATTGAAATCCATTTGAACTCCATCTACCAAGATTAAAGGAGAGCCATTGCTGGATACGTATTTTTTATCATCCGTGCTGTAGCTCAAGGAAGTCGTGCCCCTTACGTTCAAACTTGTAGAGGCATTTGGTGATCCGTTTCCGACTGAAACGTTCAAATTCGGAATTAAGCCTTTTAATGCCTGTCCCAAATTTGCCACCGGCCTGCTCCCGATCTGATCAGCATTTACTTGTGTAATTGAACCGGTTAAATCTTTTTTCTTCTGTGTACCGAAACCCACAACAACGATTTCTTCCAGGACATCCTGTGAGGGTACGAGGGTAATGTTTGCGGCTGAACTGGCGGGTATCTCTCTTGTCTGAAATCCTAACGAGCTAACCGTTAAAATTGCACTTGCTGAGGGAGCCTGGATAGCGAATTCACCAGCTTTATTTGTACTGACTGAAATTGTTGTCCCTTTTACGGAAACCGTTACACCAGCAAGAGGTTGTCCCTTATCGTCTATAATTTTTCCGGTGATTGTTTGCTGTTGACTGTCATAGTTGTAGGTTATTAAATCGGAGTGTTCTATTTTGCTTGCCAGCAAATATTCCGTATTCAACAACAAGGATGACAGTAATGCAAACTTCCAATTAAACCCGATTGATTTAATCGTTAATTTGGCTTGAAAATAGTTCATTTTGTTGGTTATTAATGATTAATAGTATTTGATAAGACTAAATCAAATTCTGATTTCAGATTTATAAATTATTGGTAAATAAACGCCATAAAACAATCACTTTCAATTATTTATTGCATGAAATCGATTGCGTAAACCGTGAAAACGTTTTCGTTACAAACCGTTTTTTTGTAAAATGACCTATAGTTTTGGCTTTCTCAAAAGGGTCATATTGTTTGAGGTTGTATTCTCTTTGAAACCTTAGGTTATTCTTAAATGTTGCGAATATTTTGGCTGATTTTTGTGTTCTGATTCTGGTATGTAGGTCCTTTTGAGAAGGTTAGTTTTTAAAAAAAAATTGTATTAAAAGGGTAGTAGAATCTGGCAATTTTACACCCTTTATGTAAGACTAACAACTGGCTCTAGGACATTAATCTATCTTGTTTATTTATCCCTGAGATCGGCACTATATCTCTAGCGTCTTGCCGCCAAAGTAGCTGCCAAATGTCTACAGAGCAGCGCTCTGAAATAAAAGCAGTTCTAATTGTAATATGGATGCTTTGGAACGTATTACCGGCCCATCCAACCACCATCCACAGTCAGAATAGTCCCATGGACATAATCAGAGGCCTCAGAGGTTAGAAATAAGATTGGACCCTTGAAATCTTTCGGTTCTCCCCATCTAGCTGCAGGGATTCTCTCAAGAATGGAGTTTGAACGATTTTTATCGCCCCGCAGAGCTAGTGTATTGTCCGTTGCGATATACCCTGGTGCAATGGCGTTGACATTCACGCCTTGGCTCGCCCATTCGTTGGCAAAAGCCTTGGTTAAGGAGGCTATAGCACCTTTTGAAGCGGCATAGCCTGGGACATTTATACCCCCTTGGAAAGATAACAATGATGCACTAAATACAATTTTTCCTGATTTTCTAGCAACCATTTCTTTCCCAATCTCGCGCGTTAATATAAATTGTGCATTTTGGTTGATCTCAATAATTTGATCCCAATATTCGTCTGGATGTTCAACGGCGGGTTTGCGAAGAATATTTCCTGCATTATTGATCAGTATGTCAATAATAGGATAATCTTTTTTTACCTGAGCAATAAATCGGTACAAATCCTTTCTGTTTGAAAAATCACACTGATAAGCCGCAAACTTTCGTCCTAAGGATTCGACGGATTTCTCGACAAGGGAGCCTTTCAATTCTAAACTTTGGGATACGCCGATGATATCTGCTCCAGCTTCCGCCAATGCCTCTGCCATAGCCTTACCTATGCCTCGTTTACATCCAGTGACAAGCGCCACTTTCCCAGTTAAATTAAATGAATTGAATATAGTCATATCGTTTATTTTAAGCGAACTTTTAAGGGTTTCTGTAGATTGTTTTTATATTTCTGGACGGTTTGATTCCAAGCCTGCTGGGTCGTTATTTTTGCCGCCCGATCCCAGGCAGCGCCATTGTAGTAGGTCAATGGCTGGCCATTTGTGGATTGGGTAATCAGCAAAATTTGCTCTGCCCGGGTTTGGTCGTATTTCGCCTTACCCGCTGGGAGAATGACAGCCACACCTGTTTTTCCATTGGCATTAATTTCAGGCTCCCAATAAGCGATGGACTCGTTTTTCTTGCCTATGGTTAATAAGGGGTTTGCTTCTTTTCTTAAAACAAGTCCAATAGCGATAGGGGTAGTAGGACTTGCAGAATTTTTAAGATCAATGGTTATTTTATTGAAGTTACTTGCGGCATCCAAGCTGATGGTTTTGCTTAAGGTGATTTCTTGTCCCTGAATCACTTCGGGATCAAAATCTAACTTAAAGGTGGTTCGGATAGGCCCATTGTCTAAAATGGTATAGTGGCGATAATGCTTCGTGTACTGCAAATCGTCGTTTAGGTAGAGTCCAATATCCCCAAGTCCCAAAGTTTGGCCCACCGAATAATAGTCAAGCCCTTGGCCGTGATCTTGGTGATAATCCCCGGTTTTATACCAGTTATTTATAACCAGTTCATCGGTTCTCTTTGCCCAGAAATCTATCCCTTGGGCGTTATCCTTTCTTCCCTCTAGTGCTTTTCCATACATGCGAAAAGCAACAACATCATTTTCCCAAGCAAAATCGTCAAACCGTTCGGGTACATAGCGTGCATACACTTGAGATTCAGAGCCAGGATTGGCAATCTTGGAGACAAGTAATGAGAGGACCTCGTTTGGACTTATCTCGACCAAAATCAACACATTGATTGGATTCCTCCCACCCAATTTTTCCAACTGGTGCGAGAAGATTTTTCCCTGAGCATCCTTAATGGTAAAAATGGTATCAACTTGGAAATGTTTTTTGAATTGTACGAATGGAATAGATACGATTTCTTTTCGAGCATGCTGTGTCGGATTTTTAACCAGTATATGTTTTTGAGCGTATCCGCAAAAGGTGACTACAAATAAAAGTAAACCAACAAAAAATAAGCTTTTCATGCTATTTCAAATCATTTATTGCACACCTATCCATATCATCATAATCCATATTTTCACCTGCCATCCCCCAAATGAAGGTATAATTGCTTGTGCCTGCACCCGAATGTATTGACCAAGGAGGGGAAATTACGGCTTGTTCATTCTTTAACCAAATGTGACGTGTTTCATCAATTGGCCCCATAAAATGAGACACGGCCTGTCCTTCAGGCACCTCGAAATAAAAATAGACCTCCATTCTCCTCTCATGAGTATGCGCTGGCATGGTATTCCAAACGGAGCCCTCCTTTAGTTCAGTCATACCCATTTGTAATTGACAGGTTTGGATGACAGTATGCAATAACATCTGATTAATGATGCGATGGTTTGAGGTTTCAGGGGAACCTAATTCAATTTTATTAGCCAGCTCTTTTGTGACTTTCTTTGTTGGATAAGAATGATGAGCAGGTGTCGAATTCATGTAAAATTTTGCAGGATTTGCTGTATCCATACTGCTAAAATAGACCTCTTTTACTCCTTTTCCAATATACAACGCTTCTTTGGTCCCCAGATCAATGATCTCTCCATCTACTTCTATCTGGCCATTTCCGCCAACATTAATAATGCCTAACTCTCGTCTATTCAAAAAGTAAGGTTCTTTGAGCAAAGTATCAATTGTTTCCAGCTTCAGCTTTTTATCCACAGGCATGGCACCACCTGCCATATAACGGTCGTAATGAGTATAAACAAAATGAATTCGATCGTTCCAAAACAATGTATCAATTAAAAAGTTCTCACGGAGCCCTTTAGTCGTTAGATTTTTGGCTTCGTTCGGGCCGATAGCATACCTGCTCTCAAAAGTAATTTCCATATCAACATCAGTTAAATTTGTTTAAGATAGTATTCCCAGCGCTCTCAATGCACTTTAAATTGCGAAATCGATTTCGATTTCTAGGGTTTAATCTCATAAAATTAACGGAATTTTAGCCAAGATATCAACAATTAAAATTTCCTCGATATCCAGGCCAATCCGCCATGCTTCGAAAACGATAGCGTAACTATTGTTTTATATTTCGTGATTTAATTTATAAAATTGAAATATTATAAACACTAAAAAGATAGGTACGCTTCAAAAGAGAGTTGACTAAAAGAAAGATTTTTTTTAGTTCAAGTTTAGTCTACCTATATTTCTTAACCGTTACCATCACTTTATGAACGAGCAAAAAGCAGGAAAATATAGATGGACGATTTGTGCATTGTTATTTTTTGCCACAACCATTAATTACCTAGATAGACAAGTACTATCATTAACCTGGAAGGATTTTATTTCTCCTGAATTTCACTGGACAAACAATGATTATGGATTAATAACGGCTTTATTTTCCGTTTTCTATGCTGTGGGAATGTTATTTGCTGGTCGATTTATCGATTGGATGAATACTAAAAAAGGCTTTCTATGGGCTATTGGAGTGTGGTCTATAGGGGCTATTCTACATGCCTTTTGTGGTATTGCCACCTCAGGAATTGTTGCAGGAGAATGGTTTGTGGGATTTGAAGGCGCAAAAGAGGCTATTGCCAGGGTTCATGATGTAGGACGCGTGGTCAATGTCAGCATTGTGCTGTTTATATTTGCTCGTTTTGTTCTAGCCATAGGTGAGGCTGGGAATTTTCCAGCAGCGATAAAAACAACAGCTGAATATTTTCCGAAAAAAGACAGAGCTCTAGCCACCAGTATTTTTAATGCCGGATCGACGATTGGCGCATTAGCAGCTCCTTTGCTGATTCCTGTCATCGCCAAATGGTGGGGATGGGAGATGTCGTTTATCATCATTGGTGCTTTGGGGTTTGTTTGGATGGGATTCTGGATCTACTTGTATGAAAAGCCAGAGGAACAACCCAAAGTAAACGAAGCTGAGTTGAGGTACATCCAACAGGATGATGACTTAGAAAGAGAGCCCTCTGGTGCTGAAATTGTAGCTTCTAATGGTAAAGTCACTATTTTAAACTGCTTAAGGTTTAAGCAAACCTGGGCTTTTGCGGTAGGTAAATTTATGACAGACGGGGTTTGGTGGTTTTATTTATTCTGGATGCCTGCCTATTTAAGTTCTGTATATGGTGTCAAATCATCTGATTTAAATGGACAATTGGCTTTGTTTGTACTTTATAGTATTACGATGCTATCGATCATTGGGGGATGGTTGCCTTCTTACTTTATCAGTAAGGGAATGAATCCTTATGCGGGCAGAATGAGAGCGATGTTAATCTTCGCCTTTTTTCCATTACTAGTGTTGCTGGTATTGCCTTATGGGCATATTTCTTTTTGGATACCAGTGGTATTGATCGGTATAGGTGCGGCTGCTCATCAATCGTGGTCAGCGAACATCTTTTCGACGGTTGGCGATATGTTCCCTAAAACAGCAATTGCTACCGTCACAGGGATAGGCGGTTTAGCGGGGGGGCTAGGTTCTTTTTTTATTAATATTTACTCGGGCAAATTATTCGACTATGCCCAAATCCACTGGAGTGAGGTTAATGGAAAGCTTTTGGTGGGTCAATTTCCGGAAATCGCCAACCCAGTCTCCAAAGAGTCATTCTTAGAGCGACATAATGTAGGTAATGTGGAAGAATTTCTAAAGCAGTTATCGGATAATGGGTCTTCGGTGGTAAATGGCATTGATAAAGGGTATTTTATTGTCTTTATTTTCTGCGGTTTTGCCTATTTGATCGCCTGGTGCATCATGAAGATTTTAGTTCCGCGTATGAAGGCCGTTAAGCTTTAGTGGATTTACGAAGAATAATCGTGGTGTCTAGCATAATGGTATCGAATTCTATTTGGAATCGATTTTTGGATTCAATCAATTGAATTAGTTTCTCAACACCCTTGTATCCAATTTCCCTGGCAGGTTGGATGATGGTAGAAAGTGAAGGATTCAAGGATTCCGCAGCCTCCGTATTGGCAAAGCCGATTACCGCTACCTGATCAGGAACGATAACCCCTAAGTTTGATAAAATTCCTAGAGAACTTACCGTCAACGTGTCTGTTGTTCCTAAAAGTCCAATAGGAAGGGTATGTTTTTTAATTTTTTCTTCCAAGATCGGGCTTAGATTTTTGATCAGATCTTCCCGAGACTGTCCATAATCAACCTGAATGATATTTTCTTTTTCGTTTTGGATATAATTTGCCATTAATGCCTTTTTGTACCCCGAAATTCGCTTTTCACTAACCCCTATATTTCTACCACACAGCACCAGAATATCTTGCCGATTTAAATCGATAAGATGTTGCGTTGCATCAAAAGCTCCTTTTTCATTATTCACGCCAATTTTAAAGGTATCGATTTCAAAATCTATCCGGTCGACCAGGACCAAAGGAAATAGCTGATTGAATTGTCTTAAGGATTTTAGGTTACTGTTGGCTGAAGGACTGATGATAACCCCATCAATATTTTGTTGATGGAGAACTTCCAGAGACTCTTCTTCCAGCTTAGCATTTTCACGACTTTGCATAAATACAAGCTTATAATTGTGATCGAATGCCGCTTGATGCGCACCTTCTAAGATTTGGGATTGAAAAGGATTCGCCAAGTAGGGAATAATGACTCCAATGGTATTGCTCCGTCCAGTTTTTAGACTTTTCGCTAAGATATTAGGTTTGTAATTGTATTCTTGAGCCATCTTGCGTACCCGCAGTTTTGTCTCTTCGCTAATCTCAAAACTATCGTTTAGCGCTTTTGATACCGTAGATATCGACAGGTCTAATTTATTAGCTAATTCTTTGAGGGTTATGCGATTCATATTAGTTAAAATAACAAATTCAATTTTTTATCTGAGCAATCCGATTGAATTAAGCACATTTTTTTAAACGTTGAAGAGTTCTCTGTGCTCTAAATTAGGCATTTTAATTCAGTTCAAGGTGATCTTTCTCTTTTTCTAACACTATACGAAAACTAGAACATCCTGCTTAACGATAAGAAATCGTTTTCGTGATTATTTCATTGCTGAAAGCAATTAAGAAGTAATTTAGGGGCTACTAATATTGAACCTTTTCGGATAAACATTGAGAATAAAACGCAATCGTTAAGCAAAGAGATTCTTGTTTAATGCAGCGTGTTAAGAATTCATCCGAGATGGTATAAGGTGAGATTGAGTTTGGGGGAACCAAAATTTAAAGAGTTTCTATACAACCTACTCTTGGCACCTGATCTAAATGTATACATATACTAAAAAAAGATGAAAAGAAGGATTTGGTTACAACAGGCTGGATTGCTGCTGGGGGGATGCTCCCTGGGCGCAACCAATAGCCATGCTATCTCATCTAAAACAAAAGCAGAACGCAAACTCACCAACGATGATCGTGACTACTGGGTGTCAATAATAAGTAAAATGGCCACTCCTATCCTTGATCATATCAGCAAGGGAATGTTGCAAAAGAATATGCCCATGGTAGTCAGCGAATCTTTTGATTCTAGAAACCCACGTGTAGGTTATCTTGAAGCATTTGGAAGGCTGTTGGCGGGCATGGCTCCATGGCTGGCGCTTCCAGGGGATAAAAGTCCCGAAGGCTTATTAAGAGATAAATTTCTCAAGCAGGCTTTATTGGGTATTCAGCATGCGGTAAATCCACAATCTTCAGATTATTTTGCCTGGCGAGATCCTGCCAAACAAACCCTTGTTGATGCCGCCCATTTAGCTTTGGCTTTCTTAAGAGCGCCCAAAAGCTTATGGGAGCCTTTGCCTACTGAAACAAAAAAACAAGTGATCCAGGAATTCAAATACATACGTTGGATAAAACCAGGCGAAAATAATTGGATTTTATTTTCAGCCCTGACAGAAACATTGCTGTATGCTGTGGGCGAGGAGCCACAGCGACAAAAAATTGACTATGCTATCCAAAAGTTTGATACAGAGTGGTATGTAGGAGACGGCTGGTATAGTGACGGAGCTCGCTTTAGTTTTGATCATTATAACGGTTACATCATCCATTGTATGTTGGTGGAAACCCTAAAACATAATCTTTCTGCAGGATCTGGTTATCAAGAAAAATACGATCGTGCTTATAAGCGAATGCAACGATACGCTCATCACCTGGAACGTATGATTTCTCCAGAAGGCTTTTATCCAGTCATAGGTCGGAGCTCGACCTACCGGAATGCGGCGTTTCAACCATTAGCTGCCGTAGCCCTGGACAAGAAATTACCACAGGAGCTCTCATCAGGGCAAGTCCGGGGAGCATTAACGGCGGTGCTCAAAAATATATACAGTCACGATATCTATGATGAAAAAGGTTGGTTAGTGTTGGGTCTGACATCTGACCAGCAAGGAAATATCGCTGATTCATATACCAATGTCGGCTCATTATACGAAGCTTCTTTATCCTTTCTTCCTTTGGGATTACCTGCGAATGATGAATTCTGGACCAGTAAGAATGAAAAATGGACTTCTCAAAAAGCATTCTCTGGAGAGAAATTCCCAAGAGATTACCACGTTACATATTAACAACCAATAGTGAAAATAAAAATGAATATGCTAAAAATTACCTCAATTTCGGTCATTGTATCTGCCATCTTGTTTATGAATATGACGCCCAAACCGCCGGATTTTATAGAAAGCAGTTTCGATAAGGCGGAGAAACAATACCAATTTTTAAGTCAACAGGCCGACGCTTTAAAGAAATTTCCAAGAACACACTCAAAAACTGGACAATTGATTGGTACCGATGAGTGGGATTGGACCGCAGGATTTTTTCCAGGTTCTCTGTGGTATCTCTATCAGCAATCCAGTAGCGAGGATATAAAATCTGAGGCGATTAAATGGACAGAAGCATTGGAAAAAGCAAAAGATTTAGATCAGCATCATGATATTGGTTTCATTATGTACTGTTCGTATGGCAATGCATTAAAATATCTAAAAGATCCGCTAAAAATCAAAGCATATCAGGACATTATCGTCCATTCTTCGAACACTGCATTAAAGAGATATGATGAAAAAGTGGGCGTTATTAAGTCCTGGAATAAAACGAAGTCATGGGATGGTCGTACAGTTTGGAATTATCCAGTAATTATCGATAATATGATGAATTTGGAAATGTTATGCTATACATCCAAGTTAACGGGTGATCCAAAGTATAAAAAAATCGCCATTCGTCATGCCGATCAAACCATGAAATATCATTTCCGAGCGGATTACAGTACGTATCATGTGGTAGACTATGGTCAGGATGGAAAGCCAATCCATAGACAGACTAGCCAAGGATATGCGGATAATTCCACTTGGGCACGTGGACAGGCTTGGGCCATCTATGGTTTTACCATGATGTATAGAGAAACCAAGAAGCCCGATTACCTCAAGACCGCTCAAAAGGCTGCTAAATTCTATATTAATCACCATAATTTGCCTGAAGATAAAATTCCTTATTGGGACCTTAACGCCCAGGAAAAAGGATATAAATCAGATGTAGATTTTTCGAGACGTGGATTGAAGACGATGCCCAAAGATGCCTCAGCGGCTGCCATTGCTGCATCTGCATTGGTGGAGCTTGCCGGCTTTTCCAAAGGAAAAGATAAAGAGTTGTTCCTGAATTTTGCAGAGCAAACCCTAAAAACCCTTTCCTCGCCCGAATATTTCGCGGATTATAAAAGTAATGCAGGGTTCCTTATTAAACATTGTGTTGGTAGTTTACCACATAATTCGGAAATTGATGTTCCGCTGAATTATGCGGATTACTATTACCTGGAGGGACTAACAAGGTTGAAAAAACTAAAATAAACGATCTGCTGGATCCCTTTGCTTGAGGTAGATCTTTTGAATGCACTTATACTCATCAACTCAAGAGCGAAGAGTTCAAACACACGTTAATCTAATCGTAAAGACAGGTGAATCCGTGTATTTTGACTCACCTGTCTTTGCTTTTTACAATTTGATAGGAATCCCTGAATTAGTATTATATCTCACTATGCTAAGTTTCACTATCAGTTTTACGAACAGACATTTCTGAAAACAGAAAGGCGATCATTACATTTGATCGCCTTTCTGCTGTTATCTTTTAAATGGATTAGTTACATTTTAGCATCCATGAGTTTCTGGGTATCGGTTGCGGGTTTGCCCATTTGTATTTTGATCACAAAGGCCCTGTCTGATCTAAAATCTTTGGGAATACGAATGTCATAATAGGTGTTCTTATCCAGGTCCAGACCAATGTCAGCATGTGTTACCTCCAACTGCATGTCATTAGCCAACAAACTGGCTTTCACAGGAACTTCACTCGCCTTCTTAGAGACGGCGATTCTTGCGATATTATTGACTGGTCGATTGAAAACTGTCAGGTATAGTGTACTGTCTTTTTGTGTATAGTAGCCCAATTTTGTCTTAGGTAAATCCACATGTCTAACGCCGTATACCGCTTGCGAATTGATCTTCATCCAAGCCGCTAATTCTTGGGCAATTTTATCTTCACCAGGATGCATTTTTCCGTCTCCATCAGGACCAAAATTCAACACAAAATTTCCGTTTAATGAAACGGTATGCATGAGCATATCCAATAAATCATCGGTGGTTTTGGTATAAAGGCCTGACCAGTCTTTCATATATCCCCATCCATTAGGAGGAATCGTCATCACCGCGTCCCAATCATTTCCATCTAACCATTCAAATTCTTGAGGCAATTTTCGCTCCCAACCTTGTTCATAATCTCCTAAAATATCTCCATTGCTGTCGAAATGACGCTTGCCGAATTCATCATTTCTAAATCTGGATCCAATAATCAAGCCTGGATGCTTTTCTCGCAATTCTTTCTCTAGGTTATAGGTAAATTCGTGTGATTTAACCCAGGATTGATCCCAAGTTCCATCAAACCAAAATCCTTTTATCTGTGGGTAGTTTTCCAAAAGTTCCAATAATTGGTTTTTTGTATATTCAAGAAACCGTGCGAATTTTTTCTTTTCTTCTGGGGTCTTTGGTTCTTTAGACATGTAATTTGGATTATTCCATTCTAAAACGGAAAAATACAAATAGACATCTATACCTTGGGCCGTATAGGCATCCACCACTTCTTTTACGATATCCTTTTTATAAGGTGAATTTGATATGTTATAATCGGAGAATTTGGTAGGCCAAAGGGCATAGCCATCGTGATGCTTAGTTGTGAAAATCATGTATTTGGCCCCCATATCCTTCGCTTGTTTTGCCCAACTTGTTGCATCAAAACTCTTTGGATTAAACTGTTTATATAAGTTGTCGTAGGTTTGCTTCCAATTCTTGGGTGCATTAGGGCCGCTCCAAGTACGTATCCATTCTGATGCAGCAGCGCCTTTTCTTGCGCTTACTCCTTCCCATTCATTCCCTGGGATGGCATATAAACCCCAGTGTATAAATTGTCCCAGTCCGTAGTTTCTAAAGGCTTGCATTTGTGCATCCTCCCTATGTTTTGGGGTAATGGGGCCGTATTTAACCTCTTTGCGTACGCTAGGTTTCACTTTTGGACCTGTCCATTGTGCATGTACAACCTGGTTCATCAAAATAGTTGATAAACCAAGTAATGTGTATTTTAATATCTTTTTCATCTTTTAAGTTTTAGTGAAGTGTCCATATCATTTCATCGCTTAACACCGAATCTCCATTCTTTGCGAGCGCTTTAATCTCATTTTTTCCTTTTTGCAATTGTATATCTTCTACAACCCAATGCTTTGAATTAACACCTTGTTTAGCTGTATATTCCTTCCCGTTTACCCAAATGCTGATTGGAGCAAGATTGGAAAAGACCTGTACCTTGGTGCGGCTATTTGTACGCATGTTGTCTCTTCTTCCGGCCAGATAAATCATAGGTTCTGGATTCCAATTTGATTTATACCAATAGAACGAATCTTTTTTCCTTTTTCTATCGAAGGTAATTAAGCCTTTTAAGTTCCTTGCATTTACCCCACCACGATTCCAAGCAGGAACAGCAAATTCAAAAGCATTCCATAGATAGGAAGCTAAAATGATTGGGTTTTTCTCAATGATTGCCCATTGCTGGATATGCGTTTCAGTTTGATAATTTTCCGCAAACGCCTTTCCAGAAATTACGTCAGTGGGAGGTTCAATCGTTTCTTTTCCTATATCGATGTTTCCATCCGCCCCGTATTCTGAGAGCATGATTTTATATTCGGGAAAGTTTTGCTGTATTTTTTCTGCCCAGGGACCGAGATCATTAATCTTACCGCCATACCAGCCGAAATAATGGTTAATTCCTTGTACGTCCGTTGTTAAGTTTTCTTGCCTGTCGATTACATTATATCCCGTTACGGCTGCTGTGTATCGATCGGGGTCTAATGTTTTGGCAATATCATTCAGTTCTCTAGAGAGTACTGGAACTTGCTGATCGGCTGTTGTTGAATACACCTCGTTATGAACACCCCAAATATAGATGGAAGGATGGTTGAAATTTTGCTTAATGAGTTCGGACATTTGCTGCTTCGCATTATCGTTTTCATAGTACGATACTCGATTTACGAAAGGAATTTCTGCCCATGTCAAGAGTCCGATAGAGTCTGCCAGGGAATACATATCTGAAGACTGTTGGTAATGCGCCAAGCGTATGGTCGTGGCTCCCATCTCTTTTATTAACATCATATCTTCTTTGTGCTGTTGAAAAGACAATGCCGATCCAAACCCTTCTCGATCTTGATGTCTTGTTACGCCATACATCGGATATTTTTTTCCATTTAGGAAAACACCCTTACCAGCAATCAACTCGATCTTTCGTACGCCTAGAGGTTGTTCAACAGCATCTAGTTCCTCTCCACCGGCGACAAGCTTTGCTGTTAATGAATATAAATAGGGATCCCTTATTCCATCCCACAAATGAGGAGATTTCATCTTGATCTGCTGCGCAATATAGGTCACACCTTGTGGGCTGATTTTGACAGGTTGTTTTACAGATTGAACTAATTTCCCTCGGTGATCTTTTATTTCGATAACCAGTTCGGCCTGTTTGATACTTTTTTCTTTGGTTTCCAATTTTGCCTCAATGTGAATATCAGCCTGCTTGCTGGAAACATTTTTTTGTCTGATAAAGATTCCGGGAGACGCTTGATCAGTCACCACAAAACTGGTTTTATTCGTGCTAATGATATGTACCGGGCGATAAATTCCTCCGTAAACAGGAAACAAGAATTGATTGATTGGGATTACATCTTTTCTTGACTTATTATCTGTGATTACAGTAATGGTATTTTCTTTTTCATAGTCGATCGAGTTGCCAATCTCAAACACAAACATAGAATAGCCTCCTTTATGCTCCCCTATGTAATTTCCGTTTATAAAAAGCTGTGCTACTGCCCCTACACCCTCAAATTTGATAAAAGTTCTCCTATCCTTTTGATCAGCCGAGACAGAAAAGGTCTTTTGATAAACCGCCTTTCCTTCAAAGAAGTTTCGGTCTTTTTGCATGTCGTCCTTGTTGAAGGTATGCGGGAGGTTCACGTCTTCCCAGATTTCGAGCTTTGTCCATTGCCCTTGGCTCTCTGAATATTTTTGGCCGTTGTTGAAATCAGTAAAGAAAGTCGAATTATTTGCTTTGTAAAATTTCCAGCCATCGTTGAATGTTTTTTCAACCCTTGACTGCGCAAAAGATGCCTGGCTAATTGCCAATCCCAAAAAGAATTTGGAGCAGAATTTAAGTAGATTAATGTTCATTACTAGGTAAATAAGGACACAATATAGGTAAATATTAAAGCAATCAGATTCCACAAACGTTTGCGTAATTAGCGAAATGGTTTTCGTATAATCCCCTTCGGTAAAGGTGCCGAATTGCCAAAAACCGTAAAGCGGACCCCTGTTTAACGATGCCATCATTTAGGGTTTTATTCTCGATTCAGTGTAAATCCTGTAAATATCTCTAGCTTGAGAGGAGCTGTTTTTTCCAGAAGTTACATGCCGAGAGTCTAAAAAATAAAAAAATAAAAATAATTACTAAGGTTTTATGTAGAATTCCGTTTCTAGTCAAATACCATTTAAACCAATGTACGATCTTGAAGAAATAATAACCCTTTTGAAAAAGAAAATTGATGGAAGCATCAGTTTAGAAGAGCATACGATTCTTGAAGATTGGCGTACTCAAAATCCATATTATGACCAAATTATGGATAAGATTAAGGACGATGGGACCCTCTGGGAGGATTTAATTCGGAAAATTAATCTGGATCAATCCGATAAGTCATCATGGGAAAGGGAACTTCGAGAGAAAACTTTTTTAAAAATTAATAAACAGTCAAAGCGCACGCTCAAAATAAACAAATACACGTATTTAAAAATCGCAGGCGTTGCCTTATTAATTGGAACATTTGCCACTTTATTCTTTGTGCTTAGCCCTTCAAATGTAGGGTCTAATATTCAAGTTGTACATGAAATTTCTGCCCCCTCCTCAAACGCAATTCTGAGCTTTGATGATGGCCGTTCAATAGTATTAAATGTTTCAAAATCAGGTATAAAGGTGGGCGATGAGCTGCGGTATACGGATGGGTCTGCATTGGAAGGAAACCAGAGACTGAATGAGGCTAGGACAGCAACTCTGCTAGTTCCTAAAGGAAGTAGCTATCAAATTATGCTCTCTGATGGAACAAAAGTATGGCTTAATTCAGGCAGTACACTTAAATATCCATTGAAATTCCGGGATACGGCACGAGTTGTTGAACTCGTGGGTGAGGGTTACTTTGAGGTGATCGCTAAAAATCATCATAAAGGAGCAGTTCAGGAGCGAACTCCTTTTTATATTAAAACGAAGAATCAAACCGTCGAAGTGTTAGGCACGGCTTTTAATATTCAGGCTTACCAGGAAGATATTTCAGAAAAGACCACGCTATTGCATGGACGGGTTAAAGTACATCCTGGCGATAAAAATATCCAAGGATTATATTTATCTCCTGGTGAACAATCAGTTAACAGCAGCCAAAAAATAACCAAAGGAATAGTGAATGTAGAAGATGTATTGGGCTGGAAGGAGAATATGTTTGTGTTTAATAATACTGATTTAAGTGAAGCTTTAAAAGTCTTAAGCAGATGGTATGATTTCGAGATACGCTATGAAGGCGCGATTCCACAAACACAGTTTTTTGCAGAAATTAAACGGTCTAATAAACTTTCAACCGTATTGAAAATTTTAGAAAAAGGAGGCGTCAAATTTAGAATGGAACGACAGAATGATGCGTACAGATTAATTGTGAAAAAATAATGAAGAGATGTGCAATGCCCATTTTTTTAATCTTTTCACAAGTTATGAAAAAAAGAATTCAAGAATTTCAAAAAGAGTCCAAATAGTGCTGGAACACTACTTGGACATGATTGAAATCAATTTTTAAGCAATTGGACAATAGGAAAAAGCCAATTATTTTCAACATGATTTAAACCACTTAAAATTATGATTTTTTATTCAATTGTTAAAGGCCGATTAAGGTCTTTAGTGAAGCTAATTTTATTACCGATGAAATTAATCGCTTTATTAACGCTATTAAGCATTTGCACGGTCTCAGCAAAAGGACTTGCTCAGCAGGTCACCTTGCAGGGTAAAGGTATAAGCTTGATTCAGGCGATGCGTAGCATTCAGAAACAAACAGGCAAACAGTTTTTTTTCAATGGTCGTGCCCTAGCTGAACTTCGCGTGGATATAGATGTTCGAGCCATGGACTTAAAACTGGCTATGGGCACTATGTTGCGGGGTAAGGGTGTGGAATGGGAACTTCAAGATGATATTATCGTTATTAAGCCTATGCAAGAAGTGGCCGTAGGGAATAATAATTCTCAGAATCAGCCGAGTGAAGGGAGTAAAAACCAACAAAAAACAGTGAACGGTGTGGTCAGTGGACAACAAGGAAACCCCCTGGCAGGAGCAACTATACGTATAAAAAATTCGCAAATCGCAACGTCCACCAACGATAAAGGTGAATTTGTGGTATCGTACGAGACGCAGAACCCTGTCCTTGTTATTTCATTAATGGGATATACAAGCCGTGAAATTCCTGTAAATAATAGAACAGCGGTTAATGTTTCGCTGGTGGAACTGGTCGACGATCTGGATGAAGTAGTCGTGGTGGGATATGGGACGCAAAAGAAAATCAACCTTACCGGATCTGTTGCGACTGTAAGTGGCGAAGAAATTGCACGAACGCCTACCAATAACCTGTCCAATGCGATTGGAGGACGTATGCCTGGAGTTTCCTCGGTGAACAGCGATGGTAGACCCGGTAACGGTTCTAAAATCAGTGTCAGGGGATTGAGTACATTAAATGATAATAATCCATTGATCGTGGTGGACGGAATCATCCGCTCGGATGGTTTTGGAAATATAGATCCAAATGAGGTTGCAAGTATTTCGGTATTGAAAGATGCCTCGGCGGCAGCTGTTTATGGAGCCAGAGCAGCAAATGGCGTGATCTTGATTACCACAAAACGAGGTAAAATCGGAAAGCCTCTGCTTACTTATTCAGGGATGGTTGGTCTGCAAGAGCCTACTCAATATCCGACGTTAATGAATGCCCATGAGTATGGAACTACACGTAATCAAGCATTCTATAACCAGGGATATGACCCTTCTAACCCCGCCCAGGCTAATTTTTTCTACACTGATGATGAACTAGAAAAATTCAGACAAAGGAGTACAGATTGGTATGCTGAAACTTTTAAAGAGCGTAGTCCGCAGAACCAACATAATTTATCCCTCCAAGGGGGTAGCGAATCCGTTCGTTATTTCGGATCCTTCGGCTATTTAAATCAGACCGGAATTTACGATAATATTGGTTTCAAAAGATATAACATACGATCCAATATTGATGCATCCATTACCAACAGCCTAACCGTCGGGTTGAATCTTGAAGCAAGGCAGGAATTATTTGATTCTCCAAGTTGGGATGCATCCGATATCTTTCACCGAGTAATCAATGTTTCTCCAACCAGGGTGGCTTATCATCCGAGCGGAAGACCAGCCAACACCACAGCGTCTCATCCAGTAGAAATGATCAAAAATTCTGGTTATAAGAATCAAGAATACGATATATTTCAAGGGACCTTATTTTTTAATCAAAAATTGGACGTATTGACCTCAGGCTTGACCCTAAACGGGAACTTTTCCTATTATAAGCAACATAGCCTGAACAAGATTTTTGCTATGCCTTATACGATGTATGACGAAGATGAGCAAGGCAATATTACCAATGAAAAGATGGTGGGTAGTCGAACATCATTGAGCGAAGGTTTTGACGCACTGACCAATACAACGTATAATATTTCGTTAAATTATGCACGAGATTTTAACAACCACAATATCTCCGGTATGTTGCTTTATGAACAGTATGGCTCAAAGGGTAAAAATTTCAATGCGCGAAAAGAGGACTTCATCTCGAATATTAAAGATGAGTTTTTTGCCAGTGGTCCAAACAACCAATCCATTGATGGTCGGGGATATATTACCGATGCCAGAAAATCTGTGGTTGGTCGTGTAAATTATGCTTTTGATGGAAAATATCTTTTTGAGGGAACATTTCGATACGACGGTTCCTATCGTTTTCCAAAAAACAATCGATTTGGGTTTTTCCCAGCGGTTTCTGCGGGATGGCGTATATCAGAAGAACCCTTTTTTAAGAACAATGACCGCTTAAAGTTTATCAACAACTTGAAACTGAGATTGTCTAAAGGCTTAATCGGAAACGACCGGGTGAGTGCCTATCAGTTTATAGAAAGCTATTCGATTATCACAGGTGCAGGTCCGATTGTAGATGGTCAGGCGATTCCTCAAATAGATTATGGTGTCTATCCAAATTATAATATTACTTGGGAAAAACAAGATAATACGAATATTGGACTAGAGTGGAGTTTATGGAATTCAATGTTAGATTTCGAGGTTGATTATTTCTATCGAAATACACGCGATATTCTTTGGAGCAAAGATCGGTCGGTACCTGGAACCTTTGGAAGGCAATTGCCTGATGAGAACTATGCAAAAGTAAAAAGTAAAGGAGTTGAATTTACAATTGGTCATCAAAATTCATTCAACGACTGGAAATATACTATACGATTGGTAGGCTCTTATGCAACGAATACTGTCACGCAAATAGATGACCCGGCGAATGCTCTGGAATTTAATAAACAATTGAACAGACCAATCGGATACCGGGCAGGGTACGATGCAATAGGGTTGTTTCAATCCAAAGAGGAGGTAGATGCCTGGTATGGCGGTTACCAATTTGGGTTGAAAAGCTTACCAGGAGATATTAAATATTCAGATATTGATGGTGACGGCAGCATTACTATTCAAGATCAACAGGTTATTGCAAACTATGGTAATGAACCTCGAATTATGTATGGTATCAATGGTTCACTCTCTTGGAAGAAATTGGATATGAACTTCTTTTTTCAAGGGGCGGCTCAACGGAATATTATGCTAACTGCTGCAGGTCGAGTGATGTATCTGAATGGAGGATCAAGCAATAATTTCTCTTATTTGGTCGATTCATGGACACCGGAAAATTCAGGAGCGAAATACCCGCTGGCTTGGGTTGATTCCAGATCTATCAATAACCGGGATTCAGATTTCTGGCTCCGTCGTGCAGGATATGTGCGCTTAAAATCGATGGATATTGGTTATAATTTTTCCTCTGATTGGTTAAATAAAGTCAAGATTAACAAAATGAGACTCTATGTTTCCGGGTTTAATCTGTTTACGATCAGCCAAATTAAAGAGTTAGATCCTGAGGCTGCCACTGGGGCAGGTAATTATTATCCACAACAACGCAATTATAATTTAGGAGTAATGTTATCCTTTTAATCAAAGAAATTATGAAATTCAATACATATATCCCCATCCTTATTACACTGTTCATCGTAATGAGCGCTTGTGAATCCAATTTTCTTGATCCAAAGAACCCGTCGGCAATTTCTGAAGACGATGTTTGGTCAGACCCCAATTTGATTGAGTTATTGGTCAATCAACTTTATAATGATCGTCCTGGATATGAATATTCAAATACACAAGATAATATCTCTGACGAAGGCAGGTGTAATTATACAGGAGACGCACCAAACCAGATTTTGCGTGGGCAATGGGATCAGATTTCAAATCCCCTGGATTTTTGGGCCTATCAACAAGTGAGAAAAACGAACGAATTTTTGGCTAAAATCGACCAGGCACCACTGGATGAGGAGGCCAAAACACGAATGACCGGAGAGGTACGATTTCTTCGGGCATTTCTTTATTTCGATATGGTCAAACGATATGGTGGGGTACCCATTATAAGTGAACCTCAGGGTTTGGATGATGACCTTCAAGTAAAACGGAATACAACCCAAGAAACCTTTGATTTTATCGTTAGCGAACTGCGTAAAGCAAAAGAAGAACTGCCCCAGAACGCACCTAGAGGAAGAGCATCAAAAGGGTCCGCGATGGCATTACTGGGAAGGGCTTTGTTGTTTGCCGCGAGTCCTTTATATAACGAGAAGAATGAGCAGGGCTTATGGGCAGAGGCTGCCCTGGCCAATAAGGAATTAATGGATTTGAAACAATATAGTTTGCATCCGGATTTGAATAAAATATGGTTGGACAGAAGTGCAACACATTCCGAATCGATTTTCGAGATTCAATATAAGCTTCCTGAAAAGCAGCACAGTTGGGATGCGGGATTAAGGCCATTGATTTTAGCCAATAACAATGCTGGACAGTTATCTCCTTTGCAAGAGCTGGTTAACTCTTTTCCGATGAAAAATGGAAAAAAAATCAATGATGCAGGATCAAATTATAATCCTGCGGACCCGTATATCGGAAGGGATAATCGGTTCTATGCATTTATTGCTTTCAATGGTTCGAAAATGAAAGGCACTACGAGTGGTCCTCCTTTAAGAGAGATCACCCTGGAAACCTACCAGGGTGGGAGAGATTACGATGCTTCCAAAGAAAATACTATTTATAATACCATTACTGGGTATTATACACGAAAGGCGACTAATCCTGAAAATACAATCTATACAGGCAGTACTGGGAGTGATCAGCCTTGGATAGAACTTCGTTATGCGGAGGTCCTATTAAATTATGCGGAGGCGCAAAATGAGGCCTTATCTGCTCCCGATGCTTCAGTGTATGCCGCTCTCAACACTTTGCGTAAGAGAGCGGGAATTACGACAGAATTGGTGAGTGGATCCCTTAATAAAAACCAGATGCGGGATTTGATTCGGAATGAACGGTACATAGAGCTATGTTTTGAGAAGAAAAGATATTGGGACTTAAGACGATGGAAATTAGCAGAAACAGTATTGAATGGCAAGAAATTTCACGGAGTTATCATCACAAAACATCCAAATGGTACTTTTAGTTACGCTTATCATGAAATTGATCCGACACCGGTCCTGTTTGATAACAAAATGTACTATATGCCTATCCCTCAGGTTGAAATTGACAAAAATGGAAACCTGATTCAGAACGCTGGTTGGTAGGCCAAGAGGTTCTTCTAAATAGGAAATTATGAGATATGAATTAATGATTCCTGCGCAAATTCGCAAGGCAATTAACGAAAATATTCCAATTGTTCTTCCGTTGGGGGTATTAGAATATCATGGAGAACACTTATGCACAGGTGTTGATACGTTGGTCATCACGCAAACCCTAGCGCAAATAGAAACAGAAGTTCCCTTTATTAGTCTACCCGCATTTTATTATGGTGCGGCAAGTTATGCGGTTGAGGCTCCCGAGGGCCGTGGAAGTGTACACGTCCGGCCTGAGGTTCTCCAGCCCTTAGCAAGTTCATTATTCATGAACTTGCTAAGGATTGGGTTTCGGAACATTCACGTTATTGTTCACCATCAAAGTGAAAATTTTTCCGCGGGTATGCCAACCGATTTATCTTTCAAATTAGCTGCCCGACAAACCTTATTCGATTTCTTGGAACGTGAAAGAGGGGAAGGCTGGTGGGGCAAGGTTGATTCTTCCCAATATTATGAGGGTCATCAGACGGGCGATAATCCATTTAACTGGATTCAGATATATCCTTTGTTGTCGCCGGATATTCAACAACATTTCCCAATTGATCATGCCGGAAAATTAGAAACAGCGTTGATGATGGCTGTGTGCCCTGAAGGGGTCTATATGAATCATTTCAGCGAAAATCAATGGTACACGCAATCGGCTAAAGAAGCCACTTTATCATTTGGTCAGCAGGCCTTGGATAGAATCAAGTTGTATTTAACAGAAAAACTATCCGTATAGCACTTAACTAAAAACATGCACACGCAAACAGTAAGAAATTATAGGTTGTACTTATTCATCATTGGGTTCATGTACGCCGTCCTCGGTTTTTCAATCGGGATAAATGCATATTTTATTCCGTTTGTTCAAGAGGCTTTTGCCCTAAACACATCCACTTCTTACCTGATCATGACAGCTACATTTTCAGCCTATGTTGTCTTTGCAATTCCTTCGGCAATATTGATAAAAAAAATAGGGTATAAGCGTTCTATTTGCACCTCCTTTATCATATTGGCTATTGGTTTCACATTGGTCGCTTTTTCGGCTAGTTCCGTTAGTTTCATTTTGTTTCTGGTAGCCTTATTTATATTGGGAATTGCCCAGGCTTTGCTTACTGATTCTATCAATACCTATGTAACGATTTTGGGGCCATCTGAATCAGCTGCCAAACGGATTAGCGTGATGGGCATTGCTGATAAATTAGCCTTAGCTGGTGCGTCCTTTATTTTGGCACTTTTTCTGGATCTTCAACATGTGGATCTTCAACACATTGAAATACCTTTTTACAGTATTGCCGGATTAGCTTTATTGGTAGGTCTTTTGATTTACGTATCTCCTTTGCCTGAAATCAAGGCTCCAGGGGAGGGGAATGGAGTTGAAAATAGGTTTGATTTATCGATATATGGAAATACAAAATCCTCAATTTTTCAGATCCCCCACCTTTATCTAGGAGCCATTGCTATATTTTTTGATATAGGCGTGGAAATTATTGCCTTAGGATCGATTAACGATTACGCGAAAGCCCTTGGACTCTCAAACCCTGAAAATTATGTTTGGTATACAACCTTAGGCATGGTGTCTGGGTATTTGTTCGGGGTCAGCTTAATTCCGAAATACATGTCCCAAAGGCAAGGGTTAGCGATTTGTGCTATTCTTGGCATGTTGACCGTCTTGGTATTGGTTTTTTGCCCGCCCGGGGTGTCCATTTATCTAGTTGCTGTATTGGGAGTTGCCAATTCACTACTTTGGCCAACTATTTTTCCATTGGCATTAAAAGATTTGGGCCGTTTTACTAAAAAAGGAGCTTCTTTGTTGGTGATGGGCATTATTGGAGGAGCTGTAATTCCACTGATGTTCGGGTTCTTAGCCGAGCAGATCGGACACCAATCCGCCTACATTATCTGTATTCCTTCCTATGTCTACTTATTATTGTATGCTATTTGGGGTAGTAAACTGAGACCATAAACCGATGAAAATGAAAAAGCTTTTTAAAATTCATGCAATAGACAATGTGTATGTTGTAAAAGACCCTTTACAAAAAGGGGAACCTTTAGGCATCGCTGGGATGAAGGTATCCGCTCCGTGCGATTTGGCTCGAGGACATAAAATTGCCGCCCAGGATATAGCTAAAGAAGAAAAAGTGATCAAGTTTGGCTTGTCTATAGGATCCGCTACACAGGACATAAAAGTAGGTGATCATGTTCATATACATAATTTAAGAAGTGATTATTTGCCAACATATTCAACAAATGACAGATTTACAAAATAACAATTCAGGCATCCCTTTAGGATCAGGGTACTTACGCGTCGATGGTAGAATCGGTATTAGAAATGTCGTCCTTGTGGTATACTTGGTCGAATGTGCAAGACATGTCGCTCAAAGAATTGCGACAAGCTTCGATGAACAGGTGGTTCAGGTGATCGGATTTAGCGGTTGTTACCCGAATAAGTACGCCCAGAAAATGATGGATGCGCTTTGTACCCATCCTAATGTTGGTGCAGTATTATTGGTTTCCTTGGGTTGCGAAAGCTTTAACGGAAAGGCGTTATTAGACTCTGTTGAACATTCAGGCCGTCCTGTTGAGTTTGTTGGGATCCAGCAGATTGGTGGTAGCCAAAAGGCAATTGACCATGGTAAACGGTTTATTAGTAAGGCGATAAAGTTGATCAAAACGGTTCCAAGAGTCACTATTGAATGGAAGGATTTAATTATAGGTGTTGTATCTGGCGGTAGTGATGCAACGAGTGGAATTACAGCAAATCCCGCAACGGGTTTAGCATTTGATACTATTGTGAAACTAGGAGGAACGACTATTTTTGAAAACACCGGGGAGATGATAGGCCTTGAGGAAGATCTTCAACGCCGAGCATCAAGACCTGAATTGGGACTCATTCTAAAACAAATCATTTCAAAAGCAGGGGCCTACTATGCGGCAATGGGCCATGGAAGTTTCGCACCAGGAAATGCGGAAGGAGGATTAAGTACCTTAGAGGAAAAATCAATTGGAGCTTATTGTAAGAGTGGGTCTTCTCCTATTGTTGGTTTATTGAAACCTGGCGATAGACCAACCGTTCCGGGATTGTATTTAATGGACATTGTTCCGGACGGTGATCTAACTTTTGGTTTTCCCAACCCCAATGATATTTCAGAAATAAATGAACTGATAGCCTCAGGTGCGCAATGTGTTTTGTTTACTACAGGCAGAGGATCAGTAGCTGGTTCTGCAATTTCTCCTGTAATTAAAATTATGGCCAACCCTGAGAACTATAATCGCTTAATTGAAAATATGGATATCAACGCAGGGAAGGTATTGAACGACGAATGTAGTTTGGCAGATGTGGCAAGCGAAATTGTTGAAACCATTCGTTCAACCACTTATGGAGAAAAGACCTGTTCGGAGAAGCTGGGCCATTTCGAATTTTCTTTGGGGTATAAGTTCTTTGAACCAATCAGTCCTTCGTGTTTAGCATAATTAGATCACATGAAAATAGACAGTCACATTCATTTCTGGGAATATCATCCCATTAGAAATGCCTGGATTACCGATGAGATGCATGTTTTAAAGCAGGATTTTAAACCACAGGATTTAATACCTCAACTGGTATTATCTGAGATAACCTCCGGTGTCTTGGTGCAGGCAGATCAGTCCGAACAAGAGAACGAGTTTCTATTGGGTCTGGCGAATCAATACGAAAATTTTGATGCTGTTGTGGGATGGGTGGATTTTAAAGCCGAAGATATCGAAGACAGACTGGCCTATTATTCTACGCACTCATTGATGAAAGGTTTTCGACATATTGTACAGTCGGAACCTGATTTGAATTTTTTGATGAATACTGAATTTTGCCATGGGATCTCCTGTTTATCGAAATATGGTATGACCTACGATGTTTTAATTTATCCCAAACATTTGGATGTAGCTATCCAATTCTGTCACACTTTCTCTAATCAGAAATTGGTGATTGACCATCTCGCTAAACCTGATATAAAAAGCACTAATATTAGCGATTGGAAAAAGAAAATTCAGGCATTCAAGTCAATGGATCATGTGTATTGTAAGCTAGCTGGTTTAGTTACACAAGCTGATTGGAATCTATGGAGATTAGATGACTTTAAATATGTAATTGACACTTGTTTAGAGGTATTTGGCCCGGAACGCTTGATGTTTGGCAGTGATTGGCCTGTTTGTTTGCTCGGAGCTAGCTATCCAGAGGTTTGCGAAATTATAAACGCACATATTTCAAGTTTATCAGTTAGAGAACAACACTATATTTGGGGAGAGAGCTGTCAATCCTTTTATAACATAACTTTAAGTCAAAAATGATGAAAGCATTTCATCGTCTTTAGACAATAGATTTCTAACCGAGCCGAACAATTACGCAGTCCGTTCTGTTTCGATCTATTCCTTGAGAACGATTACATAACTAATAATTTAACCAATATGAACCTAATTTCTCCCATTAATAGACGTAAATTTATAGCCAATAGCGGGCTTGCCGTTGGCGCATTTTTAACTTTAGGAATGTTTCCTTACGATACACCTGATTATAAGCTAGATGCGGAAGGTCCTTTGGCCTTAATTCCAAGTCATTTTCCAAGTAATTTGCATGCTTTGGTATGGCGAAATTGGAATTTGGTTCCGACAGAGCGGATTGCAAAAACAGTCAAGGCTTCTTCAAGAGAAATAAGAGCATTAGCCCAGCAGATGGCATTACCTGAAGAAAGAGCGGTGCCCGAATCCCAATGGGAAAGAAGTTATCTCACTGTAATTCGTCGAAATTGGCATCTGCTCCCGAAATCTCAATTGTTGGTTTTAATGGACTGGACTCCGGAGCAGCTGGAGTTTACATTAGTAGAAGATGATTTCTTCTATATCAAACTTGGTAGTTTGAAGCCCCAATGTGATCCGATTGATTATAAAGAAACGATTGCGAAATTGGATAAAGGAAAGTTGGAGCAATTCAAACAACGGTTGCGTTCTATTTTTCCACAGGGATTACCTTTACAAAAAGAACCATTTTTCAATTTTGTAAAAGAGTTATCGCAGCAAGTAGAAGAAAAGGAGTATAGCGGAGAGCATAGGTCAATGTTTTCGCCAAGACTTGCCTATCCTTATTTTGCCTTGTTTGGCGACCCGCTACTTTCCCAAAGCGACGATTCCTATCCAGATGCCTATCTAAAAAAAATACAGACAAAAGGAGTTGATAGTATATGGATGCACATTGTGTTGAGCAAAATATCTCCTTTTCCATGGGATGAAAAACAAAGTAAAAATTGGCAAAAAAGGCTTCAGAATCTAGCTAAATTGGTAGAGCGCGCCAATAGCAAAGGAATAAAGATATTTTTGTATCTGAATGAACCTAGAAACCAAACTGAGGAATTCTTTGCCAAACATCCACATTTGAAGGGGAGCGGAAATTCATTGTGTACAAGTAAAGTTGATGTTCAAGAATATCTGAAGAGATCGTTAGCCCTAATCAGTGAAAAAGTCCCTGGCTTAGGTGGCTTCTTTTCCATTACTGCCTCAGAAAACCCGACGCATTGCTGGTCCCATAACAAAGGAGATCAATGCCCCGAGTGCGGGCCTAAAGGTCCAGGCGAGGTTATTTCCGCATTGAATAATCTTTATCTTGAAGCCATAAATGCAGGTTTTGAAAAGCAGAAGGAAACCGCGAGTGATACTATAGGTAGTCATGAGAAACCTCGTTTAATCGTGTGGGACTGGGGCTGGCAGGATGGGGTAGCTGATATCGTTTTACCAGGTTTAAAGAAAGAATCGGTCAGTTTTATGAGTGTTAGTGAATGGAATTTGCCTATTGAAAGAGGAGGGGTAAAGAGCCAGGTAGGAGAGTATTCGATCAGTAGCATTGGCCCTGGACCACGAGCGACCAAGCACTGGGAAATCGCAAAAAAGAACAACATTCCATGTGTGGCAAAAATTCAGGCTAACAACAGTTGGGAAATTGGCGCTGTTCCTTACATCCCGGCTCTTTATAACGTTGGAGAACATGTGTCAAATTTAAGAAATGCCGGTGTTACTGGTTTGATGCTTGGATGGAGTCTAGGAGGATATCCTTCTCCAAATCTGGAGTTGGTGGATATGTTGGGTAAAAATAAAGACATGCCCTTTGAGCAGGCCATAGTAGAGGTGGCAAACAACAGATATGCAGAATATGGTCAAATTGTTGCCCGGGCCTGGAAGCTATTCAGTACAGCATTCCGAGAATTTCCTTATCATGTTGGGGTTGTTTATAATGCACCGCTACAAGCAGGTCCTTCCAATTTATTATGGTCCAGCCAGACGAATTATAGGTCGACCATGGTTGGCTTGCCATACGATGATTTATCGAGTTGGCGCAGTATATATCCAGAATCTGTATTTATCGATCAGTTACAAAAAGTCTGTAATGGATTTGCTCAAGGAGTGGAACTATTGAGGGAGTCAATAGCAGGGAAAAATGGCAGTGAATTGATTAAACAGGTACAATTCGAATTAAATATTGCAGAGTCAATTTTACTACATTACCGAAGCATAATTAACCAATGTAATTTTATCATCAATAGGCGTGATGTATCCGGGTCCCGCTCTTCTGAAATAAAAGCGGATTTACGAAAAATTTTACAATCCGAAGTGGTTATTGCTTTAAGGCTGGCTGAAATCCAAGGATCCGATTCGAGAATCGGCTTTGAAGCATCAAATCAATATTTTTACGTACCTCAGGATTTGTTTGAGAAAGTATTAAACTGTACTGATTTGATTGATTTTTATAAGGTTTAACATGCGGAATATGCTCATTTAAAAGGTGTTATTTTAAACAAAAGACATTATAAATTTTTTAGTTATCATGTTATTTGTTAATTTCAAGACTAAACCTAAGTCAAAATATGAAGCCGTCTTCAGTAGCGTTGCTTGATTTACAGAATGGAAATGAAGCTGGATTGAATTCCTATATGGTGAAATATGGGAGTTCGTTACGCTTTTTTGCCTTTTCTATTGTTAAGGACAAGGGGGCGGCTGAGGAGATAGTTTCGGATAGTTTTTATAAATTATGGAAAGGTAAAGATAAGGTAAAAACTGAAGATAACGTTCGCGCTTTCCTTTATTTAGTTACACGAAATGCATGTTACGATTTTTTAGACCTCACGATTAACAAGGTGCATCACGATTCAAAAAGCTTAGATTTTCTGGTCCACCCAGATCAAGATTTAGAGGCTCAGATAATTTACAATGAGCTATTGAATGCCATTTCAAAAGAACTCGAAAAAATGCCCGAAACCCAGGCGAAGGTTTTTAAATTATCTTATATAGAAGGTTTAAATACCACGGAGATTTGTGATCTGTTAAATACAACCCCCAGTACAGTATATTTCGCTAAATCCAAAGCTGTTCAAACCTTAAAAGCGGTGTTTAAAGCGAAAAACCTTAAATATTACAGTATTCTATTGGCCCTATTAGGGCCACAATAAAAATTCAATTTATAAATTTTTGGTTTGTACCTTGATAAGATTTTTTGCAATCGTAGATTACAGCAAAGTTGGTCTGAAATTTATGAGTTTCTTAAACAAAAAAATGCTGGATGTAATCAACATAGTAAATTATTACCGGTATCCTTCGGACACACTCATAGAATTTCGGGATAATTTAAATGAAAAAATCATCTAGGCGCGAATATCCTTATGTTTCATAAGGATTTTTATAATACGAAATTGACCTTTTGAGAAAGTGGTTAAGTTCCTTTTCCTCAAAGAGTTTGTGTGTTAAACCAAAAAGAAATATGGCATGATTTGTGTGCGTAAATAGCGATCAAATGCCTTAAAAAGTTTAATTCTTTAGCAAAATAGTTTAACCTACCATTTCATGTCGGACGGATCGAGATTAAGATGGATTATTGGAATTTTGGACCAGTCCCCACAGGCTACAGCTATTTATGAGGGTGAAGAGCTATATATAGCCTATGCGAACCAGCAGATGTTGGAGATTTGGTGTACTACAGATAGTATTATAGGGACTAAATTTAGCGAAACATTTCCCGTTTTTAAGGAAGATGGTTTCGCCCAGATTCTTGAAGATGTATGGAAAACCGGAATTTCTTATTCTGCAACCGACACTCCTGCAGAGATTCAGGATGGAGAGCAGAAACATGTACGTTATTTTGATTTTGAATACCGCGCATTATTGGATGAGCATCAAAAGACTTATGCAATATTGCACACTGCGGTGGATGTAACAAGCAGGGTGGGTGACTTTCATATTGTTCGCCAAAAACACCAACAGTTATCTTTTAATAAAGATTTGCAGCTTCTATCAACCATTCTGTCTCATGATGCAAAAAACCCGTTATCTATCGCTAAATTAGGAGTAAAGGCACTCCTGGTCAATCGGAATATGGAGGAAGACCTGCAGCTGCGGTGGCTAAAAATAATCAACAATGCTATGGTTAATTTGGACAATATCATCGAGAAAACTGTTCAGCTTGGTCATGCTAAAGACTATACTCAATCTAAAATTCCTATTCATTTAGAAAAGGAAATTCAAACATGGTTCAATCAGGCCGCAAGGCTCCAAGAGATTTCCAATGCTGTTCTTCATTTGGGTACACTTTATCCAGTGTACGGAGATGTAGGAGGGATTTCCATCGTTTTTCTCAATGTGCTTGGAAATGCAATAAAATATACAGCATCGAATGCCGCCGCTGAAATTAGGGTGACCAGTGAACAATCAGCGAAAGGAACAACGTATTTCATCCGGGACAACGGTATTGGTATTCCACCGGAAGACTTGAGCAACATTTTGGCCTATTCAATAAGGGCCTCCAATACGGCTGGATTTTCCGGACAAGGGCTTGGCTTATACATTGTACGTAGAATAATGGAAAGGCTTAAGGGCTATATTCACATATCAAGCAAGGTAGATATCGGAACGGAAGTTATCTTGTTTTTCCCCCGCCCTGGCAAATAATTTCTCCCCCTGAGCAGAACAGGTGAACTGCTAGGTAGTCTCTACATTTTTTCCGAGGTAGCAAAAGATTTACACCGCGTGTAAAATAAAGTGAACTATTAGGGCCCTTTAAGGTTTCAACTACTAGAACGAAAAAATTAATGCTTGAGGGCTTAAACTATACGTGTATGTTTTTATCCATTTTATTCGGAATCTTATTTATTGCCTTAGCGATCGCTATTGTGTCGCTGGTGAAATACCGGCGAAGGAGATAAATCAAGATCCCATCAGAAATTAGTGTCTAAGTTTCCATGAAACCCCGGACTGCCTAGCGCGGATTGGGGTTTTTCTAATTGTTGAGCTTTGGAAAGAATCTGAACTCAGTAGTCTATAAAGGCGAATCCCTAACTAGGGGATAGCCAGGGACTCGCGCGAACTTATGGTGTAAAATATAGAGTGAAAAATTACATTAATATTCTTTTTATCAATGAGTAACAAAGATCTGCCTTATTCGGCGTCTCTAAGTTCCTTTATGTGCAAATGGGCACCATCTTGCAGAGCAGATTGGGATTGTAAAATCTTTGCAATGTCCGGATAACGATCAAAGGATTCTTCAATGAGGGATTTATAAGCATTGCGAAACTCGTCCTCACCTTTCTCACAACTTTGCAAGACTGCTTTATAGGTATATGGGGATACGAGTGATTTAATATCCATCCACAATCTGAAAAATTTTCCGCTTAACATAGTTCCCTCTTCCGGAGTTTCTCCGTAGGTGGTTACAAATGGTCGTAATTCCGAAATGAACTGTTCTGATTGTGCTTTATATTGCAAAAAAAGGGTCATCAATTCTGGCATTTCGGTATCCTGAATGATTTCAGCTGCCTTCTCATATCCCGCTATTCTGTCATTGTTAACTTCGATGGCATTATTGACCAAATCTATTTTTTTTTCAACGCTTTCCATAATAATATCTTTTATCTAATGATCTCTTGTAACTGCGAACACGCTCGATGGCTAAAAAGTTGATTTTTTTTTAAATTAAGTATTCGCCAGTTTAAAGAAGTAGGTAAATCAGCGTTCCCGCCGTTATCCTTTCTGAATCTCAGATACCTAAATGCGAACCCTATAAAATATTCAGCAGGTTAGACTGGCCGGTAGTTAAGGATCCCGAACCCCTTTCATTTTTTTTTGCGCTCCTGATCATCGGGTCCCATGCCCTTAGGAATATTACTGTGCTCGCCCTTGGGAATGGTTGTCTCCTGATCGAAGGCAGGCGAGTTCACTTGGCATCCTGTGTATTCAGTGTTCTCATTGGAATCCGCTGGGTTTGAACTGGATTTTCTTTCCTTTTCTTTTTGCTCGACTTTACTTGATTTCATCTTTCTGGTTTTTCTTGATGAACACCTGATGGCTTCTCTTGGTTGGATTTTTTTCTTCTTGAGCGCTATCTGTTATATTTTTTCAACCATATTTCTTTCCAGGTGTTCATTCAATGAGTAGGGGAATCATGATAAATTTAATGAGACAGAATGATGTTGGAAAATGAACGCTATAATAAGGTTTTTCTGAGTGGTGGAACAGCAGGCATTGGAAGAGCGATTACCTTGCTGCTTGCCCAAAATGGGTATGAAGTATGCATTTTGGGCAGAGACCAAGCTAAAATGGAAGAGGTCTTAAAGAGCGCCGAAGATTTGGGCTTGTCTCATCGCATCACACCTATAATTCATGATTTGAGTGAAAAACATCGCACCGCTGCATTGCTGGAACAAACATGGCGGGATTACGGACCATTTGATGTACTCATAAATAATGCTGGAATAGGATTCAAAACAGTAATTGGGGCGGATAGAGAAGAGCTCGACTATCTGATTAACACCAATTTGCTCTCGTATATGCAACTCGCAGCTTTCTTTGCCGGGCAGATGATAAAAGCCGGAATCCAGGGAGATATCTTCAATATTGGTTCAATGAGCGCGGGCACAAGGGAAGCCCAAAGCTCCGGATATGTTGCCAGTAAAGCCGGGATTCAGGGATTTAGTGAGGCCTTTCGAAAAGAAGTCAATCCGCACAATATTCGCGTTGCCTTGATTGAACCTGAAGCAGTCAGCACTGATATGCAGCCTGGGGACTCCAAAGAAAAACGAGAACTTCAGCAGAAACAGGAAATGCTTGAGGCCGATGACATTGCAAACCTAGTGGCCTATATCCTGGGGCGACCTCGGAGCGTATCTATCGTGGAGGTGAAAATTAAGCCTTTGAAACAGATTATCTGAAATTCTTTTAAACGGAATTTATTATAAACAAAGCATCATGAAAAAGAACTTTTGGTATCGCAACGGACTCTCGCTAGTCTTTATTTCTTTATTTATTCTTACGCTGCTAGCTCAAATCTATTTCGGATGGAAGCAAGAGCTTACCGAATATCAACAGCGTGGACTTACTCTTAACTTAAAGGAATACCTGGGTAGCGGGCACTTTATCTCCGCTACCTTTGAGAATTTCCAAAGTGAATTCTTACAGATGTCATTGTATGTAATCTTGACCATTTCGCTCAGGCAAATTGGTTCAGCTGAATCTAAAAAGCTCGATGGCAAAGAAGAGGTGGACCGCGAACCTGTGTATAGTCCAGGTGCTCCCCTGGTGGTGAAAAAGGGAGGATGGCGGCTATCACTATATAAAAACTCACTCTCGATCGCCTTTATTTTGCTATTCCTAGCATCCTGGGGTATGCACCTGTATGGTAGCTATCGTGGAAAAATGGAGGAAAATATATTACAAGGAGAACCGCTGATAACATTGGCAGAATATATTGGTGAATCCACATTTTGGTTTGAGACCTTCCAGAATTGGCAGAGTGAATTCCTATCGGTAGCATCGATCGTTATCTTGAGCATCTTTCTCCGTCAAAAGGGTTCCCCAGAATCCAAGCCCGTGGATAGTCCGCATACAGAAACAGGAAAGTAAAGCCTCGAGCAGATCAGAGAGATAGGATCAGAAATGATACACCGATTTACCCTTATTCTTGTATTTCCTAAACGGTAACATGGGTAGTAGCCTTACTATCGGTTCTTTCAAGGCAGAGATAAACTCTTTTCATAAAAAATGAACGGTTTTCTTTTTGGTCTGTTCTATAGGTAGAAAATTCAAACTAATAACAGCAAAAAAACACGTATTATGGCACACAAAAAAGGAAACGGCGGAATGCCCAACGAACATTTACACGAACTTTTCGTGGATGAACTTAAAGACATACTGGGTGGAGAGCGCCAATTGCTCAAAGGACTCAAAAAATTAAAAGAGGCCGCCCAGGGAGAATCCCTTCAGAATGCTTTTCAAAGCCATCTTGAACAGACCCAAGGTCACATCGATCGGCTCAAATCAGTCTTCGAGGATATAGGTCTTACTCCGAGAGCTAAAAAATGCAAGGCTATGGAAGGGCTTCTGGCTGAGGCAGAGGAAATCGTTGAAGAATTTCAAGATAGTCCAGAGATACTCGATGCGGCTCTTATTGCTGCTGCCCAGAAGGTAGAACATTATGAAATTGCCAGTTATGGCTGTTTGGTAACCTACGCCGAATTGATGGGACATGATCAGGCCAAGGATACGCTGGCCATGACTTTGGCTGAGGAAAAAGACACTGATGTTCTTTTGACTAAAATTGCGATGAAAGAGGCTAATTGCGAGCCCGCTTAATTCCGGGGGCAAAATTGTAACAATCGCGACCATTAGCTGAACTTGGGCTGAGCGCAGGGGAAGGTAATGGTCGCGCTGATTTCAGGCGAAAGTTCACACATTCGATAGTTAAAAGCATATGGAAAGAGATGGAAGAAATGAGAGTGCCTGGCAAAACATTGATCTGGCAACAAAGCTAATCTCCAAGATGACACAAGATACGTACGATGTACTGATAGTGGGCGCGGGTATTACAGGGATAAGCACAGCCCTCGCCCTACAGAAACAAGGGATGAATTGCCTGCTTTTAGATAGCTCAGGAATAGGTTTTGGAACTACCGGAGGAACCTCAGCTCATCTTAATACGGTTTTGGATACGCCATACAACGAAATAGAAAAATTCCACGGAAAGAAAAAGACAAGAAGGGTTGTTCAATCCGTTCAACAGGCTATGGACAGTATTCATTCCCATATAGAAGAATACGCGATCGACTGCGATTACCATTCATGCATCGGGTATATGTATGCTAAGGATGATAAACAGGCACAAGAACTTCTCGAAATTCAAGAAACCTTAGAAGAATATGGTATACCCTGTATGGGCAAGTCAGAGGTTCCTTTGCCTGTATTTAGTAGTTATGCAATCGAGTTTAACAAGCAAGCTCGATTTCATCCACTAAAATATATATCGGGACTTCTCTCGGCCTATCTGGATTTGGGGGGTGAGCTTAGCCTAAATGTACGAGTGCTTGGGACCAGCGAGCGTGAGGAACACATCCAGGTACACACCTCTTCTACGCAAAACATCCAGGCCAGATATGTGATTTATGCGACCCATACCCCACCGGGTAAACAACTCGTCCACCTCAAACTGATCCCATACCGTAGTTATGTTCAACTTTGGGATCTGGGATATAATCCCGCTATGGGACATAGTTTAGTCTATGATATGGATGATCCTTTCCACTATTGGCGTACAACCGAATATCAGGGTAAGAAATGCATCCTGGTTGGAGGACAGGATCACAAGACAGGACATCATCAGAACGAGCCCTATAACTTTTTAGAATTGGAAGCTTATGTACTGGATCTTTTTCCTGCAGGAAAGAAAATGCTGGAATGGTCTTCTCAATACTACGAAAGTCCTGATGCTCTTCCTTTTATCGGACCACTATCCCATTCTTCAAAAATTTTTATGGCCACAGGTTTTAGTGGAAATGGGATGATTTTCGGTACACTTTCAGCCAAGATACTCTGCGATTTGGTTCTTAAAGGAAGTTCCACTTATGCAGACCTATATTCTCCTTCGCGAATTGGACCTATTTCCAGTTTATGGGCGACCTTTAAGGAAAATATTGATGTAGGTAAACATTTCATACTGGACCGGCTAGCGCTCCAAGAACTAAATGAACTTGCCTCGCTTTCTCGGGGAGAGGGTCGGGTAGTGGATTATCAGGGTGAGCGCGTTGGATTGGTAAAAGATAGTTCAGGAGAACTTTTTGCCGTAGACCCGGTCTGCAGGCATGCTGGCTGTATTGTCAAATGGAATGCGGCCGAGCAAAGCTGGGACTGCCCCTGTCATGGCGCGAGATATGATCAAACCGGAAAACTTTTAACAGGTCCGAGCACAGAAAATCTTCATAGATGGGAATTCGATACGGAAGAATAAGGGCTTATTAATGCCAAACAAGAGAAAGAGACTAGGGAGTTTGCCCAGTGTCCCCACACATAAAAATTAACGCGATGGATAAGACGATTAGCACAAGTGCACATGCATTGTTAGACTATGCAATTAGTGCAGCCTTAGTAGGCGGGCCTTGGATATTTGATTTTCAAGATGACCCAAAAGCAAAAATGGTGAGTATACTTACTGGGATAGCAATTGCTTTACTTTCTTTTTTCACGCATTACGAGGGTGGAGTATTCCGGCTATTACCGCTATGGTTTCACTTGAGAGTCGATATTCTGTTGGCTTTGTTTCTGATGAGCGCAGCGTGGATATTCGGACTCTCGCAAACGGCAATGACCTTCTTTATCATTCTAGGGATAATAAGTTTGGCTGTAGGATTCTCAACCAAACCCAAACCTCCGCGAGAAATTCAAAAAGCATAAACAAACTTGGGCATCTGTACACTCGTTCTCTTTCATCCGAAGTATCCGCTCTGGGTGCGTTATCTAACCGAGTTTGTGAGAGATGAGCAAGAGCAAATAGACCCAAAAGAAGAGTTCACCTTAACAATCTTTGCATAGTTCAGCGACCATCACCCCGCCGTAAAACAAGAATTGAGTACGAAAAAAAGGCGACATAGATTTGAATCACGTTGTCGCCCATATATGCAGTTCTTATGAAAAAAACCATGACCCTTTCCTCTGCTAAAACATATATAGGTTCATTCAGCGCGAAACTGATTTTCCTTTTTTTAGTACCTTATTCGATCTTCGCAGCAAGCCAGCCATTGAGCTCGCAGAATACGCGCGAGACCCGGGGTACCACTATCCGAAATCAACCCGCACAAACTTTTTTAAAACAAAAAAGAGAACAGCTGGATAGTTTTAAACGACATCAGGCATGGCAACGGGAATTGATGAGCCTTGAGATGGTGGATAGTGCGCTCTTTTTTTTGCAGAATATGCAAGAACATTTGTTGGTCTTTCAGGCTTCCTTAAGAACCGTTTCCCAAATACCTATTCTCGAAGAAAGTAAACAGGGACAGGATAGCAGCGCTTTGCGCCTAGAACTCGGTGATTCCTCTGCGCAATCAGCGCAGATTCAAGACACAATCAATCTGATTGAAGAACAACTCACGAGTTTGCTTAGGGAAGTGGGGTATCAAATTTCATTAGCTCAGAAAACCAAAGAAGAAATCAATACCAGAGACTCGGTGTCCCTGAAGCAAATATCCTGGTTTTCACAAATGAAAACGCTCATGCAAAAGAACATGATTAAGGATGGCGTAAAATTTCCATTATTGGATATCTCAGCATGGAAAGGACAGTTCTTTTTAGTTTTGGTCAGTTTATTGTACCTGTATTGGACGATACGGCTGGGCCGGCCACTCAGGCGAGAGAAACGGACAGCTAAAAAATTCCACCAACATCAACCCGTATACATAGCTGGGATAAAGACCTGTATTCTTTTTCTGGTTTTGTTCCCCCTTTCTTATTTTGTTATACCGGTTTGGGCGCTTGAGCTTATTTATTTGCTGCTGATTCTTTTTGTCTATTTCTTGTTGTATAACCAGCAACGGTCTTTTCAGCGCAAAGTGATGCACATTGTGCTGGTTTATTATTTATTTCTGGTCCTTAGCAATTTGTTTTTATCTCCGGAGTGGTGGATTAGAGTATTGTGTATTTCGGCCGACTTGTTTGGTATGGTCTTGCTTTGGAAACTGGCTAAGAGAAGCCAGGCCGATAATCCGGCCGGTTATCTCCCTAAATGGATCAGTTACCTATTGATCGGGGTTCATTTTTTGGGTATACTTTTTAATGTGTGTGGATACCTTAATATTTCAAGGATGGCTAGCCTGAGTGCTGGGTTAGGGGTTTTACAAGTGATTTCTTTACGTGCCTTTCGAGAGATGATTCTAAAAGATATCAATGCGCAACTGGCTATTTTTAAACCAGGCTCAACGCTCTCTAGCTTGGATAGCGCGAAACTTTTGAAGGGGGCTGACCTTTTGATCTTGGTGTGTAGCACACTTTTGGTGATGGTTGTATTGTTTGCGAATTTGCATTTAAGCACCGAGGTATGGAGCGCTATACAAAGATTCTTACATACCCAGGTTTCATTGGCTGGTTTGAAATTTGGTTACGGGGATGTGCTGGGAGCGCTCTTTGTTCTCTGGTTAGCGAACCGCATACAAAAGACTTTAAGAGATCTCTTTAGTCATCAAGGTTTCCAAAAGCAAAGTTCCACCGTCGCCCTACTACCTTTGTTCCGCCTTTTAGTTGTGATCGCAGGTCTGTTGTTCTGTTTTAGTTTGTTGGGTCTGGGAATGGATAAATTAACAGTAATCATTGGCGCTTTGAGTGTGGGGATAGGTTTAGGGCTACAAAATATAGTGAATAATTTTGTGTCAGGAATTATCTTGATTTTCGAAAAACCTTTCAAGTTGGGGGACTATCTCGAACTTGCGGATAAAAAAGGACAGGTTTCGCAAATTGGCATACGTTCCAGCACGCTTTTAACAGATGCAGGAGCACAGGTGATTATTCCTAATGGTGACTTACTCTCGGGGAGACTAGTCAATTGGACCATCGGTGATTCGGATATACGTTTTAATATGCAAATGTATGTGGATTCATCTGGGGATATCGGCGCCTGGAAGGATTGGTTGCTGGAGACCGCGAAATCATTTGAAGAAGTCGACCCCACCATTCCTGTTATCATTTTAACGCGGGATATTGACCCCGAGCGTTATCTGATTTCCCTTCAAATCGGCATCAATAATGTCCAGTATATTGCGCGCTTCAGAAGTAAATTTCTGGAACGTGTAAAGCAGGAGGCGACCAAAAGAAATCTAAAAGTTACCTCCGTTCAGCTTTAAATTTTTATCCCTAAAGGGTAAGATCCGGATTTTCCTGAATATGACCACATACTTAGTTATACACTATACACCCTGAGTTTTTTTCGTAACATTTTTCGGATGGTATGAATGCGGGTCTTTACTGTTCCTTCTTTTAAATTCAGATAAGAGGCTATTTCGTGGTATTTATAGCCCTCCATATACATGCTTATAATGGTGTAATTTTCCTCTGAAAGTGTCTTCATAGTACGCTGTATGTCTTCCATAACAAATTTTGATTCAGCATAGTTATTTGTTTTACTACGCATGGTTTCTTGTCTGGTTATTTCCTGTTCTGCTACTCTCAACACACCCCTTCTTCGGTATTTATTCAGGTAGATATTTTTCATGATAACGTACAACCAAGCCACAAGACTAGGGTTATTAATAAACTTTTCTAGCGATTTGAGAGATCGAACAAAGGTTTCTTGTACCAGGTCGTCTTTCTCGAGAGGGTCGGAAGTAAATTTTGAGGCTAAATTCTTTAAAATTGGTGTATTTTCGATAATGGTAGTGTCTACGGCCGTTTTCATGACTAATAGTTTAGAGTTTGTGATTGTCTAGTATAATAACGTGCCCAATTGTAATAAGTTTGTGATGTTCAACCAGATAAATGGCAAACGGGTATTTTTACTCATCCCCCCGATTTTTATCCAAAATGTGCCCTACGAATCTTATAAAGCGTGTTTTTGAGTAGATCTATACTTAATAGGTCGACTATTGGAAAATACGAAAATAGGTATCTTCCACATAGCAGAAATAAACGTTGCTTTTTCTCTTACAGAAGCGTTATGTATAAAAATCAAAAAATATGAACTTTTCAAGGAGTTGTTGTTTCAGTAATAAAACAAGGAGATGCATCTCCATAAACAGAATTTTTTACAAAACAGAACCGCTATGGAACATTCAACAGAAAATCCAAATTTTAAAGAGGGAAAAACGACTGAAGCCATTGAAAACAAGACCGCTCAACTTCCTTCAAAGGTATATTTATGTGCCGCATTGAGCGCTATGCTAGGCTCTGCTGTCCTAAAGTGCATGGGACATAAACATGCTGCTTTGTTTCTGGGACAATGGGCCGCACCGTTTTTACTTTTTGGCGTTTATAACAAAATCGTTAAGACTCATGGCCATGATTGATGGACTGAGGAAGAACAAAAAGACATCTTTCCTTGAGCAAACAAAGCAAACTTGGACACTCTGATCGAGATGTTCGAAAATAATTTTTATGCAACAGCCATTTCCGTTTTAGATAATTAAACAGTTGTAAAGCCCTTCTTTACAACTGTTTAATTATCTTTTAGCCAAACTATTCGGTGACTCGGTTTGTTTTTAAAAAAAACAGCATATGCCGAATCTAGGGAAATACAATAAAAAAAGAGACTTTACACAAACAGCAGAACCAAAAGCTCAAAACAGTACTGCAAAATCCTCAGGTCATCGTTTTGTCGTCCAGCGTCATCATGCAAGCCGATTGCATTATGATTTCAGATTAGAAATGGACGGTGCGTTAAAGAGTTGGGCGGTACCTAAAGGACCCTCGTTGAACCCAAAAGATAAAAGGTTGGCCGTTCAGGTCGAAGACCATCCACTAAGTTATGGTTCTTTTCAAGGCAGGATCCCTGCAGGGAATTATGGAGCAGGTACGGTCACTATTTTTGATCACGGCCAGTATCATCCTCTTGAGGTAAAAACGGATAAAGAATTCTTGAAGGCATGGAAGCAGGGTTCTCTTAAATTCCGTTTAGAAGGGGAAATCCTTAAAGGAGATTTTGCGTTGGTGCGAATGAAAACAGATAGCGACGAAAATTGGCTACTGATCAAGCACAAAGATGATTTCTCTACAGATAAACCCTTTGATTCAGAAAAATTAGTTGATCCACAGATCATCAAACAAGGAAAAGAGTTTAAAGCGAGCGAATCAAAAAAAAAAGTAGTTCCCAGGGTCGTTGAAAATACAGCTAAAGATATCTGGCAGGAACAGGCAAGTCCTATGCTAGCCAAATTGGGTCATCTCGTTCCCGAGCAGGAGGAATGGCTTTATGAAAAAAAATTTGATGGATTCCGGGCTATTGCAAGAATAGCTAAAAATCAAATTGATTTGATTTCAAGGAACGGAAATAAACTAAATAGTAAATTCCCATCCATCCTTAAAGATCTTCAGAACATTAAAAAGGAGTGTATTCTGGATGGAGAAATTGTGATTGAAGATGAAAATGACAAGGTTTATTTTCAATTGCTTCAATCTGGAGAGCCGATCCCTGGGAACCTAAGGTTAAGATATTATGTTTTTGATATTCTTGGACTTCAGGAAAATGACTTGCAATCTTACTCCCTTTTAGAGCGAAAACAAGTATTGGATTTATTGCTCAAAAAATACAAAAGTTCGCACCTCCATTATGTGGCCGGTCTGCAGAAAAAGAAAAATGAAATTCTGGAATATGCGGCAAAGAATCAGTGGGAAGGTATTCTTGCAAAGCTCAAGGATAGCACCTATCAGCAGGGGAAAAGAAATGGAAACTGGTTAAAGATAAAGCTAAGAAATACGCAAGAAGCCATTATTTGTGGTTTTACTAAACCACAAGGCGGCCGTTCTTATTTTGGAGCCTTGGTCCTGGGGGTGTTTGATGGAGGGAGATTAACCTATATCGGGAATTGTGGTACGGGCTTTAATGAAAAATTATTAAAACAATTACATGAATTATTCGTCCCCTTGATTCAAAAAGATAAGCCTTTCCAGGGCCAGGTAGTCGTAGCCAAAGAACGGCAAGTTACCTGGATAAAACCTGAATTGGTCTGTGATGTTTATTATTCAGAATGGACTAGCGATAAACACTTAAGACATCCGGTTTTCAAGGGATTAAGAACGGATAAACCCCTTGAGCAAACTCAAATAGAAGATGTAGAAGGCATTGTTATGGAAAAAGATAAAGAATTAGAATTTGGAAGGAAGATATTAAACCTCACCAATCTGGATAAATTGTACTGGCCCCAGGAAAAGATCACAAAAGGAGATCTTCTGGAATATTATGAGAAAATAGCAGAATACATTCTCCCATACCTAAAAGATAAGCCCATCTCCATGAATAGGTTTCCCAATGGCATTGAGCAGGAAAGCTTTTTTCAGAAAGATGTTGATCCTGAGAAAATTCCAAGCTGGTTAAAGACGACCCAGGTGTATTCCAAGAGTACAGATAAAACAATCGATTATTTAGTTTGCAACGATTTGCCAACGCTTTTGTACATCGTGAATCTGGGTTCTATTGAAATTAATCCTTGGCTGTCCAGTTACAAAAATCCTGAGAAACCAGAATTTGTCGTCTTGGATCTAGACCCCAATGGCGCAAAATGGGAAGATGTAATTGCGGTGGCTCAAACAGCAAATGCTGTGCTGGAAAAGGCCGAAGTAAAGAGTTTTATTAAAACTTCCGGATCTACGGGACTCCATATATTGATGAATTTAGGTGCTAAATACGATTATGAAATTGCGCGAAATTTTGTGCAATTGATTGCAGAAATCATCCATCAGGAGCATCCCCAAACCACCAGTCTCATCAGGGATCCTAAAAAACGAAAAGGATTAATTTATTTGGATTATTTGCAAAATAAGCAGGGTCAAACCATTGCAGCCCCTTTTTCTGCCAGGCCCAAACCTATGGCAAGCGTCAGTATGCCCATAAGCTGGAGGGAAGTGAATGAAGATCTATCCATTCAGGACTTTACGATTTTTACTGTCTTCAAGCGGCTCAGTAAGACAAAAGATCCTTGGGAAGATATCTGGGAAAGTCGGGTTGATATCAAAAAAGCACTGGCTAAATTTTAAGTGCAGCAGGGGAGCGGTTTGTTTTTTTAAGTGTTTACTAAGCGAATTAAGTGCATTAAAGAATGATAAAAATAAATGAAAAAAAACTAAATAGATTGGGCGAGATTATCTCATGAAAAGGATATACGCTATCGCTAGCGGAAAGTATGCCTGCTGGTTTTTTTACCAGTATCTGGAGTCTGCAGACCGAATCTGGCGACTATTTACAAGGCGGTATAGTCTGTTATCACGAAAGGGTAAAACTAGATCTGTTAAAGGTTTCCCCCTCACTCATCGCTCGGTTTTCAGCAGAATCCACCGAGGTCACCCAGGCCATGTTGGCCGGTCTGGCTCATGTAATTCCTGCTGATATACATATTGCCATTACCGGAAAGGCTTTTGCAGATTCCCAGAACCGAGATAAAGCCAAACCAGGAGATGTCTTTTTATCCGTTTCCGTCCTTGGGAAATTGAGGTCTGAAAAACACCATTATTCCTTTAAGAATGCCTCCGAAGTATTTATCCAAGCCTTTAATTCCTGTTTGGATCTGCTGGAATCGCTCTTAATGCCGGATGAAAAGCTTAAATCGTAATTCTTCCGCCGGTTGCGGGAATGGTTGCTCCTGAAATATAGGATGCGGCATCTGAGGCTAGGAATACATAGATGGGAGCCATTTCTGCAGGTTGTGCTGGTCTACCTAGCGGGGTATTATTGCCAAATTTTTCATGGTTCGGAATCGTACTGGGAATTAACGGTGTCCAGACTGGTCCCGGAGCAACGGCGTTAACCCGGATTCCGGTGCCTTGCTGCAAGAACTGTTGCGCTAAATTAGCCGTAAAATTCTGAATGGCGGCTTTGCTGGCCGCATAAGGCAAAAGCGTTGGGTTCGGCTCATAAGCATTTACAGAGGTTGTATTAATAATGCTGCCACCAGCTGGTATATATTGTTTTGCATGTTTTACGAGATAAAACATCGCAGTTAAATTCACTTCAAAGGTTTTGTTCCATTCTTCACCGGTGATATCCTGAATATCTTTATAGCTCATTTGATAGGCTGCATTGTTCACCAGGACATCAATTTTACCAAATTTTTTAATGGTTTGCTCAATCAGCTTTTCGCAATTTAATTCGTCTCTCAAATCTGCTCTGAATAAAAGCGCTTCACTTTCTGCTTTTTTTACCCATTCTTCTGTATCCTGGGCATCCTGGTCTTCGACCTCATCTTTGTAGGCAATCACGATATTTGCCCCTTCGCGAGCCATAGCGATTGCCGTAGCCTTTCCTATTCCTGAATCTCCACCGGTGATCAGGATCGTTTTATCTTTCAAAAGGCCATGTCCTTGGTAACTGCTCTCGCCATGATCGGGTAGCGGGTCCATTAATTTGGTGACTCCCGGGGGAGATTGCGGCTGTCTTATAAAGGGTGGTTTAGGATATTTAGTTTCCGGGTTTTCTGAGTTGTTGCTGTTCATAATGATTTTGTTTAAGGATTCGCATGAATATGGTATGTTGCATACACTGAACAAATTTGCGCTAAAATCGTTCAGAAAAAAGCAATAACGCAGCGAGAACGATGTGCTATTAAAATCTAATCGGAAAAACTTAAGGGGTGTTTGTTTTACAACAAGGGGGCAAAAGAATGTGTTTTTAAAAAGAAGATGGTTTTTGAGAGAGACCGCCTTATGAACGCTATGCCCCGCTGAATGAAATGGGGTAAATCCTTTTCCCTTTGTAATTCTTTAAAAGCCATTAGTATAACGCTCAACATCTTTAGGCTTTTTTTCCTCTTTATTCGAATATCAGGGAAAAGGATTCTACCATTTTTTACATATTTTTAAATGGATTATTCCTGATGGCATGGATTAACTGACCTTTGCGCATCTGGTGCCTTCCAGTAATGCCAATATCTCGAGCCTGTGCTATTAACTCTGATTTTGTTTTCTCCTCTAGCAGGTCAGGAATTTCCTTTCTTTTTTTAGAGGTGGATCGCGTATCATTTTTTCCATCAATGGGAAAATTAGGTTCATTCTCACTTTTCATATCTCATCTCCTTTCGATCTTAATTGACCTTTTAGCAAATGAACAATTCCAAATTTAAATGGTTTAATTTTTTTTATATTTTCTTTGGATTGATTTTGCGGGTTGAGAAAACGTCCATATCTCCTTAAAAAGAACCGGGTAAGGTCCAACGAAAGAAATCACTTTTGTCAAACCTTACCCGGTTCAAAGTCCGTTAACTTTTTTTTCTTGATTTATCCTTATTGTTTAGGAAAATCAGGATGTGATTTCACCTCCTCTATCTGTTTGGTATGGCGGGCGCTATGGGCCGCTATAAAGAGTAAATTTTGGTACCCATCGGAAATGCCTGTAGGATGCTCGATGATGTGGTTGCGCAAATTATTAAGATCTGCACTATCAATGTAGTCCATTACGGGCTGTCTAGTCGCGTTGAAATCAATCAGCGCCTGATCGGCATTCTCGTATTTGCCTGCGGGTTGCAATTCTTTGGGTGCATTGAACTTTTCAGAACGATCTGTAATCATAGCAATCAGCGCTTCATCAGTTGTTTTAACCTCGGATCTGCGGGCTGGCTGAGCCGGTTTCGCGATTTCGGTTTTAGCCATCTCAAAAAGCATTTTTTCAGTTGCTATGATATGTTCCAGACACTGTCCTACAGACCATTTTCCTTCTGCCGGCACAAAGGTTAGTTGCGCTTGGGAGAGCCCTTTGACTGCATCGGTGAGGTTTTGTGTGGTTTGATGATAATATGAATTTAAAAAAGCAATGCTTCCATCAGGCACCGGTGCCTGGCTTTCCAGATGCACTTTCAACTTGTCTAATCCTGTTTGCAGATCATTACCGATCATTTGCTCCATTTTCATGAACAAGGACATCAGGTTATACGGATAATCCATTTTTCCTTTGAATCCCCATTTCACCGTAGTCTGGTTGTTTTCTGTGGATTCGGTTGTCATATAGGCCTGCTCGGTGGATTCAAAAGGTTCTTCGAAGCGCAGTTCAAAATCGATCCGTTCACCTGGGGTGATCTTTTTGATTTCTTGTTCGCCTATACCTACACTATCGGATTTGCTCTCCCAGCGAGAGATAAACCCAGGCGTACCGTCTACACCTGTATAGGATTTTTTCATGCTGGGGTCCATACTCGCCCATTTGCTGTAATAATCCTGGTTTTTAAGGTGCTTGATGTATTCGAAGACTTCGGCTTTGGGACGGTTAATAGTTACCTGCCGCTCCACGGCGTATTCTTTTTTGACAAACAAGGCCACGATTAATGGAATGGCTATCAAAATGGCCACTACCAGTAGGATTTTCTTTAGAATTCTCATAATATTCTTTTTTAAAATTGGCTGAAATTAATTCGCTCAAGTGCCACAATTTTCATTCCTAAAGCTTAATTTTTCGTGTTAAATTAACGATTATTTGCAAGTGGGTCAATTTGGTGGTTCTCGGTAACCCTTTGAGAGCTGGCGTACTCGTGTTATGGTCAGTTTTTGATTCCTCTGATTAGAACTCCTGTTTTTCTTCTATCCGCCTTTCTATGCGCTTTTTGTCGTGATTTCTTCTCTATTTTTTTCATGGAGGAACAGACTGTTTTAAAAATAAGTCACGTTTAAAAAAATTAAGACAAGGATTAATTTCTTATCTTATGCGAAGCTTTTTTAAAAAGATAGCCCTTACATTTGTCATGCAAACAACGGTAATCAATCTTTAAACGAATCGGCAATGCGCTCTAGCCACTTATTTAAAGGATGTTTACTAAAAAAATTACCTAAAAATAGAACACGATGAACCCTAAATTCGAAGCTGGAATTAACATTGCCATTAAAATCCCTAAAGGCAAATACGAGCAAACAGTTGCTTTCTACCGCGATACACTAAAACTTGATGTCTTAGAAAAACCGATTACCAATCCTACGGTATCCCGCACGCACCAGGTTCTCTTCGGAAATAATGTGATATGGCTTGATTGCGTGGATAATTATACGCATAGTGAAACCTGGTTACAGCTTACCGTTCCTGATGTGGAACAGGCAACAAAGTACTTACAATCCCAGGGGACCCAAACCTGCGATGAGCTGGAAGAATTGCCTGAAAATATGCACTGGATAATGGATCCAGCGGGGACCGTTTTTAATTTGCAACAGCGCGAATCGGACTAAAGAAATTTGCCTGCTTTTCATCTATCAGGGTAAAGATTCTGTTGTGAAAACACAATAACAATTGCCTTAGGTTTAGCTTTAGTCAGGACTTAAAACTAAACCTTTGGAAGATCGGGCTATGCCTGAAAACATAAAGGCCTAGGTGTGCATAACGCTGAGTTTACCAAGCCAAGATTCTCTCTTTTCCGTGCTGAAAACCCTCCCATTTTGATTGGAATGTCCCTAAACTATCAGGAAACTCCTTCAATAAAATTAATCTGAATAGCTGTTCCATATTTAAGGGCCATCTTTAGATACATTTTTTCTTGTTATCTAGAGAAGGATGGCCGGTTATTGCGCTAAATATATTGGGTGAAAAATAGTATTAGCTTTCTAAATAAATACATTGGTTATTGGTCTATGCTTCCATTAGTTTTGAAGAATTAATATCTGAAATTATGGAAAAGAGAAAAGTAGTACATCCAGATCGAGACCCTAATTTTGTTACAGGCGCGTATTCGGATGCTGTACAAGTTGGGGATTTTGTTTTTGTTAGTGGGCAAGCAGCCGTAGATTTCAAATCCTCAAAATTTATTTTAGGGACCATTCAGGAAGAAACAATCCGAACGATGGACAACATCAAATCCATTCTCGAACAGGCTAATTCGGGTATGGATGATATCGTCAAATGCACAGTCCATCTAGCAGATATCGCTGATTTTGATGCTTTCAATCAGGTATACGGTGGTTACTTCGACCATATAAGACCGGCAAGGACAACTGTCCAATCTGTTTTGGCTGAAGGGATAAAGGTGGAGATTGACTGTATTGCAAAACTAAAATAGAATCCATGTCGGAAAAGCTACACATCATTGGAGTTGTTGGTCTTGGATTAATGGGTAGTAGCATTGTTGTGGCCCTGTTGAAATCAGGCTGCCAGGTCATCGCCCTGACCCCTTTGGTTGAGGAATTGGAAGCAGGAACTCAGCGGATAGATGAACAATTCAAATTAGCCGATGACATGAAGCTGTTCAAAGAGCAGCCGCAAGCCTATCTCAAAAACCTCTTGATCTCTAAAGACTATCAGGATTTGAGTGCCTGTCAATTGGTTATTGAATGCATTATTGAATTGGAGGAGATTAAAAAAACAGTCTATCAGAAAATCGAAGCTGTAGTCTCGCCAAGTTGTGTTATTTCAAGCAATACCTCGGCCATTCCCATCAACATCCTTCAACAGTATGTACAGTATCCGGAGCGATTTATGGGTATTCATTGGGCAGAACCAGCGTATGCAACCCGTTTTCTGGAAATCACCTGTGGAGAGAAAACCGATGTTTCCCTGGCTGAAATGGTTCAACAAGAAACCATACATTGGGAGAAGGAACCAACCTTGTTGTACAAAGATATTCGCGGATTTATCACCAACCGATTGATGTATGCAGTTTATCGGCAAGGGTTTGAATTGATCAATCAAGGGTCAGTGGATATGGCGGGACTGGATAAATGTTTTCAGTATGATATTGGCTCCTGGATAACTATAATGGGTATTTTTAAACGGATGGATTATGTAGGTTTAAATCATTACCTGCAATCCTACCAACAAATCTTTCCAAAATTAACGAGAAGTCCTGAGGTGCCTAGCCAAATGCAAAAGATTTTGCAACAGCAAGGACGGGGGATTCACAATTTAACGGGTCTATACCCACACACCCAGCAATCTGCCAAACAAATGGAGCATAATTTCTCGGTCTTTAATGAGGAAATTTATCGGTTGGCCGATCGCTATAGAACGAGATTGAAGGAATTAAACTTAGCAGAAACAAATGGAAAACAATAGATATACCAAGTCTAAGGAATTATTGCATCGGGCAAGTAAGGTTTTAGCTTCGGGGGTCTCTTCCGAATTTAGAAAATACAATCATCCGCATGCTTTATTCTATGATTATGCCAAGGGAAGTATAATCCGGGATGTGGATGGAAATGAATACATAGATTTTACCTTAAGTCAAGGTCCTTTGATCTTGGGGCACTCCAACCAAAAGGTATTGGATGCAGTAGATGCTTATTCAAGAGAAGGGCAGTTATTTGCCGGACAGCATCTCAAGGAAATTGAATTGGCTGAAAAGCTTCAACAGATCATTCCAACAGCGGAGCTTATGCGCTTTTGTTTGGATGGTTCAGAAGCCGTGCAAACTGCACTACGCGTTGCGCGATCGAAGACTAAAAAGAATCTTTTCTTAAGATTTGAAGGACATTACCACGGTTGGTTGGATAATGTAGCTTATGGTATCTCGGTACCTCCTGAGGGGTTTGGTAGCCGGGAAAATCCGAATGTTTCACCGTGGTGCCAGGGCCTGGCTGGTTCAAGCTCATCGGAGTTTATTGTGATTCCATGGAATGATGCTGAGCTTCTGCAGCGGACCATCGAGAAATACAAGGATGATCTGGCGGCCGTGATCACCGAGCCGATCATGTGCAACAATGGTTGTATCCTACCAAGGGAGGGCTATTTAGAAAAGATGCGGGAATTATGTAGTCAATACCACATTGCTTTAATATTTGACGAGGTGATTACGGGTTTCCGGATGAGTCTTTCGGGAGCTCAAGGCTATTTTAACATAGCGCCAGATATGTCTATCTACGCCAAAGCAATGGGTTCAGGATATCCAATCAGTGCAATTGTCGGAAAAAGCGAATGGATGCAGGAGATCTCTTCCAGCAGGGTTATCCATGCGGGAACCATGAATGCCAGCAACCCAACGGTTGCCGCTTCGCTGGCTACCATTGAAGAGCTGCAGGCAGATTCGGGAGTTTATGAACGTTTGTTTAGATTGGGAAATCAGTTAAAAACCGGCCTGCAGGAATTAGCGAAGAAATACCATCAGAATCTAGTGGTACAAGGTCCGGGTCCAATGATCAACACTTCTTTTACCGATCTGCAAATGCAATATGAATACCGGGATTTGCTACAGAATGATAAAGCAAAACTAAATCAATTCATCAGTGAGTTACACGATAGGGGTATCCGTGTGATTGGAAGAGGATTATGGTATATCAGCGCTGCAACGCGTGAACAAGATGTGAAAAAGGCGTTAACTGCCGCAGATAAAGTGCTCAAAAAGTTGTAACTTACCCTTGCCTAAACGAATGAATAATACTTCTAATCTACAAATTATTGTTGCCGGTTATTCTCGGATTTCCCAGGCTTTGTCTGATTTTTTGAAAGAGAAATCATTTTCTGTTTTTAAGATCGATACCGATACCAGCTCCTTGTCAGCACAACAAGCGGATTTAATCTTTGTCTTTACAAGCGATGATCAGCAAGAGAAAATAAATTTGGTGAACAGGCTAAAACCCTTTTTAAAAAAGGATGGTTTAATGAGCATCAATTTAGATTCGGTGAATCTTGGGGACTTGCAGAAAAAAACCCAAGTATCTCTTTTAGGTTTGAACTTGAACTTCCCTAAACACAAGTCCCTGTTTATGGAGATTATATCCACCAGTGAGAATTCCGAAAAACAAATTCAGTTTTTAAAGGAGTTCGGGGAGCATATTTTGGAAAAGGATCCGTATGTTGTAAAAAACGGCATTAGTGCGCGAGCGTATATGCTTGCCGCGATGACCAGAGAAGCCTTTTACCTGGTGAATAATGGATATGCGAGCATAGAAAGTATCGATAGGGCTTGCCGGAACGATGCAGGTTATTATATGCCATTTACAGGAAATTATTTGTACATGGATTTGATGGGAACGGCTGCCTATGCTTTGGTGATGAAGGATCTTAATCCAGAACTATCCAACTGTTCGGAATTACCAAATTGGTTTTTAGATAAAATAAAGGCAGGAAAAACAGGGATGCGTTCCAATGAAGGATTGTATCCTTATCAACAAGGGGATTTTGAGAAATGGGAAGAGATTATGTCAGATTTTACGACGGAAATCAATGCCTTGATCGAGAAAAATATCCAACATTATGAAAACAGACTGAATTATGAGTAAACGACTTATCTTTGATGCTCACCTGGATTTAGCCATGAATGCGATTGAATGGAATCGGGATTTAAGTAAAAGTCTTGATGAGATTCGTCAGCGCGAATTGTTTATGCCCGATAAACCGGATCGTGGAAATGGAACGGTGTGCTTACCAGAGCTTCGAGCGGCCAATATAGGCGTGGTGGTGGCCACTCAACTTTCTCGGGTTGCGCCCATGGGTAGCGCCTTGCCAGGATGGAATTCCCCTCAGCAGGCTTGGGCGATGACTCAGGCTCAACGGGTATGGTACCAAGAAATGGAGAAAGTTGGGGAAATGCGATTGATTCAAAACCTAACAGACTTAGAAAATCACCTTGCCCAATGGAATGCCTGCCCAAATAAGGAGGGTTTACCGATTGGTTATATTCTGAGCTTGGAGGGAGCGGATTCTTTGGTGAATGTGGATTACCTGTACCAGGCATATGCCTATGGCTTAAGGGCATTGGGCTTATCGCATTTCGGTCATGGACGTTATGCTCCTGGCACTAGAAAAACCGGTAAACTAGATCCCAAAGCTTATGAGCTGATGCGCGAGATGAGCAAACTGGATATGATCCTGGATGTTACCCATTTAACCGATGAGGGGTTTGATGAAGTCATGGATTTTTATGAGGGCCCTATTTGGGCAAGTCACCATAATGTGCGTAAAATCGTTCCGAATCAGCGTCAGTTGAGTGATCATCAGATTAAGCGGCTTGTGGAAAGAGGAGCAGTGATTGGTGGCATGTTGGATTGCTGGGCAATGGACGTCCGATTTATCGATACCGTATCTGATCCCTGGCAATTGGACATCAAATTGGACATGTTGATCGACCATTGGGATCATATCTGCCAGATTGCTGGCAACAGTAATCATATTGGTATTGGAAGTGATTTGGACGGAATTTTTGGCACCGAACAATCTCCTTGGGATATGGACTCCATTGCCGATTTACAGAAATATGAATACTTGCTTCAAAACCGGGGCTATTCCAATCAACAGATTGATGGTATCTTTCATGGCAATTGGCTTCGTTTTTTAAGAACCAACTGGAAATAATTATGGTATACGGAAATACGGCCCAAATAGACATTACCCCTTCTTTAGGAACGCTGATTAATGGTGAATTCACAACCAGGTATGCAAACAAAATTGCAGATCCTTTATTTGCAAAAGCGATCTATCTGAATGATGGACAAACCAAGCTGTTGATTCTAGTTGTAGACATCTGTGTGATGAAGAGAGATTTTTTAGATCCATTGAAAGCTAAGATTTTTCAGGCAACAGGTATCAAGGCTTCCAATCAGTTGATTTCCAGTACGCATGCCCATTCCACAGGGAGCGTTGCTGACCTATTGATGGGACATGTTGATTTATCCTATAGAAATGTATTGGCGGAAAAATTATTGGAATTAGCTCAAAAGGTTATTCAGCAGGAGCAAGGTATACAGGTAGCCTTTGGAAAGGTCCTTAAAGCAGAACATGTAACCTCAAGAAGGTATAAGATGCAAGATACCTATCAACCCCGGAATCCTGTTTTAAAAACAACGGACGCTGTAAAGACCAATCCTTTTGGACACGAAAAGGAAATTATCGAGCGAACAAGCGTTCCAGATCCTGAGGTGTGCTATCTTGGCTTTAAGAATCTGCAGGATCAATGGATTGGCTTATTGGCTAATTATGGATTGCATTATGTTGGGGATTGTGAAAGAGGAACGATTACGGCCGATTATTTCGGCTATTTTTGCAATAAAATAACGGCTTTGACCGGGTCCAAGGATCTGGTCAGTATGATGAGTAACGGCACCAGTGGCGAGGTAAATATTTGGGATTTTATTCATGGAGATCGTTATCCGAAAGGGTTTCACCAAAAGAGCAAATTAATCGGGGAAGATATTGCTGATGCGGTCTATGCTTCTTTTGATGAATTAGAATGGGACAGCTCGGTGGATTTGGAGGTGCTCTACCAGGAACTCCCTTTAAACAAAAGAGCAGTGTCCCCAGAAATACTCGCTGAATCCTATAGCATACTTGCCGCTACTGATTATGAAGCTGTGGCTTATACGGATCAGGATCTGTATGAAAAGGTTTATGCAAGAGAGCAAGTGCTGCTGGAATCGGTTCCCCAGATCGTCTTGTTTCCTGTTCAATGTTTGCGCATCGGTAAGAATATACTTGGGGCAATGGGTGGAGAATTCTTCAGTGCCTCGGGAAAAGTCTTGAAGCAAGGAACTGACGCTTATTTCAGTATAACCATGGCCAATGATTATCTCGGGTATGTTCCACCCGCTCAGGAGTTTGCTCAAGGAGGATATGAAACTTGGCGGTGCCGCAGTAGCTTTTTGGAGGAAGATGCTGAAGAAAAAGTAGTGAATTGCCTAAAGGACATGATTAAAAAACTAAAAAGCAATGACGCTTAAATTTAAAGATACGTATCACGTTATAAATACGTCCCAGTTAGCTAGTCCTAGCTTATTGGTCTATCCGCAGCTGGTTAAATCCAACCTGGAAAAAATGAAAACCCAAATTGATTTGGATCGTTTTAGACCACATATCAAAACCATAAAGTGCAAGGAATTAATTCACATGCAATTGGAGGCAGGCGTTAACAAATTCAAATGTGCTACCCTAAAAGAAGCTGCCTTATTGGTGGAATCTGGAGCAAAAGACATCCTAATTGCTTACCCATTGGTTTCTTTTCAGATGCGGCAATTCCTGGAACTGATTCAGCAGCATCCTGAGGTTAAACTGCAAAGCTTGGTTGACCAGATTCAGGCCGCCCGCTGGATGAATGAACAGGCTAAAGAGCTAGGAATTCAGGCTTCCGTTTTTATGGATGTTAATCTGGGTATGGGAAGAACGGGAATTGAAATACAGGGTTTAGAAGATTTTTACGAAGAATTACGTGGCTTGAAGAATTTACATCTTGTCGGATTCCATGGGTATGATGGACATATTCGAGAGATTAATCTGGCTGAAAGGACGAGTGTTGTGGAACGCTATTTTCAAGAATTCCTTACCGTTTTTAAACGGATCCAAGAGCAAGCAAATAAAAAGTTTAGCTGCGTATTTGGGGGGTCAAATACGTTCCCAATTTACAGGCAATATCCATTTGTTCAATGTAGTCCAGGCACCTTTATGCTCTGGGATTGGGGCTACCAGCAGACTTTGCCCGAACAGTCATTTGATTGTGCAGCGCTAGTCTTTACCCGGGTCATTTCTAAACCTGCAAAAAATAGGCTGTGCTTGGATCTAGGATACAAAGCGATCGCATCAGAGAATCCAATAGAACAACGTTTTCATTTTCCAGAGTACCCAAACTGGGTACCGAAATTTCAAAGTGAAGAACATTTAGTAATGGAAGTTCCAGACCAGCAGTGGGAAGAAATCAATCTGGGAACAGGGGTATATGTGATTCCATATCACATCTGTCCAACGGTGGCATGGTATCCCTTTTACCAGGTTATTCAAGATCAGAAAGTCCAATCTTTCTGGCCGATTGCCAGTCGGTATTAATTCGTAAAACCTTCTGAAATATTGTATTGGTAATCTACATAAAAGTAGTAGATAAGGGAGCGCTTTAGGTCTAATTTTGATTCTGTTATAATACTTAACAATCAATTTCCTCACAATTATGATAAAAAATATACAATTGAACGTAAGTAAATCATGGTCCACTAGGGTTGCCATGAGTTGCAGCATGCCGCTCGGTCGGATGACATTGCTGCTGTTTTTTGTTTGTCTTAGCTTTCTGGCCTATGCGCAAACGGCTGTTACCGGGACAGTGATAGATCAGGATAAAAATCCTATATCAGGCGTAACGATTACAGAAAAAGGGACCCAAAACGGAACATCTACTGAAAAAGATGGAACCTTTAGCCTTCAAGTGCAATCCAGACAAAGTATATTGGTCATTACTTCCATCGGAAAGAAAACCATCGAGGTCGTAGCCTCAAGTGCTAAGCTTGCAATCGCCCTTGAAAATGATGATACCAATATTGACGAGGTGTTGGTGGTCGGCTATGGTACCCAGTCCAGAGAGACCTTAACAACAGCGATTTCCAAACTGGATGAAAAGGTGTTGGAGAATGTTTCCTTTGCCAATCCTGCCTCTGCTTTACAGGGGACGGTATCCGGGGTTCGGGTTCAAAGTACCTCAGGTCAACCTGGCGCGGCTCCCCGCGTCATTATCCGTGGGGGTACATCGATTAACAACCCCAATGGGGCGAGTCCTTTGTACATCATCGATGGGGTTATCCGCTCGAACATGAACGATATCAATGCTGATGATATAGCGTCCATGCAAGTCTTAAAAGATGCCGCATCGACCTCCATCTATGGGGCTAGAGGATCTAACGGGGTGGTGATTATCACCACAAAGTCTGGTGATTCTAACCGCACTAAAATTGAGTATTCGTATAATTTATCCTCCTCTAAAGTAGGTCAGCTTTACGATATGGCCTCGGCGAAGGATTACATCTATTATGCCCGTGTTGGTGCTCAGGTTGCCGAACGTAAGGTGCCAGGATCCATCAATGCATTAACGCAGCCAATTGGTTTTGGAACAGGGAATGACCTGACCAACAATACCGGTTTTACCACCCAATATTTAACCGAGGCGAATAAGCATAAATTGAATGAGGGCTGGCAATCGATGGCCGATCCCATTGACCCAAGTAAAACCCTTATTTTCCAGGAAACCGATTGGCAGGATATTTTGTTTCAAAACAGTATTTCCAATGATCATCACCTGGCCGTCTCCGGCGGGACAGATCGCGCGAGGATAAATGCGAGTGTTGGTTACATGAAGAGTAACGGTATTGCCATTACCACTTTCTACGACCGTTTATCAGCAAACTTAAACTCGGACTTAAAAGTAAATGATAAATTAACGGTTAATGGCAAGATGATGTATAGTTATTCATCCAATAATGCCGTTTATAGCGATACTGAATTGTTTTTTCGGGCGGCTGGTTTAGCGCCAACGGCCAAATATACTTTTGAAGATGGAACCTTATCACCAGGACAAGCTAGGAATACAGGAAATCCGGTTTATTATTTGAATAAAAGAGATAATAAAAATGCGAACGAAAATTTAACCTTAGCCTTTTCAGGCGACTGGAAACCAATCGAGGGTTTAACCATTTCGCCTCAGGTCTCCCTGTATAAAGTAACCGGAGATAATTATGCCTTTATTCATGCCTACATGAATGGAGTGGGAAGTGTGAACACCACCAGGCCAGCCTCCTCAGCCTACAATAAAACGATGCAAACACAAGCGGATCTTATTGCAAATTATGCGAAGAGCTATGGTCAGCATTCCCTGGATGCTATGGTTGGTTTCTCTTATTTCAGAAGGTATGTATTTGGTTTGAGCGCCTCTGGTCAAGGAGCGGCTACCGATTTGATTCCAACACTGAATGCCTCTTCCATACCGGTTTCGGTAGGGGGTAATGAGAGTTTATTTGCGATGGTCGGTTATTTCTCTCGCCTGAACTACAATTATGCACAAAAGTACTTACTTTCCTTAACGGCGAGATACGATGGTGCATCGAACCTGGGAACGAATTACCGCTGGGGTTTCTTCCCTGGGGTTTCCCTAGGATGGAATGTTCATAAGGAGGATTTCTTAGCCGCTGCCCAGCCTTACCTGTCAACTTTAAAATTGAGAGCGAGTTATGGTGTAAATGGAAATATTTCCGGACTCTCTGACTTCCATGCGCAAGGGTCCTACTCAGTAGGGAGTCGTTATTTGGATGAATCTGCTGTGCAGAATACGGTACTGGCTAACCCTAACTTGAAATGGGAGCAATCCAAAACATTAGATTTTGGGGTAGACCTTGGTTTTATGGACAACCGGTTCAACATCTTATTCGATTACTACAATAGAACAACAGATGATCTGATCACCAACCTGACTTTACCTCCATCTACGGGATTCTCAAGCATTTCAACCAACTTAGGAAGCCTCCAAAATAAGGGTATTGAATTGGAACTGAATGCAGATATTTTACCAAGAACATCGGAGTTAAGCTGGAATGTGGGATTCAACATTTCAACCACTAAAACTAAGATCCTGAAACTTCCGGAAAATGGTGTGCTAAACAATCGAGTGGGTGGTGTGCGTGTTTGGGATCAAACGGTGAACGATTACCTGTGGATGGGTGGTTTGCAAGAAGGCGGCCGTATCGGGGACTATTACAGCTGGCAACAAGACGGAATTTACAGCACCAATGCCCAGGCGGCAAATGCTCCAGTCGATTTAACCATGCCGTTTGCCAATAAAACCAAATATGGTGGTGACGTAAATTACCGTGATTTAGACCGTAACGATACCCTGGATACCCGCGATTTGATGTACCAAGGGAATCCCTTTCCAACGGTAACAGGTGGTATCTCAACCTCGGTAAACTACAAAGGGTTTTCCTTGTATGCCCGTATGGATTATACCAAAGGACACACGATTTATAACTACGCAAAAATCTTTTTAAGTGGAATGTGGGCTCCTAACTTGAATATCCCTCAAGAAATGGTTGAGCAGGGTTGGAAGCAAGAAGGTGATATTGCTGAACGTCCTCAATATTTTCCAGGAACAGCCAATTACAGTTACTGGAGAGGGAGTGCTTATCATTTATCCTCAACAAATTCGGAGTTCTATGAAAAAGGTGATTACCTAACGCTACGCGAGGTGAGCTTAGCCTATCAGGTTCCCTCCGCATGGACTGAACGTATTAAATTAAAAAATGTACGGGTGAATGTGACCGGAAGTAATCTCTATTATTTCACCAAATACACAGGGATGAATCCCGAGGATGGAGGAACCGATCAAGGACGTTACCCGATCCCCCGTAATTTCTCTGTTGGAATCAAGGGAGCATTTTAATTAGCACATTTAAATTAAACAAGGTTATGAAAAAATCAATCATAAAATTAGGTCTATTAGTAGGGGCGCTTTCTTTTCAAACTGCCTGTAATACATCTTTGGATTTGGATCCTACCAGTGTGATCACCAATGCCTCCTTCTGGAAAACTCCGGATGATGCAAAGGGAGGATTAACAAGTTTATATGTCAAGCAACGTAGTTTAGCAAGTTTAAACTTATTCATCTGGGGAGAGGCTCGTAGTGAGGTGATGGAATGGGGGAAGGTAAGTGGTACCTTAGATTACGACCGGTATTACCTGAACACATTAAACAGTGTTTCTGCGGGACCATCCTGGCAATCGGTCTATTCGGCGATTAATGATGCCAACTTGATCTTAAAATATGTTCCAGGTATTGCCTTTTCCAATGAAACTGACAAAAATAACGTATTAGCACAAGCCTATACTTCGCGCGCTTTTCTGTATTTTGTGTTGGTAAAAACCTGGGGAGCGGTGCCCATCCGCATAGAGCCTGTAGAAGGGGCAGATCCTGAGGTGATCCAAAAGGTAAGATCCTCTGAGCAAGAAGTTTTCACGCTTATCAAAGAGGATTTAGAAAAAGCGAATTCTTTATTTGGAAACTATAGTTTTATTAAAAGCAGAAACTATTGGTCCAAAGCAGGGCTACAAGCGTTGAAAGCGGATGTATACTTGTGGACCGCTAAGCGCTTAAATGGTGCGAGTGCAGACTTTCAAACCGCGCTTGCTGCTTGTGATGAGGTGGCTAAAGCAGACGTTTCTTTATTGCCTAATTATGCGGATCTGTTCAAATACGGTAACAAAAACAACAAAGAGGTGATCATGGCCATAGGCAATAAAGAGCTAGAGGCAGGAAATAATTATTTCTTTAATTTGTATTCTTCGCGATTGCCGGGTGAGATTGACCCTACGACCAATGAGATTATTGGACAGACTGCAGGAGGTGTAGTTTGGACTGTAACGGATCTGGCAAAGAACCAATTCAAAGCTGGCGATTTAAGAAAGGCAGCTTCTGTATTGGATATGCCTGCTCCGGGATTTTACCCAACTTTGATTTTAAAGGGAAGAGGAACCGTTATTTCTGGTGTGCGCTATTTCACTAGTGATTTTGTGATCTACCGCTACGCAGATGTCCTGTTAATGAAAGCCGAGGCGAAAAACGGTTTGGGACAAGATCCTTCAACGGAGATGAATCAGATAAGACAAAGAGCCTATGGTACTTCCTTTGATGCGAATAAATTTGTAAATGGCAGTAAAGTTCAGAACGATCAAGCTATTTTGCAAGAAAGATTAGTGGAGTTGATGTTTGAGGGCAAGCGTTGGTGGGATTTGGTCCGCTTTAGTAAGGTTTTTGAATTGGTACCTACTTTAGCCGGAAAAGAAAATCAGAAACATTTGGAATATTTTCCAATTTCCGAACAAGTATTAAGTTTGGAACCTTTGGTTCAACAAACGGACGGTTATTAATATATATTGAACAACATGAAAAACACTAAAATACTCGGATTAATCTCTATGATGTTGCTTTGCGGGCAATTGGGATTCGGACAATCGAATGCAGTCAAGAAGATTAAAGACATCGTGATTTACCAGGATAGCTTGTTTTATGCTAGCTTTCCTTCGGTCATCAAAACCAAAGACAACAAGTTCATGGTTGCTTTTCGACGGGCGCCGGAACGCAGAGCTTTTGGGGAGAAATCCACTAACCACGTAGATCCAAATAGCTATTTGGTAAAACTGGAATCGAAAGACGGTCATAACTGGACCAAAAATCCGCAATTAATCTATGCTCACGCTTTTGGAGGATCTCAGGATCCTTGTTTACTGACCCTAAAAGATGGAACTATTTTATGCGCCAGTTATGGTTGGTCATTTCTGAATGAGGAAGGGTTGGAAAAACTTAAAAAACCATATTTTCAATCTTCGGACGCCACCTTTTTGGGAGGATATCTCGTTAGATCAACTGATAACGGAAAGACCTGGAGCGATCCGGTTTACCCACCTTCGATCAAGCAAGAGGTGAACTACGATATGTATGGGAATAAGGTTCCTGTATATAACCGAGGAGCTTTGTATGAATCTAAATCGGGAAGGATATTTTGGGTGGTCGCAGCGACAGATAATGCGCAAAGCAAGAAAACCTCCAACTACTTAATGTATTCCGATGATAAAGGAAAAACATGGAATTACATGTCGGTTGTGGCAGAGGATCCAAAGATTTCCTTCAACGAGACCTCAATCTATGAAACACCGAAAGGCGATTTAGTGGCCTTCCTGAGAACAGCGAAATACGACGATCAGGCCTGTATTGCCCGTTCAACAGACGGTGGAAAAACCTTTAAATGGGAAAGTATGGGATTTAAAGGACATCCTTTACAAGCCATGCGGTTGCCTGACAACAGGGTGTTAATTGTGTATGGTTATCGCCATCAACCTTTTGGGATCCGCGCCAGAATCTTAAATGCCGAGTGTACCGATTTTGCAACTGCTCAGGAAATCGTGATTCGTGAAGATGGAGGAGGAGCAGATATTGGATATCCTTGGGCTGTTATGCTCAATAATAACCAAATCCTAGTTACCTATTACTTTAACATCAACAACGGATTAAGACATATTGCTGGAAGTATTTTGGAGCTAACGAAATAACATCAATCAACCTATATCGGTATACTAGACGATCGCCGATTGTCTAGTATATCACTTTCTAATCAAATTAACGCCCATGAGAATAAGGTCCGTTTTACTGCTGGTTTTCTGGATAGCATTCGGGTTTTGGGGGTATGCTCAGCAAATAGATTCCCTAAAAAGGCCGGATATTTACCCCGCGCAGGTGGCCTTGCATGAATCCTTTAAGAAATCCAGGAAGGATATTATATTTTTGGGCAACAGCATTACTTTTTGGGCGGATTGGGCAGAATTGCTTCCCAAGCATAAAGGGCTAAAAAACCGAGGAATTCCGGGAGATAATTCCTTTGGCGTTTTGGAAAGATTGGATGATATCCTTTCAGGAAAACCTAAACAGCTGTTTCTGATGATAGGTATCAATGATTTAGCTCAGGGTATTCCGCCGGAAATTGTACTGAGTAATATCAAGAAAATTTGTGAGCGGGCGCATGCATTGAGTCCACAGACCAGGGTCATATTACAAAGTATATTGCCCACCAATAAGACATTTAACAAGTTGAACGGACACTATAAAGCGCAAGATAAATTACCTGCGGTCAATCAGGAATTGAAAAACCTGGCTGAAAAGCAAAAAGTAGAATACCTTGAGTTGTATGCACACTTTATAGATACAACAGGTTTATTAAAAAAAGAATACAGCTGGGATGGGGTTCATCTCACGGTAGCCGGTTATCAGAAATGGGTTGAGGTTTTGAGAAAAAATGGATACCTCAAAAAATAGAATACATGAAAAAGCTTTTCAGATTTGTCCTATGTGCAGCATGCTTAACACCTGTACTACTCTTCGCTCAGCAAAATAAGCAGGGGAGTCAAGTTATTTCCAAAGGAGGAACCGCGGGAGAATATCAGGCGTTTACAGATGCAGCCATACTAAAAAATGGCGATATACTCAGTGTATTTTATGCAGGAGAATCACATGTGACTTACCCAAGTGAGGCGTATCCCAAGACTGGCCGCATTTGCATGGTGCGATCGAAAGATAAGGGTAAAACATGGTCCCTACCGGTAACCATTTACGATGATCGGGCGGATAATCGGGATCCACATATTAGTCAAATGACGGATGGCACCTTGGTGGTCACCTTTTTTAATACGCTTTTTGGAGAGGTGATTGAACCTAAAGGGGGCAATCGTAAAACAACTCTGGCACATTATAAAGGACAAACCCGGCAAACAAAGAATGGAGGAATCCATTACATCACCTCCAAGGACAACGGAAAGACTTGGTCAAAAATACGGACCATAAACACCGGTAAATTCACCAATGCTTGTTCTGCACCTATGCGCGAATTGCAGGACGGAACTTGGGTATACCCAGCTTACCATCAGGGGAGTCAAGAGGCTTTTGGCACAGTTTATTTATCTAATAACCAAGGAAATAGTTGGTCTGATCCTATCGCTATCGGGCAAGGCCAGGGTAACTATTTGCCAGCCGAAACTGATATCATTCAATTGAACAATGGCGATGTCTTAGCGGCTCTGCGCGGTGATATCAAGCGGGATGATAAAATGCATTTTTCGATATCCAAAGATGCTGGAAAAACCTGGGGTAAGGTTTATAGTTCAGGGTTTCAGGGCCACTGTCCACATTTTACCCGGTTATCCATTGGTGCTATTGTCTTGACTTACCGCGCTTTTAGGGATGATTCAACCGCTGAATCAGGGTATACAGGTCTACGGATTTCGTACGATCAGGGGAAGACCTGGCAAGGACCATATATGGTTGACACCTTTTGGGGAGCTTATGCTTCCACCGTCGAGCTAGCAGATAAAAGCCTGTTGATTACCTACTATGAGGAAGGTAGCCATAGTGCGGTTCGCGTGATCAGAACCAATGCGCCTGGACGAACTGATGAAGGAATAAAGTATACAGCACCTGTTCAACTGACCAGACTTCCCTTGTAATGCGGACCACCATGAAATTTTACCATTCTATCCTGATATTATTTTTAATGGTTTCATGCCTTACACATTCTGAAAACACCGGCAATGCAATGGAAAAGACGAAAATAGAAGAATTAAAAAGCATTTTAACTACCCAGCAGAAATGGGTAAAGGTACATGCAGCGGAGTTTTTGATTTGGGAAAATCATGCGCTTGACTTGGTCAGGGATACTTACCTGAAAGAACAAGAAGCCTTCGATACGGTTTCTCAGTATCGAGTAGGCATATGGAGGGTACTTAATCAAGCGTCTACTCGTAGTGAAGATAAAGACAGGTACGTAAAAAAAATAATTTCCGCTTTTCAATCTGCTCAGGACACCTTGCACGCCTTAGAAACACTCGCTAAGTTAAAACTTCCTGTAACAAACATAGAGCCTCAGTTTGCAGATCAAATATTTTCAGCGGCACCGCTAACCTCCTTCGAGATCTATGGGCTCTGGAATCTCTACCATGATCCAAAAATAGATAAGGCGAAGATTACCGGGCGTTTACTTGCTCTATTAAAAGATAACAAACAATCCGATGTAAACAAAACAATCGTATCGTATGTTTTGCGGTTTATCGAGATCCCCAAAGTAGAACAAGAGAAGATTTTGCAAGTAGATCTGAGCTCTTTTTCGGATGCAGTCCAATTGCAATTTTTGGCCTCAGTATTAAGTAATTTTGATTTAGAATCTCAACAATATCAGGTGTATAAGGAGAAGCTGTTGGGTTTAGAGCAGCAGCCAAATTATTATCCATCGGCAATCCTCGCTTTAGCTGCCAGAGGAATCCCTGAAAATGCGCCCGAGATTGAAAAATATGCTTCTTTATTATCTGATTCCAGCTTAAGTAGCTATAGCGCTGATAATCATGCTACTGCAAACTATGCTTGGTTAAAGTACCATCGTTTAGCTAAAAAATAGGCTGCTCTTAAGATGGAAGTTATCCTTTATTTGAAAGATAGTATAAGGATTAGGGTAATTTTCATTTATAAAACTTAGGTGCTACTTATAAATTTGAGTATCTTAAAAACGCATTTTCCATGCACCTAAATTTATGTAGATGATGATCAACAAAAAGTCTTTTTATCCCTGGTTACTCGTTGCCATGCTTTGCGTGGTTGGCTGTTTAAATTACCTGGATAGAATGATGATTACCACGATGCGTACCAGCATCATGGATGAAATCCCAATGACAGAAGCTCAGTTTGGCTTATTAACCTCAGTCTTTTTATGGATATACGGCATTGCAAGTCCATTTACAGGCTATTTGGCCGATAAGTTCAATAGAAGTAAAGTGATTATTGGCAGTCTTTTTATTTGGTCTTTGGTGACTTGGCTGACTTCCATGGCCTCAAATTTTGAGGAATTGTTGTTGGCAAGGGCGCTCATGGGTATTAGCGAGGCCTGTTATATACCAGCCGCATTAGCCTTGATTGTGGATTACCATCCAGGAAATACCAAATCCACGGCAACTGGTTTACATATTGGTGGGGTGTATATAGGGCAAAGTTTAGGATTCATAGGAGGTTGGATAGCAGAAACACATAGCTGGCATTATGCCTTTCATATCTTTGGCATCATCGGGATAATCTATGCATTGATCCTGGTCTTCCTGTTGAAGGATAAAACGGCTCCGGTCTCAGATTCAGAAACCGATTTACCCGTTAAACCATCGGTCAACTTAAAGGAAGCTTTTAGATCCCTATTTAGCAACAGGTCTTATACCATCGTTTTAGGCATGTGGGGATTGTCTGGGGTGGTGTCCTGGATGATAAATGGATGGCTGCCAACTTACTATAAAGAGAAATTTCATCTTAGTCAAACAGAAGCCGGGGTATATTCAACGGTATACTTCTTTACAGCGATGCTGCTCGGAGTGATCTTGGGAGGAGCCATGGCGGACCTTTGGGCAAAAAGAAATAAGAACGCGCGTATTCTTTTACCGGCCATAGGCTTCTTGGTTGCGGTTCCCGGAGTAATCCTAGCGAGTTATACGGATCTGATCTGGGTAACGGTCATAGGATTCATCCTTTTTGCTTTCACACGTCCGTTCATCGATGCGAACATGATGCCTATTTTGGAGAAAATAATCGATAAAAGGTACTTAGCCACCGGTTATGGTTTGTTGAACTTCTGTTCCTGTATTATCGGCGGAATCGGTATTTATGCTGCGGGGGCCTTAAGGGATGCACAAATCAACCTGAGTACCATATTTCAGGTAGCAGCACTCTCTATGGTCGTCTGTGCAATAGCCTTATTTAGTTTAGTATCAAAATCTAGCAAAAAAGTATAACGATATGAGAAGAAGCAGAGTGCTTGAGAAACTTCGCAATGGAGAGAAACCAAGTTGTTTCAAAGTAAATTTAAAAGACGCACAAGTAACAGAATTAGTCGCTAAATGTGGTTTCGACTGCGTTTGGGTGGATCAGGAACATATAGGGCAGGATTGGTCTATACTCTCTTCCCATGTTTGGGCATCCAAGTCTCAGGATGTGGACCTGATGGTTCGGGTAGCCAGAGGAAGCTATAGTGACTATATCCGTGCGCTGGAATTGGATGCTACGGGAATTCTTGTTCCTCATATAATGAGTTTGCAGGACGCTAAGGATGTTGTGCACATGACCAGGTTCCATCCCATTGGAAGAAGACCGATAGACGGAGGAAATGCAGATGGAGGATATACGTTGGAGGATTTCACGAGTTATATTCAGCAAGCTAATCAGCAGCGGTTTGTCGTTCTTCAAATTGAAGACCCGGAACCTTTGGATGAATTAGAGCAGATCGCTCAGCTGGAAGGATACGATATGTTATTTTTTGGACCCGGAGATTTCAGCCAGGGTATTGGTACTCCCGGAGACTTCACGAATCCCTTGATTGCCCAGACAAGAAAGAGGATAGCTGAGCTCGCCAATAAGTATGGAAAGTTTGCCGCTACCGTTGGAACCCTTGACAACCTTCAGGAATTGCACGATATGGGCTACCATTTTGTTAGCGTGGGAGCAGATGTGATTGCCATTAAGAACTACTGCCAATCCATTAGCAAGGCCTTTAATCAGCAAGGGGATGACAATCAAAACACATCTTATCTAGAGAAAAGCTAATGCATTATACTTTTTTAGGGAATACAGACTTAAAGGTTTCTGAGGTTGCCTTTGGAGGCGTGGAAATAGGCATGCCTTATGGCTTGAACATGTCTCAGGCGAAACACATGGTACAAAAAAATGATGCCATCGACTTAATACACCATGCCCTAGATAAAGGAATTAACTTCTTTGATACGGCCCGTTTATATGGTGAGTCTGAGGGTGTCATGGGAGCGGCTTTTTATGGTAGGCGAGATCAAGTTATTTTAGCCTCAAAATGTAAACATTTTAGAAATGCAGATGGGTCGTTGCCAGAAAGGTCGGCTTTAAAGCATATTATCGAGGATTCCATTCAGGAATCATTAAAAGCCTTGAAAACCGATTACATTGATGTTTTTATGTTGCATTATGCGGACACGGAGATTCTAGGAATGGAGGAAGTGTATGAAATCTTTTCCGATCTTCAAAAAAAAGGCTTAATTCGCTACCCTGGTGTATCGGTTTATGAAGAAAAGGAGACTAAATTGGCTTTAGATAAAGGTTTTTGGAAGGTGATTCAACTTCCATTCAATCTTATGGATCAGAAACAAGGCATTCATTTTAAACTAGCCAAAGAACAGGGGGTTGGTATAGTGGTACGTTCGGTGCTGATGCGTGGTTTGCTTACCCAGAAGTCATTCCAATTGCATCCGGCATTGAAAGCTGTTCAAGATCATATCCAGCAGTATCGTCAGCTCTTGAATACGGATATCAGTACATTGGCCGCATTAGCCATGAAATTTGCTGCTTCCATACCTGAAATATCCTCTGTATTGGTGGGGTTTGACAAAATAGAATTTGTAGATGATGCCCTTGAAATCTTTAATGGCAAGTATTTAAATCAAAAACAGTTAGTCTTAGCAAGATCCTTGAGTTACCCTGATCAAGGATTCTTGAATCTAGCGCAATGGGATAAAAACGGTTGGTTATGATAAAATTAGGAATGATTGGAATGAGTGTAGGAAACGCTCATCCGTATTCTTGGGCAGCCATCATAAATGGTTTATTTAGTCGGCAAGAAATAGATCAAGCAGGATTCCCTGCTGTTTCGGATTACCTAGAGGCGAACCGAGATACTTTAGGTATTGCAGGAGCGCGAGTGACTCATCTGTATTGCGATGATCAGGACGTTGCTCATAGTATTGCAAGCTCAGCAGGAATAGATATTGTTGTGCAACGAATTGAGGATATGATTGGTCAGGTGGATGCGGTAATCCTTGGAAGGGATGATCCCGAGAACCATCTAACTATGGCAAGACCTTTATTAGAGGCTAAGGTTCCTGTTTTTATTGATAAACCACTTACCATAGATTTGGAAGAGCTTAAGGTTTACGAACAGTACGTTCACGATGGAGGTTTCCTGATGTCTTGTTCCTCTATGCGTTATGCCCCAGAGGTATTGGCTGTTAAATCGAACTTGAAGAAACTGGGCGATATTCAGTTATTGACTGTCGTTGGGAAGAAAGACTGGAAGAAATATGGCGTACATATGGTTGAAGCTTGCCTGAGTTTATTAAATGACCCAAAGCCAATCAGCGTACACTATCTGGGAAAAGAGCAATTTGATATAGTTCAATTGGAGATTGGCCCGAACTGTTTTGCAAGCATTCACCTAATAGCCGATATTTCGCCTACTTTCCAAATGAACGTATTCGGTACTCAGGACTGGGTACATATTGATATCAGGAATTCCTATGCCATGTTTAAAGAGAATATTCTGGAATTTATAAAAGGATTAAACCAAGGTAAACCCACACTGAATTTCCAAAAGACCAAAAATGTAATACACATAATCGCTGGCGCTTTGGAAAGTAAAATGAAGGGGAATATTAAAATTGACTTATAGATTATGCATATCAATCAATTATTTGATTTAACAGGACGAGTTGCCGTAGTAACCGGAGGAGCCGGAAATTATGGAAAATGTATCGTTGAAGGATTACTCCAGGCAGGCGCCAGTGTCATTGTGAGCTCACGGGATCAGCATCGAGCAAAATTAGATCTGGAGGCTCATTTTGGAACGACCAATAACTTAACAGTGATGGCCCTGGATCAAGAGCACTTTCAAAGTATTGATTCCTTTCTGGATACGTTAAAGAATCAATATCAAAGAATAGATATCTTTATTAATAATGCTGTTGCACGACCCATGAAAGGATATGCCGGCGAGATCGAACAATTTAGGCAGTCTATGGAAATCAACGCCACCGGAATGTTTCATCTCTTGAGAGGAATCTCGGATTGGATGGGGGAAACGACAGGGGGATCTGTTATCAATATAGCCTCCATGATGGGAATGAAAGGACCTGATTATTCGAATTACAAAGGTACACCTATGGGAGATTTGCCTCCAGATTACTTCTTTCATAATGGGGGATTGATTAACCTAAATAGGTTTATGTGCAAGAAGTTTGCGGGAAAGAACGTTCGTTTTAACTGCATCTCGCCAGGTGGATTGTTTAACGATCAACCTGAAAAGTTCTTAGAGAACTATTGTGAGAAAGTACCTTTGGGCAGAATGGCAAACCCAGATGATATCAAGGGATTAATCGTCCTGTTAGCCTCCGATGCCGGGGCCTACATTAATGGTGAAAATATTCTAATGGATGGTGGGCTTAATGCATAGAGCCCATTTTTAATTAATCTCTACGGTTCTTTTAAACTCCGAAGGGGACATTCCTTTGACCTTTTTAAACTGGCGGTTGAAATTCGCAATGCTATTGAATCCGCAGGTATAAGCAGCCTCTAAAATAGATTTATCGTCCTCGGAAATCAACTTGCAGAAATGTCCAATACGAATCTGTGTCACGTATTCCACAAAGGTCATCCGGTATTGCTCCTTGAAAAAATTACAAAAGGTGGTTGTCGCCATATTGGCCTCATCTGCCACTTCTTTTAGGGTAAGAGGTTTGTGATAATTCCTTAAAATATAATTATTAATTCTACTGTGCCTGCTGTTGATATATGTTTTGTTGGCTATGAAATTAGGACTTGCCAACAAATCATAATTTTTCATCGAACACAAAAGATCAAAGATCTCGAAGATAGAAGCCAAACGCTTCAAACCACTCTCGAAAATCATATTGTTCATGATATCCGCGATGGCCTTACTTTCCTTCCCTTTGATATGAATTCCTCTAGAGGAAAGACTCAGTATTTCGATCAGTGAGGAGAACTCCGGAATGTTAAAGATATCCTGTCCGATAAAATTTGGCGTAAAATGAATAACTGTTGCATCAGCTGCTTCATGAGATTTCTTCTCCAAATAGCTATTGTCATTCACCCAGACATGTGGTAATTCCGGTCCCATAAGTACCAAATCTCCTTCTTTAAAATAACCGATATGGTCTCCCACCATTCGCTTCCCGGTACTTTGATTGACCAAGACAAATTCGAATTCAGGATGATAATGCCACGGACATGGAAAATGAGTCCCTTTTTCATTAAATACTATGAATGATTTATCGAATTCTTTGGGAAGTCTATATTCTATTGCTTTCATAAAGTGGCTCTATAATTGATTTAATTTACAAATATTAACTTAAATCACAAAGTGCATGTTTTTTTTATGAAAAATAGGTATAGTATTTTGTAAAATAGGATAGTTCTCTTTCGGGTATGTAGGCTATAGTCTCAGATTACCGCTAGGTATTATGTTGAGAATCAAGAAATAAATCAACAGGGATTATATTCCTATTAGCCATTCATCCTCTCTTTAGCGGCATTTATGACAAAAGGAAGTAAGCGCACGAATAAATTGTAGTTTTGGAACTACAATCGGACTGTTGTTGGGAAAATCGAATAATTCAAAGTATTGATAATAAACTATCAACATGGATCATGTGGGCTTTAACTATCGTTCTACATTCCGACTTTTTAATATCGATTTAACAACCAGAATGATAAATATAATACACAGAGGAATAGATAAGATGATCAATTCGGTGGTGCCAATAAATGATAATACCATAGCGTTGAGGTTTAAATAATTGTAATCAAATATACTTATTATTTATTTTCTTCAATGATTCAGACCAATTCGCCTATAGAAGTGATTGGAAGCACTTTTTTAATAATTTTCATTATATTGTTTGATGTGTGTAAACAAATTTATGATATTGCCAATCAAAGTTCGGGTATCCGGTAACTGCAAGCTTAGATGAATTGATGAAACAAATGGATACCTATAGCTACTACCGGGTGAACAGGCAATTGCTGGTCCATATAAATGCAAATCAATTAAAGCTGATCACTGAGCCGCAATTTGATGAAGATGTTTTTTTTTACTAAAAACGAAGTCGCCGATTTTAAAAAATGGCTAGATAGGTGATTCTTGGACCTAGCGTTTTATTTGAAGACGTGATTAGTAAATCAACTATTATGGCAAGGAAAATACGTGTGGTCAATGCTGAATCAGATTTTGTAAAAAAGTCTTTTGATCCTATTTCGACGTCCGAAACAACAGTGCTTATTTTGGGCTCTATGCCGGGCGATAAATCCTTGGAGTTGGGAGAATACTATGGGCATCCCAGAAACCGTTTTTGGAGAATTCTTTCGGCTATAACGGCTACGGAATTGCCAATATCCTATTTAGAGAAAAAAGCTTTTTTGAATAATATGAATATAGGTGTATGGGATATAGCCCGTCAAGCAAATAGAATGGGCAGTCTTGATACTGCCATTAAAAACGAAGTTCCCAATGATCTCAATGGCTTTATCTCGAATCATAAAAACTTGAAAATAATTGCTTTCAATGGGAAGAAATCGGAGGCTCTTTTTAACAAGTACTTCAATAGAAAAGACGAGCTAAGATATATTTCCTTGCCAAGCACAAGTCCAGCAAATGCAGGCATAAGTTTCGAGCAAATGTGCGAACTATGGAAAGAAATATTGCTCAAATAAGCGATGATGTTTCATTTTATACATTGATCCCAAAAAATGTCCTTCCCTAGGCTATTATTGTCAAGCTGGGTTTATTATTCTCTCGCTATTTTCTTTAAAATTATTTTCTATATTTGGTACAGCTCTTTTTTTAGGGTTTAAAAATACTATTAACCACTATTTTACTTATTTATTCAAACAATATTTCTCCACCATCTATTACCGAAAAGAAATTAACCTTTTATGGGATTTCAAGTGATCGTGATTAGAGAAACTGCTGTAGCGGATGCTACTTACTCAAACGACAGAATTTGGGGCTCTAGTAAAAGCATGTCCTTAAGGGAGTACATGCCGCCGCCTGCCGTTTAAAGGTGAAAACAGGCTTAGTGTAAAAAGATAGCGGGTTAGAATTTGTTTGAGGTTTTATTGATAAAGAAAAATGAAATTCTATTTACCAAAAAAGGCAAACGGCCTAGCCGTGCTGGTGATGCTATTCGCCGGTTTGCTGATGCAAAGATGTGCTAAAGAAAAACAAGAACCTCAATCAGGGGGAGAGCTCACTAAATTAATAGTGAATGTGGCAGGAATTCATGAGAAAGAGATCGAAAATCCAGGTAAACTTAAAGCAAGTTCCGCGCTCGAGAATTCAACTATACAAAGTGGAAACCTTTCTGGGGAGCTTCATAAGTATGATGGTTTTGATGCCTTGGTTTCCGTTAAACAAGATGTACAACATTCTAAGGGACCGGCTAAGCTGAAAGCCTCTTCGGCCAGAGGCTCCCGGAATTTACGCATGTCAAGTCCGGTTGAGCAGGGGGTAAAATACCGCTTATTGATATACACCAAGCAGGGAAGCTTTGTAAGTTCACATCTGTTGAGCTCAGGCACAGCCTCGGTAATTAATGTAGACCAGGACGAGGATTATAACTGGTATGCGCTTTCCTACAATAGCACCCAGGATGTACAAGATGTAGACCCTACTAATCCGGTTCTTAATCTTCCGCCCGATAAAGATGTTTTATATGCTAGTGGCGAGATTCTTTTAGCCTCAAGTCCGCAAAACGGGAGCGTTCCATTGGACATTATTTTTAAACACAGTCTTGCCCGGATCGTTGTCGAATTGAATACAATGGGGATGTTTGCCGATATGGTCTCAGCGGTTGTTAGCGTATCAGGTGCAGACACTAAAAGCGGAACAATGGATTTGAGAACTGGTGTTATTTCAAATTTGAGTAGCACAACCCAGAATATTGATTTTTCAAACTTCACGAATGTTGAACCTCTCTTTGGCGATCGTAAAAGCGTCTCCTTTTACACCGCAGCAGAAACAGCCATAACTGATCTTAAAGTAACCATTAGTGGCTTGGAATTAGCAATCGATGATGGCTCTACGCGTTCTTTCACCAATTTGATAAACACACCTTCTATTTTTACTTTTGTATTGAATCCCGTATTGGGAGCCTCTCATACGGCTCAAATTAATCTGGTGGAATCTACTCTGTTCTTTCAAAACAGAAAATGGGCACGTCAAAATCTATATTACCACGGTGGTCATAATCCTTACCGTTTCCATCATACCTACGCGCATACGAATGCACCAAATACCTACTTTTCTTTTAAAGGTCTTGTCCCAGGACAGTATGGTAGTGATTTAGGCAATGACCCTTGCGCTTTGGTTTATCCAGAAGGTTTATGGAGAACAGCCGGATTTAATGATTATTCTTTTTTGACTCCTATATATCCTACTGAAATATTTGGAACCGAAAATGGGCTAGGTTATATTGAGTATGATGTAACAACGGGACCTGAAGCACCATACCCGGGCAATAATCTGCGATTCAACATGAATGGTACCGCTACTGCTAACGGAGTTGTCGGTGGAATTATCGCTATTGATTTGGGCAATACGTATGGATATACTGCAGAATTATGGACATCCTCACAGTATGTGGACTATGATTCACCTGACAAAGGGGGGTACTATTATAAAGGAGCGCTCGGTTTTGGAGATCATGTGAATAAGCAAGTATTTAATGAGCCGGTACCCGGTTCGCAAGATTTTGAAAGCGATTTCAAAAATATCCGCTGCGTGCGATGAAAAGTGAATAAATTTTTCTTGCGGGAAAACTGTTTACATTTTTATGGGACTTGTTGATCTTGCTTTCCCATAGATAAGGCCACCTGATAATTTTTTTCACGAAATTAGCTAGGCGGCCTTTAATCCACCAAGAGGATTGACGCATAAGGCCAGCAACAGGCTATTTTAGACAAACAAAAGGAAACGACAAATGAGCAGCGTCACAAAAAAATCATGTTTAACTGTTTCAAGGATCTATCCTATTTGGACATGCCATTCAATACCCATACGCTGATGCTTTGAGCGCTATTCTTTACGGAATGGCCCCATCTTTCAAGACATACTATTTTGCATATAAAATAAATTACTCCTACTTTAGCCCTACCTATATTTGATCACCATGTTCAATTCACATACCATCCTCGAGCAACTTGCCAAAGGGAATCAGTTCGCCTTGCGATGGATTTATGATGAATATGCAGCCTCGCTATATCAATTGGCAATGCACATCTTAAAAGAAGAAGAACACGCGCAAGAAATCGTTCAGGATAGCTTTTTACAGTTATGGAAGAATAGGGAAGACCTGCAGAAAGATTCCAATATCAAGGCTTTTTTATTTGTAATCTGTAGAAACTACAGTTTCAATAGGCTTAAAGTGATTCACTTGCACCGTTCGCGCTTCATCGCCTTGGGCGAGAATGAAGCAGAATCTTACTACCACGAGCAGGAACCTTTGGCAGAACAGGATCTAAACGATGTTTTAGATACCATTATCTGTAAACTTCCCAGCAAACAACAAACGGTCTTTAGATTAAGCCGGATGGAAGGACTCTCGCATAAGGAAATTGCAGAGAAACTTCACATCTCTAAAAACACCGTAAAAAATCATTTAGTTTCAGCCTTAAAATCGGTCCGGGAAGAGCTACAGCAGGCTAGAACGAAGTCTTCTATCTATGCCCTGCTTTACTTTTATCTGTTTTATTAAGCACATTCATTGTAAATAAACATTTTTTTACATTCCACTAGTCCCTTTCTCATTCGAATATTGTTTTTAGTGTAGAAACCTTATATTATGAACAGAGTTAGGCTGGAATATCTAGTTAAGCAGCTTTTAGCAGCTAAGCTATCAGAAGAACAGGAGCAGGAGCTCATTGAGCTGATGACTAACAATCCTGATGAACAAACCCAGGAAATCTTTGCTGCTGTTTATGAAAAGAATAAAACCTTTATTCCCTTCACACAGGACAAAAAAATGTCCATCTGGAATAACATCCATCAAAAATTACCCACTCGAAAACCGATCTGGAGTTGGCCTATAGGCATTGCTGCTGCTTTAATTTTGTTTTTTAGTGCTTTAGCTGGTTTTTATCTATACCAACAGAAATCCCAGAGAGTTTTACTTGAAACTGCTGACCAGCAAGCCATTTACCTAAAAAAAGGTCAGGCCAGTATTTTGCTTGAAGAAGGGCCAAAACAGCGTCAACTCTTACTAAATTCTCCGCAATTGCTGGACTATGGAATTTCCATCGATACCGCTGGGATTATTCGTATTGCTGATCAACAGCAGCCTGTATCCTTGAGACAATTTGCCAGATTAACGATTAAAAGTAATCTGGGACAAGTCCAGCCCATGGTATTACCAGACGGATCCAAAGTATGGTTGAACAGCAACTCAGCAATTACGTTCGCCAACCACTTTTCTGGCCTAAAAAGAGAAGTTCACCTACAAGGAGAAGCATATTTTGAAGTCGCTAAGCTAAAATTCAAACCTTTCCATGTAAAGGGAGGAGAACTTGATACAGAAGTTTTGGGGACACACTTTACAGTAAGCAGTAGCAAAGGACAGCAAACCAAAGTAACTCTTTTAGAAGGGAAGGTTAAGGTTTCTAACAGCAAAGACTCATTGCTTTTAGCAGCAGGACAACAGGCCATAGGAAGTCAGGCGTCCCTGCTCAAAAGAGATGTTGATACCTTAGATCTATTATCCTGGAAAGATGGGTATTTTAAGTTTGAGAATGCAAGTACCCTGGAAATTATGAATCAAATTAAGGATTGGTATGATGTAAAATACGTGAAAATCCAGGCGACCAACAACGAACGTTTTTCGGGAACCTATAAGAAAACAAATCAATTAGCCGATTTATTACAGAATTTAGAAAAGGTCTCAAATATCACATTTAGAATCAAGGAAGGGGGAGTACATGTGGTAGATAAATAAGCCTAGACTATGAAAGATATAAAAATAAGGAGGTGCTGCCACACCTCCCAAGGATAATAAATAACCAATAACGACTATTTTACTAATCATTTTATACCCTACTCAAATGTATAAAACTTATCAATTAATGTCGCATCCTTTGCGAAGGAATGCACGTAAAATTATTCTGCATATGAAACTGATTATCTTATTGCTGTGTATAGGCAGCATTCATGTCAGTGCATCTACTTACGGCCAGAATGTCTCCATTAATGCAAAAGGCGAGCGTTTTAAAGAAGTATTGGCAAAAATAAGGAAGCAAAGCGGACGAGATTTCCTCTACAACGCGAGACTGGTGGATGAAAATAAGCGCGTGAATTTATATGTTCAGGACAAGAACTGGACAATAGCCTTGGGTGCGCTTCTGAAGACCCAGGACCTGAGTTATGAGCTTGGTACAAATAACGTTCTCATTTTTCCAAAAAATGCAGATAAACTTGCCAGCAACAAACCAAATTCAAGCTTTCAAGAGAACCTTAGCGGAAACGTTATTCTGCAAAATAATTCTCCTGCTGTGGGAGCAACCGTTAAATTAATGCCTTCTGGTCAGACCATTAGCACCAATAGCTCAGGAGGTTTTACCTTTGAAAACGCGCCTGCTAAAGGATCTGTAGTTGTGAATTACATAGGCTACATGGAGAAAAGAATCGATTATACCAATTACAACGCATTGACCATTGTTTTGGATCCTTCGATCAAAGAAATCGATGAAATTGTCGTGGTAGGTTATGGGACCCAGATGAAATCAGACTTAACCGGGTCCGTTGTGGGCGTGCAGGCCAAGGATTTTACCCAGGGGGCCAACACCAATGCACTTCAATTGCTTAATGGAAAGGCGCCCGGAGTTACCATCAGCCAGACCAATTCCGCTCCAGGAGCTGGGACGAAGATTCAGATTCGTGGTGCTGGATCTATCAACAGCAGCAATGATGCTTTAATCGTAGTAGATGGCATGCCAGGAATTGATCCATCCAGCTTAAGTCCCGATGATATTGAGTCTGTTGACATTTTAAAAGATGCTTCTGCGGCAGCTATTTATGGAACTCGTGCTGCCAATGGTGTCGTTTTGATTACCACCAAAAAAGGAAGATCTGGAACGGTGATTACCAAATACGATTCGTATGCTGGTCTACAAAGTATTTCAAAGAAAATAGACGTGTTGAATGGCCGGGAATACATGGAGGTGTTGAATGGCATTCGCAAAGATGCGGGACGTGATGTCATTTTCAGTGAGGATCAAATTGCCGAAATGGGTGAGGGTACGAACTGGCAAGACCAGGTTCTTCAGAAAAATGCGATGGTTCAAAATCACCAATTGAGTTTCTCAGGCGGAGGAGAAAAAAGTTCTTTCTATACAGCATTAAATTATTTTGATCAGGACGGGTTAGTGAAAAATTCCGGATTTAAGAAAATAAATTTCAGAACTAATTTAGAATTCAAGCCGAAAGATTATATCAAGTTTACGATTAATGGGAATTATACCCGTGGAAATCAGCAAGCAATTTATACCTCAAATGGTGTCAATGAAAGCGCAGGACCTTTAAATTCTGCCATCCAATTTGACCCGACTTTGTCTGCAGAAAAGGATGCAAACGGGCGATATTATCTAAATAACTTTATCGCTTTAGATAATCCGCTCGCCTTGGTGAATGGCATCGATAACCGGAACCTGAGCAATACCTTTTATGGCTTGGCATCTGCAGAGATAAATCCACTCAAAGGACTTACCGGAACCATACGCATAGGCGGAAGTGCAGCCAACAGCATGAGCTCTAGTTATACCGACCGCTCTACAATCAATGGTTTAGCAAATGGTGGAATAGGGTCAAAAGATGCCTCCTCAGGGTATCAATGGCTGGCGGAGTTTTTAGTGAACTACCGCAAAGAAATTGCTGATCATAGTTTCAATATTATGGCGGGGACAACCTTTGAAGAGTTTGGTGCCGAAGGAGTGGGGGCAGGCTCAATGAGATTCTTGTCCGACGTAACTTCCTACAATCTCTTGCAAAGCGGTGATGGAGACGAAAGCGACAACGTAAGTTCGAGAAAATCCAGAAACCGATTGAATGGATTATTAGGAAGAGTGAATTACAATTATAAAGGAAAATACTTAGTAACGGCCTCCGTAAGGGCGGATGGAACTTCTCGGTTTTCTGATGCGCATAAATACGCCGTATTTCCCTCTGGTGCTATTGCCTGGAAGATTAGCGATGAAAACTTCCTTAGTGATTGGCGAGATAAAGGCAATAGTTTGAAACTCCGGATTGGTTATGGCCAATTGGGAAATCAAGGAATTTCCAACTACCAAACGATTAATACGCTGATCGCCTCTGGAAACGCTGTGTTTGGAAACAACATTTATCAGGGCGTAATTCCTGCACGTTTACCAAATAGAAATCTACGCTGGGAAAATACAGAAGAAGTGAATATTGGTTTGGACTTTAGCTTGCTTCAGGGCATTTTAAGTGGATCAATCGACGCCTTTAAAAGAAACACTAAAGATCAATTGTTCAGTAAACCTCTCCCCTCTGTTGTCGGCTTTAGCAGCTATATGGTGAATTTTGGAAATGTTGAAAATAGAGGTATTGATTTCCAATTGCGCAGTAAAAATGTACAGAAGGAAAATTTCAATTGGGAAAGTACCTTCAATCTTTCTTTACTAAAAAATGAAGTCAAAGAACTGCCCGATTTTATTCCACAACTGATAACAGGAAGTATTGCTAGTTTTATCTCGAACTATCAATTGGTTGAAACGGGGCAGCCCATGCTATCCTTTTATGGATTTCAGACCGATGGAATTTACCAGAATGCTGATGAAATTGCGAGTTCGGCTCAACCGGGTGCAAAGCCAGGTCATATCCGTTTTGTTGATCAGAACAAAGACGGAAAAATTGATCTTGAAGATCGCACGATTTTAGGGAAACCGTTCCCTACAGCGAACTTGAGTTTAATCAACAGCTTCAGGTATCAAAACTTTTCCCTTGACTTTTTAGTACAATACGTTGGTGGTATCAGCATGTTGGATGCAAATATAGCAGAGACTCTTTATCCAACTAATGAATATAGAAATCGTTTATCTGAATACCTTTTGAACCGTTGGACTCCTGAAAATCCAACAAATACATACCCAAGTGGGGTGAATCCTACTGCTTATGGTGGTGACTATATCATTAATTCCATGACGATTCAAGATGCTTCATTTCTTCGTTTAAAGAATGTCAACTTGAATTATGAAGTGTTTAATAATGGAAAGAAAATTAACCGGTTGAATGTCTTTTTGGCAATGGAAAACCTGGCTACCTGGACAAAATATAAAGGATACGATCCGGACGCCAGTGTTACAGGTACCGGTTCCACCTCTAAGGTAAGCTATAACAGTTATCCATTAGCGCGCACGTTTCGTTTAGGAATTAATCTTACCCTTTAATCTGTATTATCATGTCAACAATAAAACTAAAATATATCTTATTGCTTATCCTTCCTTTTCTTACAACTGGTTGTAAATCGTTCTTAGAGGAGGAAGTTTATACCGAGTATGATCCCAACGGGTTTCTGAATGATGAAAGTGGGATTGATGCATTACTAACAGGAGCTTATGCCAGATCGCGAATTATTGCTTACGATCATCGGAATTATACCTATATGATGAATGAATTCAACACCGATATTTCCTTTGAAACCGGAGGTGGATTGGAAAAAGACGCAGCTCCATTCATTCAATTTGACTGGGCAGTGAACAATAGTTTTCTCAACTCCTTCTGGCGCAAAATGTATGAGGCTATTGCTAGTGCAAATTCTGTTTTAGTATTGTCTGCTCAATTAAATAATTTGGATCAAGAAAAAACAAACAGGATTCAGGCGGAGGCCAGATTTATCCGAGCTTCCTCTTATTATTTTTTATTCAACTTATTTGGACCCACCCCTTTAATTGATATTCCTGCGGGTGCAACGCCAGAGGAAATTGAAGAAATTGGTAAAAATACACCAAGAGCTACCTCTCAAGATTTTGTAAGCTATCTTGTCGCTGATTTAGAATTCGCTGCACAATATCTTCCCCTGGAAGAAAATCCCATAGGCCGCGCAACAAAAGGAGCAGCCCTGGGTTATTTGATGAAGCTTTATCTTAAGGAGAAAAATTGGCAAAAAGTAGCCGATGTAACCAAGCAAGTTATCGAGAGCAAGCAATATGAATTGTATCCAGACTATTCTAAATTGTTCAACGTTGTCGGGGAAAACAATCGGGAGTTTATTTTCAGAGCCCCATGTTTGCCTCAGGCCGGCTACCACAACAACTACATGGCGCATGCTTTTCCGCCAAATTATCCAATTTTAACCAATCAGGTAAACTTTGGAGCTCAATTTCGTACGTATTCAGCGTTCTACAAGACCTTTGATGCGACAGACAAACGTCGCGAATTATTAATCCGAAGCTATAAGGACAATGCTGGTAAGACCGTAGAACTTTTAGAAGACCAGAATGGAAAGGCTTTAAATGATGTGCGAAGTTTCAAATACTGGCCGGATCCGAATGCGGTTGGAGAGGCTATGGGTAATGATATTGTTTATATTCGGTATGCCGATATCTTGCTCAGTAGGGCAGAAGCATTAAATGAACTATCTGGTCCTAGCGCTGAGGTACTCGGATTAATCAATGCAGTGCGCCAACGGGCAAATGTTTCTAACCTTACATTAGGTACCTATTCCAGTAAGGAGGAACTTCGTGAGTTTCTACTGGCTGAAAGAGGACGTGAATTTTATTCTGAAGGGTTGCGCCGGGAAGATTTAATTCGCCATGGGAAGTTTATCAGCTCAGCTCGCCAAAGAGGCCACGCGGCAAAAGATCATCAAGTACTTTACCCGATTCCCCTGCAACAAATTGATGCAAATCCTAATTTAGAACAGAATGAGGGGTATTAGTCAATTTTGGTCGTTTTTTTTGCTTGTTGCCATTTTAATAAGTCCAGCCTTATTGGCTGCACAAGATGTGCCCAAACCCAATAAAGCCCAACTGGCCTGGCAACAGGCCGAACTGGGCATTATTTTTCATTATGACCTGCACGTATTTGATGGGAAAGCCTACAATCAACGAGAAAATAGGCAAACTCCTATTCAGGATATTCATATTTTTAAGCCGAGCCAACTGGATCTCGAACAATGGGTAATATCAGCAAAGGATGCGGGGGCTAAGTTTGCCATGATTACCGCGACCCATGAGTCTGGTTTTGCTTTATATCCTTCAAATGCAAATCCGTATAACACCAAAGCTTTAGGATGGAGTGAGGAAAAACAGGACATAATTGGTAACTTTATCAAAGCCTGCCATAAACATGGTCTGAAACCCGGAGTATACCTAGGAATTCGTTGGAATTCCTATCTGGGAGTACATGACTTTGTCGTTCAGGGAAAGGGTGAAATGCAGGTGCAACGGCAGCAGTTTTATAATCAAATGGTTGAAGAAATGGTGAAAGAAATCTGTACCTGGTATGGCCCGTTGTTTAAGATATGGTTTGATGGAGGGGCGAGCCATCCGGATAAAGGGGCACCAAATGTTCTACCGATCGTGAAAAAATATCAACCCGATTGTTTGTTTTACCACAATGATCAGCTTGCAGAAGCCCGTTGGGGAGGTTCAGAATCCGGTACGGTTAATTATCCTTGCTGGTCGACTTTCCCTTACCACTTTACGGGCTCAGGAGAAAGCGCGCCGGAGGCCATTTGGAAGGATAACTATAGATTATTAAAAACCGGAGATCCGGATGGAAAATATTTTATGCCAGCGATGGCAGACGCCCCATTACGGGGGGCTAATGGGCGGCACGAATGGTTTTGGGAACCAAATGATGAACACAGTCTATTTAGTGTTGCTGAACTTACCCAGATGTACCATCAATCGGTAGGACGTAATGCTACCCTTGTTCTGGGGGTAACCCCCGACACTACCGGGCTGGTTCCGCATCAAGATCGCGTGCGACTTAAGGAATTTGGGGATCATGTGAAAAGATTATATGAATTTCCGATTGTTCCTTCTGGGAAAACACAAAACCAACTTACTTTCAGACGCCCTGAATCCATCCAGCGTATTATGCTAGGAGAAGATCTATCCAAGGGACAAAAAATAAGGGCCTTTCGCATTCAAATGCTGTCTGGTGGAGGATGGCGCGATATTTATTCAGGGACTTCTATCGGGCATAAACACCTGATTGTGTTGGAAAACTCTCTGATTACCAAAGGCATCCGGATTGTCCTCGATCGCGCTGTGGGGACTCCCCAGCTCAAAACCTTTAATGTATATGAAACAACTAAAAATGATTCTTAAAACAAGCTTCCTTCTAGGCTGTCTTTTGATGGCACATTCTGCCTTCAGCCAGCAACAGAAACATCCCAATATAATCGTGTTTTTAGTGGATGATTTGGGTTGGCAGGATATTTCAGTGCCATTTTACACCGAGTCTACCCCAAACAATAAGAAATTTCATACACCTAACTTGGAAGCGTTAGCTCTGCAGGCGACCAAATTCACGAATGCATATGCAACCCCAGTGTGTACACCATCTAGAGTAAGTATGTTAACCGGGTTAAATGCAGCGCATCATCAGGTAACCCACTGGACCCACCCCATCGCGAACAGGTCTACTGATAATTCAGATGAACTCCTAAACCCACCGAATTGGAATATCAATGGCATGAGTCCAGAACCTAATACGCCGAAAACGGTCTATGCAACACCATTTCCGCAAATTCTCAAGGACAATGGGTACCATACAATCCATATAGGCAAGGCACATTGGGGATCTGCTGGAACGCCTGCTGCCAGTCCGCTAAATTTAGGATTTATGGTGAATATTGCAGGACACTCGGCCGGTCATCCCCAAAGCTATTATGCAAAAGAAAATTATGGAAATATACCAGGCAAAGCCAGCTACCAGGCAGTTCCAGATTTAATGGAATACCATGGAGGGGAAACGTTCTTAACAGAAGCGCTAACCCTGGAGGCCATTAAAGCGATATCGGAGCCCATCAAAAGGGAGGAACCTTTTTTTCTACATTTCTCTAACTATGCGGTACATGTACCTATCCAACCAGACCCTCGTTTTGTTCAAAAATACTTGGATCAAGGTTTAGATTCTATAGAAGCGGCTTATGCATCACTTGTTGAAGGGTTTGATAAAAGCATTGGAGATGTTGTACAGTTTTTGAAAAAAGAGGGTGTTTACGAGAACACTGTTATTATTTTCTTGAGCGATAATGGGGGATTGAGTCTTCAGCCGATGCGATCAGGTCCGAATCATACTCAAAACTTACCGCTAAGGGCCGGCAAGGGGTCAATTTATGAAGGCGGAATTCGAGTGCCTTTGTTAATTAAGAATGCAAACAACCACCAGGCACGCTCCACAGAATCACCGGTCATTGTTGAAGACCTCTTTCCAACGATTTTGGAACTAGCCAACGTGGGAGATTACACAACAGTTCAAAAGGATATCGATGGAAAGAGCCTGGTTGGACTCATCAATGGGACAGGAGATAATCTGTGGGAGTCAAGGGGCTTGGTCTGGCATTCTCCCAATAAATGGATTGCCGCTGATGGGCCCGGTATCAACTTTTTTTCTGCCATACGTCAGGGAGATTTTAAACTTGTTTACGACATGAAAAGAGCCAAATTAGAGCTCTATAACCTGGCAGAAGATATCGGAGAAACTACTGATATTTCAAAAAAGAACAAAAATAAGGTAAAAGAGCTAAGTAATCTATTGTCTAAAAAACTAAAAGATTGGGGATCGCAACTTCCATCTTACAAATCAACAGGGGAAAAAGTTCCTTTCCCAAATCAGATCCATTAGCGGTAAACAATTACGTTTCTTTTTGAGGTGAATACTTACGGTCTATGACTAAAGATTCAGCGTTCCTAGCAGATTACCGCTTAGGGATTCTGAATCTTTTTCTTTACCTATCTACGGGTCATTTTATGTATACAAATACCCAATAGGGTTCCTTCTAAGTCTAATAGAATTATAGGCACGATAGAATTGAATGCCAAATTGGTCTCATCCGTCTACCGGGTTGACCAAGAGCGAGGTCTGCTTATAACTGCCGTCAAAAAGAATGGTGCATTGTCCGGACCGAGCAAAGCAAGTGTTAACAGAGGAGCGAGCTAGCATATGCCTTAAAAATTAAAACATAGATCATCGTGGCGTTAAAAAGTAATGTGCAGGATTTCCCTAGTGAGCAATGGAAGTTTTCTCTAAAATATAACTAAAGACTTCTAAATGTGTAAAATATGCGCAATCGTTTGACTTTAAAAATTGATTTTTTATTAAAAATTAATACTGTAAGTTTACTTTTGACGGCTAATCATATTAATTATAAACCAACAATGAATTATGAAATCGACGTTATTAATCAAAGACATTTCTGATTTTGAGATGTTGGTTAATAACTATACCAACAAACTTACTCAAACAGCTTTCCTAAAAATTGGGAATCTCCATGATGCAGAGGATCTTGTTCAGGACCTATTTTTAAACCTCTGGCTTAAAAGAGAATCAATAGTTGTACATGGTTCAGTTGAAAATTATCTCTTTGTTGCACTCCGGAATAAGATCATGAACTATTTTGCGAAGACAAAGCTGTGCAACGGTATGATGGACAAATTGGCCATGAATTCAGATATCATGGATTTCTCCTTGATCGATCTTCTGCTAGAGAAGGATTTAAATACCTTATTTTCAAATATTCTGTGCGAACTTCCAGAAAACATGCAGAAGATCTTTAAACTGCGCAATGAAGATTTTACCCTAAAAGAGATCGCTCTAGCCCTTGGGTTAGCTGAACAAACGGTTAAAGGCTACAGCGCAGAAATGCATCGTAGGATTAAAACCATGCTCATCGCAAGGCATCCTGAATTTGCAAAATCGCTAACAACCTTGATTTCCTTTTTGATCGTTAAATAATTTTTTTAGCTCTTACATACTTTCGCATGCCGGCAACTGTCCTATATAAAAGGGCTAACCTAGCAGACAAAAAGTGGATAAGAAGCATTTAAAGAAATTAATCAAAAAGTATCATCAAGGCACTGCGAATGCAGCAGAGAAATTCGTTCTGGAATATTGGTACGAATCATTGGGACAAGAGAAATCTAGCGCATCAGGTTTGGATTTTATCCCTGAACGGAAAGATCTTAAAGAACGTATACTCCTTTCTGTAAAAGAGGATTCCAAAAGGCGGTCTATTATTAAGAAAAGAACCGTGTATCTAGTAGCAGCCAGCATTATCCTGCTGATGCTATCACCAGTTTTTTACAATTATTTTTTTGATTCATCAGTCGATGAACTTATCGAACCGTTTGAAACAGTATACCTCGAAAAAGGTACGATCTCTACAGGAATAGGCCAGAGAAGGACAGTTATCTTGGAGGACGGTACTAAGGTTGTTCTTAACGCAAATTCCACTTTGGTTGTTGGTGACTATAGACTTGCTAGAAGTGTAAGCTTAAATGGTGAGGCTTTTTTTGACGTGAAAAAAAATCCTGACAAACCATTTACGGTGCATGGCGGAGGTTTGCGCATCAAGGTGTTAGGTACAAGTTTCAACGTTAGGGCCTATCCTGAAATTCACAATACCTCGATCTCGGTGCGAACTGGAAAGGTGCAGGTCGACAATAATGAGAAAAATCTGCATACACTTTTGCCAAATGAAAATATAGTATATGATCGTAAATCCAATGATTATAAATTAGAACAGGCAGCATATCCTTTAGAAACTTCATGGCTTTCTGATGATGTTAGACTTAATCGAGGCAGTTTTGAGGAGGTGAACCAATACTTTATGAACTTTTATGGAATTTCCTTCCACACCAACGATGCTAAAATATTAATGGATCATTATAATATTACTTTCCGCAAATCCAAATCCATGGAATCTGCTGTGGAAGAAATTCGAATATTAACCGGAAAGAAAGCAATTATCAAATATAAACAAGGAAAAGGGGAGGTCATTTTATATTAAAAAGTGAAAGGGCTTACAAAGTGTAAGACCCTTTTTGGATAAATGGAATCACTCTGACCTGATTCCGTTTTACGGATTAAAAAAACTAATCAATTCAAAATTAACAAATGAATAATAGAAAGCTAACTTTAAAAGAAAAAAGAAAAATCAGCTGCCAGTCTCTGCTATTATGTGCGGCCTTACTTCTATTTTTCGGCACTATTCCCTGGGCTAATGCACTTGCGCAGGAAAGTAACAAAACCTACAATCAAAATTATCAGAGGACTACCTTACGCGAAGTAATTCTTGATCTACAAAATAAGTCAAGAACAGACATTTCTTTTACGGAAAGTTTAGGACTTCAAAACATTACTGTTGAAAAATTTGAGACAAAAAATGAAACCCTTGAACAGGTACTGCACCGTCTGCTTTTGCCGTATGGCATTCAAGTTCAAAAGACGAACAGTGGTTTTGTCTTAGCCAAAGGGGCGCCAGGCAATGGAAAGACAATTTCTGGTAAGATCGTTGATTCTTCAGGCGCACCCATTTCCGGAGCGACGTTAATGCTAAAGCGAGCAAAGACAACAACAACAAGCAATGAAAAAGGTGACTTTATACTGGATGCAAAATTCCCTATAGACTCATTATTAGCGCATTTTATGGGACTCCAATCGGTCGATACACTGGTTTCAAACGGCATGTCCGGCTTAGTTATTCGGTTGATAGACGAACAGACACGGGAAATTGATGAGGTTGTGGTGGTTGGTTATGGGGTCCAGAAAAAAGTTAATCTTACCGGATCAGTTGAAGTAGTGGATGGCAAGAGGCTTCAAAGCCGTCCTGTCAATAATGTTTCTCAATCCCTTTACGGAACCGTCAGTGGTTTAACAATCGCATATGGAAATAATGGTTTCGAACCGGGAGCCGCCCCATCTGTACAGATCCGAGGTCAGGGGAGTCCTTACGTGCTGATCGATGGAACTGTGGGCGATCTTAATACGCTCGATCCAAATACGGTAGAGAGTATTTCTGTTCTAAAAGATGCCGCCGCTTCTGCAATCTACGGAGCGCGGGCCCCTTATGGGGTTCTATTGATTACAACCAAATCAGGGAAAGCGAACCAAAAACCTCAGATAGATTTTTCGGTTAATGGAGGGCCAACTACGATTATAAATAAACCCAAGATGGTGGATTCTTACTCTTTTGTACGTGCGATGAATGAAATGCACGATAATCAAGGAGTTGCGCGACTTTTTTCTGAGTCCACCATCGATCGTATCATATCCTATATCAATGATCCAACATTGCCCGAAACTGTACCAGATGCCAATAATCCGTCCAAATGGTCAACTTATCAGTTTTCAAATGGGAATAATGACTGGATAGATATCCATTATGGTAACGGACGAAGAATGCAGGAGAATCTCTCATTCAGGGGTGGAGCAAAGGATATGTCGTATTTCCTGTCCTTAGGTCATGCTTCGGAAAAAGGGGTGCTAAAAATGGTGGACGATAAATACAATCGTTATAATTTTCAAGGTAAGATCGATGCCAATATTACGGATTGGTGGAAGATCAGTTCCAATACACGATTGACAAATGAGCTTCGCAACCGTCCGATATATAATGGTGAAGGAGGTTATGGAATGATTATCCACCAGATCTTCCGGACACATCCCGAAGTTTTCTTGAAATCACCCAATGGACATTACTCTCAGTTGTCTCGGGTGCCCCAGATGCGTGCGGGGTATCAGGAGCTTATTGACAATAATTTGGTTCAGCGCTTGGCAACCGAGATTACTCCGCTAAAAAATTGGAAGATAAATGCCGATTATTCGATCGATTATAAAATTTATAATTACGAGGGGGTAAATCAGGTAGCCTATGAAGATGAAGTCGATGGTACCTTGGTCCCAATATCGCTCACGGTACCTTCGTATATTGAAAAGGATAAGTCAAATACAACTTACAAAGCTCTCAACATCTATAGTACGTATACATTTGATCTAAGAGAAGATCATCATTTCAACGTATTGGTAGGATTCCAGAACGAAATAAACAATTACGATTTCCTTAGCGGTCTTAAACGTGAGCTGATTACTCCTTTGGTTCCTTCAATAACGACGGCTACAGGCGAGATGCAGACCACCGATGCCCTCAGCCACTGGTCAACGCTGGGGTACTTTGCACGGCTTAACTACAATTATGCGGACAAGTATCTATTGGAAGGGAATATCCGCTATGACGGAACCTCGAAATTTGCAAGAGGGAAACGTTGGGGATCTTTTCCCTCTGTATCGGCAGGCTGGGTTGTTTCTAAAGAAAAATTTTGGGAAACCGTCGCACCATTTGTGCAGTTTTTTAAAATCAAGGGTTCCTGGGGAAAGCTGGGGAATCAAAACGTAAATGCTTATCAGGATCTGGCTCTATTGGGGGTGAACCGTAATCTAGGTTGGATGATAGATGGCATGCGTCCAGCATATACTGTTGCTCCGAACCTTGTCAATAAATTTCTTACATGGGAATCCTCAAGCTCAACCAATATTGGGGTCGAAGCCGCTTTTCTACAGAATCGTTTACAGGCAGAATTCGAATATTACCAACGACTGACTTTCGACCGTTTGGGTCCGGCCCAAGCACTTCCTGCTGTGCTAGGAGCAACCGTACCGCGAGAAAACAATTCTGAACTGAAGACTAAAGGTTGGGATTTTACGCTCCGATGGAACGCAAAAGTGGGGACTGAATTTGGTTACTCTGTCGCTGCTAATATATTTGATTATAGAAATATCATCACAAAATACAACAACCCAACAGGCATCTTGACAACGGATTACCTCGGAAAAGATCCGAGTGAGATTTGGGGGTATGAAACGCTCGGTCTTATCAATACCCAGGAACGGGCGGATCAAATCAATGCTTCTGGCTATCAAAAATTTATAAATGGTCAGGTATGGCAAACGGGAGATATTGAATACCGCGATCTCAACGGTGATGGAGTCATCAATAACGGCCGTAACACACTTGATAATCACGGCGATCTCACTATTATCGGAAACTCGACCCGACGGTATCAATTCGGACTTAATCTGGCAGCCAATTATAAAAACATTGATGTTGCGGTTTTTATTCAGGGCACAGCAAAACGCGATCTTTGGCTAGATGGCAACATATTCTGGGGATTCCGTGCTTGGAACCAATCTTCCTTGTTTCCGCATCACATGGACTATTACAGGGATTCGGATGGAACCACGTATTCTGGACTGGGTATCAATACCGAAGCTTATTTCCCCCGCCCATATAGCAATACCGGACAGGACAGTAAAAATAAGCAAGTACAGACCCGATACCTACAGAATGGTGCATATGCACGTCTTAAAAATGTACAGATCGGTTATACCTTTCCTCCACCGTTGCTCCAAAAAATCGGTCTGAAGAGGGTGCGAGTATATTTCTCTGGGGAAAACATATATACGCTAACCAAACTGCCAAGCGGGTTCGATCCTGAGACGGCCTCTCTGGGAGAACTAGGTGATGGTAAAAGTATGTTCTCCCAGGCGATATGGGGATTTGGACTTAATATTTCGATGTAAAATTTATGCCAGAATAACAACGTTTTTGATAAATCGCAAGCTGTGTTTAAGAACTGATAATACTATTAAGAAATCATAACCATGAAAAAAATCGCAACAATAATATATACTTTAATCCTCCTGCAAATGATCTGGTCCTGCTCCGAGGATTTTTTGGATAGACCACCATTGACAGAGATCGATAACGAGATCTATTGGAAAACGACTAAAGATCTGGAAAATTATACCGTACAATTTTATACGGCATTTCCTGCATTTGGTTCGGTCGGCAGTTATCTCGGACTGATTGGATGGGACGGGACAAGGGGTTCTGATGTACAGATTGCCAGCTCGGCAAGCACCGTTCTGGACGGGACAAGATCTCCCATTACAGCGGGTGGGAATTGGACCTGGGGAAATATTCGGAGTGTAAATGTGTTTTTTGCCAATTACGATAAATGTGAAGACTCATTCGAAAAATATAAGCATTTTGTAGGCGAAGCACATTTCTTTAAGGCTTGGTACTACTTTGAGAAAGTAAGGCTTTATGGCGATGTGCCTTGGTTTTCTGAGCCACTGGAAATGGATTCCGAAGAACTTTACAAAGCACGTGATCCCCGCACGGTAGTCATCGATTCCATTTTGTCACATTTGGACAAGGCCATTGAATACCTTGATCCACTGGCTAGTGTTAAGGGCAAGAATAACCGACTGTCGAAGCAGGCCGCCTTGCTATTCAAATCAAGAGTCGCCCTTTTTGAAGGCAGTTGGCAAAAATACCATAAAGGTACACCTTTTGCCACCAATGGAGCAGATCCAAATAAATATTTTCGTCAGGCAGCAGCAGCGGCAGAGGCATTGATGGATCCGCAATATGGAATGGGTTTATACAGTACTAATGATCCTGAAAACGACTATTGCAGACTTTTTTCGCTTAAGGACCAATCATCTAATAAGGAAGTTATCCTGTGGAAAGCATATTCTATTGGCAGTGATCTTTCCCATTCCTTTCAGATCTATGTGTCAGACCGTACAGCAGGAATATCAATGACCTTTGAACAGGTGCAGCATTACTTAGACAGAAATGGACATCCCTACGACTATTTTTCCATTGGAAAAACGGTTAAAGGCAATGCCTTTTTACAAAAGATCCGAGAAGATTGTGATCCGCGCCTATCCCAGACGATCTGGACTCCTGGCGCAACCATGTGGGACAACACGTTTGGTAAATCAACATTTAAAAAACCGTTTTTGGACAAGTCTGGGGAAGCCTTAAACAATACAGGCTTTCAGATTCGAAAAGGAAACGACCCTAAATCAGCCCTTGCCGGAGGTGGTGTTTCTTGGAGTTCGAGTGATGAAACGGGAGCCGTAATTTTCCGATTTGCTGAAGCGCTACTGAATTATGCTGAAGCAAAAGCAGAACTTGGAGAGTCCGTTGATTACAGCAAATCAATTAACCTACTTCGCAAAAGATCAGGCATGCCCGATTTTTCAATTAACAGCGATCCCAATAGCAATAGATATGCAGACTACGGTTATAGTCTTTCCGATGAGCTAAAAGAGATCCGTAGAGAACGTACTGTTGAATTGGGCGCGGAAGGATTTAGGTATGATGATATCCGAAGGTGGGCTGCACACAAATTAATTAAAGGTAAGCGACCTAAAGGATATCCATTTGACGCAGGAGACTGGACAGGTACTAAGATCAACTATAAAGTGGATGCAGATGGCTTTCTTGATCCTTTTATTGCTCAGATACCGAATGGGTATGGATTTAGGGAAAACCGCGACTATCTTGAATGTATCCCTTTAAATGAAATTACGTTAAATCCCAATTTAAATCAGAATCCAGGATGGGAATAAGAAATTTTATCATTTCCGTGCTATGTAGTTTTCTATATAGCAGCGGATTTGGACTGCAAGCTCAGACATTGAAAATAGGTCTGATAGCGGATCCTCAATATGCGAACCAAGATACCAGAGGTAGTCGGTTCTACCGGAATTCTCTAGCGAAATTAGATTCTGCTACAGAAGCCCTGAATGCGGCCCAGGTTGATTTTACGATTATGCTTGGAGATCTTGTAGATGCCGGGCCAAAAGATTTGCCCCCAGCCCTTCAGAAGCTTGAAAAACTAAACAGACCGTGTTATAATATTCTTGGAAACCATGACTATGTTGATCTTAAAGAAGGAACTGCATTGTATAAAGCATTTAAGATGCCCAAGCCGTATTATGCCGTAGAGAAAGATCATTGGCTTTTTATTCTGCTCAATACCAATGAGCTTGCAGAATATGCAACAAAGAGTGGGACCAAAGACCGTGAATCATGGGAAGCTTTAAATACTAAGCTAAAAACAGATGAACGAAAAAATGGACAACCTTGGAACGGAGGTATAAGTGCGAAACAGCTCAAATGGATGGAAAAGAAGTTGCGTCAGGCACAGTTGCGATCTAAAAATGTGATTGTTTTTACGCACCATCCCTTATTTCCAGAGAACGGGCTAGAAGCACTGAATAACCGTGAGATTTTAGCGATAATTGAAAAATATCCACAGGTTAAAGCTGTGATATCAGGCCACCACCATCCTGGGAATTTTGCGATTTACAAAGGAATTCCGATGATCACCTTAGAGGGTATGATCGAAACTGCGGATCAGAATGCCTATGGAATCCTGAAGTTAAACGCTAATCATTTACACATCGTGGGAAAAGGTCGAATGACATCTAGGAAAATAAAATTTTAAACCAATAAATTTTAAGATATGAAAATAATAAGAAAATCTTCAAGTGTCCTCAGAACAGGAATTTGTACCGTATTTTTTCTCGTTTGTTTATTCACGGGCTGTCAGAAGGATATAATAAAATCAGACGCTGAAGAAAATTTGTCTGCGAAAGTGGGCAAAGCTATGACATTATTGTCTGGTCCAGGTTTTGTAAGTGCACACCGTTCCAATGACCTGATCAAGGTCGATGAGATTATCAATGAAGGAATCAATAGCCTGGAAGTGGATATTTATATTGGAAGTAAAGGAGGTCAATTGACATGTCTCATTGGCCATGAGGCCGGGACCGCTACAGGACAAACATTGGAGCAATATTTTGCCAATCTGAGTCAAAAACTTCCTGGTTTTACTTCATTGTGGCTTGATTGCAAGGATCTAAACAGTTCGGCAAATGAAGCATTATTCCTTAGCACACTAGCAAAAATGGATAGTCTTTACTCAATCAAAAATAGAGTACTGGTAGAGAGCATGTATCCGCAGCATCTTACAGGATTTAAGCAATTGGGTTGGACTGTAAGTTATTATTGCAATTGGAACGATTTAAGCGGGAAAACACCTGCTCAGCAACAGGTTGTGATGGATTCCATGTACAGCAAACTTAATACTTATGGTGTCGATGGAATTAGTTATGATGCATCTGTAGATAATGCAATGAAATCCTATTTTCCAACAAAGACGGTAGGAGGTGAGCGGGTAAAAATGTACGCATGGGCACTATCGCGATATTATGGCGAAACCGACCTTGTTACAAAGCTTGCGGGCTATGGACATCTTGATATCCTGTTGATCACTTTCTATTCCCCTCAGGCAATCCTATTAGATGGCTCAAACTATAAGATTGTTTCGGCTCTGACCAAAGAACCAAGCAAAGTTATGGATGCGAACGGCAATCCCCCGATCAATGGAGAGGATGTAACCTTGTGGACGTATAATTATCCCACATCATCAAATCAAGTATGGAAATTAAGAAGCTTAGGGAGTGGCTATTATGCATTAAAGAATCTTGCCGACACCACAAAAGCACTTGAAGTAAGAGGAGGAGGATCCGCTAATAGCACACCGGTGCAAGTGGCTACATTTGCGAACACTACAGCGCAGCGTTGGAAGATTACATTTGTTGGAGGCGGTAATTATAACCTCGAACCAGCATGTGCTCCGGGGAAAAACTTGGACATAAATGGGGGCAGTACCGCTAATGATACACAGATTCAGATCTATTCAGCACATTCCGCAAATTCGCAAAAATTTCGATTGGTAAAACAATAAAAATTTAATAGGTAATAATCTTATCTAGATTAAAAAATAAAAATGAAAAAGAACAAGGAAAATAGCAGAAGAAATTTTCTCAGGGATAGCCTAAGAGTAGGAGCTCTTACATTACTCTCATCAGAATCAGTATTTTCTAAAGAACGGAAGACACAAAATGAACAAGGGATAATTACAGGTCCATATCTGCAGACCAATTTTAGCGATAGTTTGATACTACAGTGGGTTATCGACTTTAACTCGGTAAGCTGGGTAGAGATTGGAACGCAGAAAGAGATTCTCGATTCAAAAGTATATGGTCAACCGAGCATGGGCTTATTGCCGATCGGGAGGATTCACCAGGCTGAGATCAGGGATCTTATAGCCGGAACTACGTATTATTATCGAATAGTTTATAAAGAAATAATTGACTTTCAGCCCTATAACATTAATTATGGCCCAGAACGTTATACAGAAATTTATAGGTTTACTGCTATAAATCCGAACAAGCCAGATATATCATTTCTTATGTTAAACGATATTCATGATAGGCCCGAATCCATATCTCACTTATTGGACTTAGATAAAGGTCAAAAACGGGATTTCGTGTTTTTTAATGGTGATATTGTAAACTATCTATCGAACGAACAACAGGTCATTAATAATATATTAAATCCAGTAACTGAATTATCCACTGGAGGCACACCTTTTTTGTATGTTAGAGGAAATCATGAAACAAGAGGCGAGTTTGCACGAGCTTTACCCGATTATTTCAATAAAATAGGGTACCAGTCCTTTTCTCTTGGTCCTGCCCGGTTTGTCGTATTGGACTCCGGAGAAGATAAACAGGATGCCCATCCTGTTTATGGAGGACTAGTTGACTTTAATAATTATAGAGAGGAGCAGGCCAGAATTTTAGAGAAAGAAATAGCAAGTTCAGCGTTTAAAGACGCCACCTTCCGTATCGTGTTCATACACATGCCCCCGATAAAATATGGCGACTGGGAAGGGACAAACCACTCCACGCTTACATTTGAACCAATATTGAACAAAGGAAAAGTGGATCTTGTGTTAAGCGGTCATATCCATAAAAGCAGAATATTTCAAGCAGCTGATGGGGCCAATAGCTATCCGATTATTACTGGAGGCGGGCCTAAAGATGGAGATAGAACATTAATAAAAGTGAACATCAATCAACATCGTATTTCTGTTGAAATTTTTGACGATACTGGTAGCGTTAAGGAGACCTTACATATAGATGCAAGATAGCAGACTCTTAATTGAATATTTCTTAATGCTTCAACAACGGCACCTGGGGTAGGAAAAGAACCACTCCGTTTAATGAACGCGTAAGATTTTGCCAAGGAAGTGTTTCTTTAATATAGTTGACACTAAAACACTAAGTTTTACTAACCAAACAACATCTACTATTATGAATTTTCTGAAAATTTTTACTAATCTGACGATGTATTCCTTCGTTGTGCTATCCCTAGTGGGATGCAAAAAAGAAGAGGAACCGGGACCTAAAATAAAATATTTTGATATTGATAAAAATGAACTAGTACTAGACATTTCCGGATCTACTGAAGTTGTTAATATTAGGACCAATCTATATGGGATAGCTATAGAGGTATCCGAAGCCTGGTGCAGGGCAAAATTGATAAGCGATTCCCAGCTTGAGGTAACGGTGGATGCGGTAAAGGATGATATTGATGAAAGAGAAGCCGAAATAGTCTTAAAGTCCGAGTACAATACAAAAAAAGTTCTTAAAGTGTCTCAAACCTCGCTTAATGATTCCGAAGTCAAAATTTCTGGTGCAACGGCGGTTTATTCTCATTCCACAAACGGCATTGATCTCTCCATGGATGATGACTATAACACGTATTTTATGTCGCATTGGAGCGGAACGCAATTTCCATTCGATGTAATTTACGATTTAGAAGGTGTTAATAAGATTGATTTTCTGCGGTACCATCCAAGGCCCGGAGGAGAAAAGAAAAACGGCCTATTAGGAAAACTTGAAATATGGTATACAACTAAAAGCAATCCTTCATTTGTGAAATTCGGAGATTTTGACTTCGAATATGCTGCAGAAATGAAAGAAATTGCCTTTACTCCGGCTCTTGTTGAACCCAAGCAAATAAAACTTGTACTTTATAAAGGTTACGGGGCGGGTACATATGCAGCTATAGGGGAATTGGAATTTTTTAAAGCTGCTAAGAAGTAAATAAATAAACCTATAAAAGGATGAAAAAATATATTTTTATACCGCTTCTCTATACCGCGGCAGCCATTTTTATGTCTCTATTTTCATGTAAAAAAGATACCATTTTCGCAGACCCTTACATTAATTTGAGTGTGGACAGTTTGAGTGTGGGGAAGGTAGGTACACATGAAAAAATTGAGATTGAAACCAACTTATCTCTGATTTCGGTAATATCCGCGGATATTTGGTGTCAGGTTAAATTAAGCGGAAGTGAGCTAAGCATTGAAATAGATGCCAACGATGAAAATGCCCGGAAAGGCGAAATTATTTTGAAAGGAAAAGGTGTTGAAAAAAAAATAATAATAAACCAAAGAGGCATGCAATCCCCTCCCACAGGAACAATAGGAGAAGATATACGGATACCGGTAACCAGTGCAACATCCACATCTTTTCATTCTGCAAACCCAATTGATCTTTCATTTGATGGAGATTTTGAGACCTATTTTATGACTAATTGGTCTCAGGCTTCATTTCCTGTGGAAGTAATTTACAATTTCACTAATGTAGAAACTATGGATTATATAATGTATTATCCTAGATCTGGCGGTGCGGGAAAGAACGGGCTTTTGAATGAGGTTGAGATTTGGTATGCCACTGAAAGCAACCCCTCCTTTACTAAACTTGGAGACTATGACTTTAATGGTTCTCCCTCGTCTGTGAAAATAGATCTACCAGATTTGATCAGACCTAAACAAATTAAATTTGTGCTATCTAAGGGTGTCGGATCAGGCACTTTTGCGGCAATTGGGGAAATGGAATTCTTTCGAAATAATCCAGACTCGTTCGACTATTTGTCAATTTTTACGGATCATTCTTGTTCGCAAATTAAGGACGGCATCACTTTGTCTGTAATTCAAAACATTTCCCAACCATTTTTTAAGTATCTGGCAACAGAATTATATCATAAAGAATACGATAGCGAATTTAGAGTGCAAGAATACAGGAATTGGCAACATCCTCAGGTGATGAGCGATTTGAACAAAACAAGTACTTATAGTTTACTTGACAATCCAACAGGTATATCAGTCAAGGCTGGAGAAGAATTGATCGTACTGGCAAATGACCCTGGATTAAACAATATTTCTCTTCATGTCATCGATCTAGAACAGGGTTACGGTTCGAGTTCGTCGTATAGCATTTCCAAAGGATTAAATAAGTTGAAGATGCAATCAAAAGGTTTAGCCTATATCATGTATCATACCGACTCGGGTACAGATCAACCTGTTAAGATTAATATTGCAGGCGGCACGGTAAATGGTTATTTTGATAGCGAGAAACATACACAACAAGATTGGTTACGGTTATTAGATAAAGCAACTGATAAACATTTTGACGTCTTAGGAAAGTATTCTCACCTCACTTTTCCCGTTGCTGATTTCAAAAAATATACATCAGATGGATTGGCTCTTATCAAGAAATATGACGAGTTGATGGTTCTAGAGGCTGAATTTATGGGGTTGGTGAAATATAAAAAGACCTTTAAAAATAGAATGTATTTTCATGTCGATTACGGTGATGCGTATATGTATGCAACTTCATACCATACGGGATACAATGCGAGCACCATGCAAATTCTGTGTAATTTGGAAACATTTACGACAAACTGCTGGGGACCAGCGCATGAAGTTGGACATGTAAATCAAACTCGTCCAGGACTTAGATGGCAGGGGATGACGGAGGTGACCAATAATATACATTCTTTATTTGTACAGACCTCTTTTGGAAATACCTCTCGTTTGATAAAAGATGGTGTCTACGAGAAAGCTTTTTCTAATGGTAATTCAATTATCAATTCTAAAAAGGCTTTTGCCGAGAGCACAGATCTCTTTGAAAAATTGATTCCATTTTGGCAGTTAAAACTTTATCTTTTGGACGCTATGGGGAAATCTGAATTTTATAAAGATTTATACGAACACTACAGAATTACACCGACTTTGTCTGCTCAACTGACAGATGGGGTTTATCAGCTTGATTTTGTTAGGAATGTATGCAAAGTAGCACAACTCGATTTAACTGAATTTTTCGAAAATTGGGGATTCTTACGAGCTATAGACATAGAAGTTAATGATTACAATTCAAAAAGGTTTATTATTACCCAAAATCAGGTCGATCAACTGAAAGCCGAAATCAAGGCAAAAAACTATCCGAAGCCAAAACATTCAGATATTCATAAAATAACAGATAACAATGTTTCTTATTATTCTAATTGAGCAAGGAAACAATCGGCAATGTCTCTACAAATTTGAATATTCGTTTTTTCTATGCAATGTATGGAATAACCGAAATAACATGTGTTGAAGCTATCTGCTGTCTATCAATAACTGGATTTAGGACCCCACCAATTAATTTTTTGGTGTTCCTAAATCCAGTTATTTTGCATTAATAAGGTCCCCTTGATTACAAACACTTTCACGGTCTTACCCCCCCCTTGAGGCTACCTATACTCTAAAAATGGTAGAACGCAACCTCAAAAATTCCTGAATAATCCTCGTTTCACGAAAATCGATAAAAATTAATTTGATAAAAAACACTTTATAAAAGTATATTATTATACTTTATATAAATATTTTTAGTATGTTTGTATGCTATATTTTAATTATGAAATACAATATTTTAAAGGAAGTTGTCACTTTATTAGAAGAGTTTGAGTCAGAAAATGCATTGAAAGCGGAGTATTCGGATGATATAGAAGGGTTTAAGGCGTGGATAATGGCTGGTTATGAAATTCCAGAACATACGCAAGAGCCTGATTGGGAAGGAAAAGAAAACGGACGTAGTGCGGAAAGTGTGATCAATACCCTGATAGTTCATATGAATAGATATGCCAAAAGTTATTCAAAATCTGCCATATTTGGCTCGAGTTTTTCTAGCCAGGAGGATTTTATTTACCTAATCAATCTCAAAGCATTTGGTGAGATGACTAAGATGGACTTAATCAAGAAAAATGTCCATGAGAAGCCTGCTGGAATGCAGATCATTAACCGATTGATTGGGCAAGGTTGGATAGAACAAGTTGCCTCTAAGGTGGATAAGAGAAGTAAGGTCATAAAAATAAGCGTACAAGGTCTTACCGTTTTAGATACTCAGATGGAGAAAATCAGGAAGGCAACTGAAATCGTCACGGGAGATTTAACACATAACGAAAAGATGGAACTCATTCGGCTGTTAACTAAACTCAATGATTTTCATCTACCGATTTATGCTCGAAATATTGACACTGAATATTTATTGATTGAAGCTTTAAAACAGGACAAGGAATGCGAAAAAAAATAGCGGTTATCGGTTCCGGGTTTTCAGGATTGTCTGCGAGTGCTTATTTGGCAAAGGCAGGGAATGAAGTCCACGTATTTGAAAAACACGATGAGCCAGGAGGTAGAGCAAGGCAGTTCTCTACCGAGAAGGGCTATCTTTTCGATATGGGTCCAAGCTGGTATTGGATGCCTGATATAATAGAACGGTTTTTCGCTGATTTTGGGTGTAAAACCTCTGATTTCTTCGAGCTGATTTCATTAGATCCACAGTTTGAGATCATTCTTTCCCAAGGAAAACTCAGTATACCCAAAAGCATGGAGGCATTGAAAATTGTTTTTGAAAACATTGAACCAGGGGCAGCCCAGCAATTGGAAAAATTCATGCAATCGGCAAAATTTAAATACGAGGTTGGTATGAAGGATTTTGTCAACAAACCAGCGTACAGTTGGTTTGAATTTGCCTCTTTTAAAATAGTCAAAAGTGCCTTGAAAATGGATTTACTAACCAACTTTAGTAAGTATGTCTCTAAATATTTTAAAAGCGAAGTGCTAAGAAAGATAATGGAGTTCCCTGTCATATTCTTGGGTGCATCTCCCAAAAAGATTCCAGCTTTATACAGTTTGATGAATTACGGGGGGTATGCTCTTGGTACACATTACCCAATGGGAGGCTTTTATCAGCTTGTTTTGGCCATGAAAAAAGTAGCCGAGCAACAAGGCACAATCTTTCATCTCAATCATTCGGTTGAGCGTATAAATACACAGAATGAACATGTGGTTTCCTTGACTGTAAATGGCCAAGTTCATGAATTTGATGCCGTCGTTGCCTCATCAGATTATCATCATACGGAAACTCTTTTAAGGAAAGAACTTAGGAATTATTCAGATGCTTATTGGCGAGAGAGAATATTTGCGCCATCGAGTTTGATCTATTATTTAGGAATTGATTGCATGTTGCCCAACCTGAAACATCATACGCTGTTTTTTGAAAATGATCTGGATGAACATATCGATTGTATTTATAGCAAAAAAAAATGGCCTGAAAAGCCCCTTTTTTACGTTTGTTGCCCCTCAAAAACAGATCCTAATGTTGCTCCCCAAGGTAAAGAAAACCTTTTTTTGCTGATGCCTCTGGCGACTGGCTTAAACGATGAGCAAGCTGTGCGGGAAAAGTATTTAAACCAAATGCTTTCAAGAATTGAAAAACATACGGGCGCAACCCGGCTGTCCTCGAGAATCGAATACAAACGAAGTTATTGTGTTAGCGATTTTATTACAGATTATCATGCGTATGGTGGAAATGCCTATGGACTGGCTAACACACTTGCTCAAACGGCAGTTTTGAAGCCTAAGATAAAAAATAAGAGATTAAAAAATTTATTCTACACCGGGCAGCTAACTATCCCCGGACCCGGAGTTCCTCCCTGCATTATATCCGGGGAAATTGTTGCAAATGAGGTGATTAAAATGAAAACGTAGTACGATGAAGCATTTATTTGACGAGCTTTCTTACGCAGTAAGCAAAATAACAACCCAAAAATACAGCACCAGTTTTTCCTTGGGGATATTGGCTTTAAAACCTTCCATCCGCTCGGCAATATATGCGATCTATGGTTATGTAAGATTAGCCGATGAAATCGTGGATAGTTTTCATGGATACGATAAAGAGAAATTATTGAATCGATTAAAGATAGAAACTGACATTGCGCTTGCCGAGGGTATTTCACTCAACCCGATCCTGCAATCGTTTCAGGAAACGGTAAACCGGTTTAAAATTGATACTTCTTTGATTGAACAGTTTTTACACAGCATGGAGATGGATCTGCAAAAAATAGAGTACAATTCAGAATTATACAAGGCATACATTTTTGGTTCAGCAGAAGTAGTCGGTCTAATGTGTCTGCAAGTTTTTACAGGTGGAGATAGGGATAAATACAATGACCTGAAACCCTACGCAATGAAATTAGGTTCTGCTTTTCAGAAAGTTAATTTTTTAAGGGATTTGAAAGACGATTATCAGGTGTTGGGGAGATCTTATTTCCCGAATATTGACATGTGCATATTTGATAATTTGGTGAAATGCGAGATCGAAAAGGAAGTAGAGCAGGAGTTTAAAGAAGCCTTAATCGGGATTAAGAAATTACCGAACTCCGCAATGTTTGGGGTATACCTGGCCTATAAGTATTACCTTTCATTGTTGCGGAAAATTCAAGGGAAATCTTCCAAAGAGATTTTAAACAATAGGGTTAGCATTCCAAACTCCCAAAAAGCATTTGTGGCATTTAAAAGTTACGTTCGGTATAAAATTGCTTGTTTATGATGAATTTCCTTGGTTTACTTCTATCGATTTTTTCCGTTTTGATGCCTTTCAGTGTCACCTTGGATCGTGTAAGAGAGAACTACAACAAGCTGGTCTCTGAGAAAGAACTCTGTCAAGAAATGATGGAAAGTTTAACGCAAACAAGCATGCAATCAACTACTCATTTGGCTTATTTAGGTGCCCTACAAACTATTTGGGCAAATCATCTTTTTAGCCCATTACAAAAGCTCGGCACCTTTAGGGCCGGAAAGAAGAATATCGAACAAGCCATCAAAAAATCGCCCGAGAATGTAGAACTAAGATTTATTAGACTCTCGGTTCAAAAAAATGCACCATCCTTTTTAGGCTATAGATCAAATATCCAACAGGATATCGCATTTATTAAACAACATCAGCATCAAATTAACTCCGCGATTTTACGTAAAAATATTAAAACTCTCTTATATTATTAAGCCATGAAATACCAACTATATAGAGAGCAACAATTGCCTTGTGATATCGAGACAGCGTGGCACTTTTTCTCTAATCCAGTGAATCTTTCCAAAATTACACCTAAGGAAATGCAGTTTGCTATGAACTCTGACTATACGAGCCAAGATATTTATGAAGGGATGATGATTGATTATACCGTTTCTCCGCTGCTAGGCATTCCATTGAATTGGCGGACCCGAATTACTCAGGTGGAATTATATAAAAGCTTCACAGATTTTCAACAGGAAGGCCCTTTTGCGTATTGGAGCCATTTTCACCAACTAATCCCCAACAATAAAGGTGTATTGCTCAAAGACACCGTAGATTATAAATTGCCTTTAGGCTTTTTGGGCGATACGGTACACAGGTTTTTTGTGGAAAAAAAATTAGCAAACATATTTGATTTTCGCTACAGCGTTTTAGAAAATCTGTTTAACACATAAACATCTAACATGAATTTTTTAATTGTATTGATCTCCTTTATATTCATGGAAATGGTCACCTGGATTATTCATAAATACGTTATGCATGGGGTTTTGTGGATTTTACACAAAGACCATCATGAACATAAGAACAAGCATTTAATGGAAAAGAACGACTATTTCTTTGTAATTTTTGCTATACCAACAATTGCCTTGATGTATTTCGGATCGCTGGAAAAATTAAATTATTTATTTTTTATCGGATTGGGAGTTATGCTCTATGGAATGGTTTATTTTTTTGTGCATGATGTTTTTATACACCAGCGGATTAAAATTTTCTCAACGTCCAAAAACCCTTATTTTCTTGCACTGCGAAGGGCACATAAGCAGCATCATAAGCATACCGGAAAACAAGATGGGGAATGTTTTGGCTTTTTATATGTGCCTTTCAAGTATTTCAAAATGTATTTTAATTCAGCTAAAAAATGATGAGCTATACCTATTCTTTCGTATTGTTTTTTTCAGTTATCATTTGTTTCATCGCGTCGTTTGATCGGAGGATTCAATTTAATCACCATTTTGGAGCGTTTGTAAAATCTGCAATACTTGTTGCAATTCCGTTCATTGCTTGGGATGTATGGTTTACTGCCAAAGGAGTTTGGTGGTTCAATTCAGCATATACTTTGGGAATAGACATCACGGGATTGCCACTTGAGGAATGGTTGTTTTTTATCTGTATTCCTTTTTCATGTGTATTTACCTATTTCTGTTTCGATAAATTTTTCAACTTAGGATGGCTTTCTAGTTTTAATAATCTTATTGTATTCCCCAGCATTGTGATCTGCGCGCTTATGGCTTTGTTGCATTTTGATAAAGTTTATACATTGCTCGCAGCTATATCCTCGATGCTCACTTTAATTTATTTGCATTTTATTGTCCGAGTGGATTGGATAGGTAAAGCATCAATGGTGTTTACAGTGTTGATGTTAGGCTTTTTTCCGGTCAATGGCATTTTGACTGGATCTGGACTGGACTCACCGGTGGTCAACTACAACCCCGGAGATTTTCTGGGTATCCGTATGTTAACGATCCCAGTTGAAGATGCCGTCTATGGATATACTCAATTTCTTTTGGTGCTGTATTTTTTTAAAATATTTAAACACAATGATCATGATTACAAAAAATAAAATTTTAATACTTGTTTTTTCCATAGGATTACTTGTTCTTTTAAATTCCTGTGCTTCTATCCCAAAAAATGCGCAGGCCGTTGAAAACTTTGATGTTCATGCGTATTTGGGTACTTGGTATGAAATAGCTCGTTTTGATTTCCGTTTTGAGAAGGATTTGAATAATGTCTCTGCGCAATATAGTTTAAATGAAAAAGGAAATCTCAGGGTGTTAAACAGTGGATATAATCACAAAAAACAAGAGTGGAAAAGAGCGGATGGTGTTGCGAAATTCACAGGGCAAAAGAATATTGCTAAATTAAAAGTGAGTTTTTTTGGTCCTTTTTATTCGGGATATAACGTACTAGCAATTGATAAAGATTACCAATACGCACTGATCGCAGGGAAAAACCTGGATTATTTATGGATTTTATCTAGGACAAAAAGCATCCCAGAAAAAGTTAAAATAAGCTATTTGAAAATTGCAGAAGACATCGGTTATGATATTTCCAAACTGATATGGGTGAAGCACAACAGGAAGGATAATCCATTTTTACATGAAAAATAAAATCGTTGTTTTTTGGTTTCGACGTGATCTTCGTTTAGAAGATAACATGGGATTGCATAAGGCGCTAGCTTGTGGATTCCCTGTTTTTCCAATTTTTATTTTTGATCAAACTATTCTGAATGAGTTAGTCGATACAAAAGACCGAAGGGTTGACTACATCCATCAGGCTATCTCCATTCTAAATACTAAATTGAAGTCATTACATGCCAGACTGAATACGTTTGATGGTCATCCCATTGAAATTTTCAAAATGCTTACGGAAGATTATGCTATTCAAGGTGTCTTCTGTAATCGGGATTACGAACCGAAATCTATCAAAAGGGATAAGGAAGTTACCCAGTTTTTACAAAAACAAAACATTCCATTTCAGGCATTCAAAGACCAGGTTATTTTTGATAAAGATGAGGTGATGAAATGCGATAGCACTCCTTATACCATGTACACTCCCTATGCAAAAAAATGGAAACAACTGCTAACCTCTGAGCATTATAAACCCTGTCCTATGGATTACACTAATTTTTTCAGACAACCCTTCGCTCAAATTCATGCTTTGAATGTAATTGGTTTTGAAAAAACGGATATGGTGTTTAAACACCCCAGATTAGAGGCCAAAATCATCGATGAGTACGATAAATTCAAAGATTATCCTGCAATGCAAGGAACAACTAAATTGGGAATCGCCCTGCGTTTTGGCACCATCAGTATTCGTAGCTGCGTTTGTTTTGCAATTCTCCACAATCAAACTTGGCTGAACGAATTGATTTGGCGAGAGTTTTTTATGCAGATTTTATATCATTTTCCCAAGGTGGTAGACCATTCTTTCAAACCAAAATACGATCACCTGGCATGGCGTAATAATGAACTAGAATTTGAAAAATGGTGCCAGGGGAAAACCGGTTATCCAATGGTAGATGCCGGGATGAGAGAATTGAATCAAACAGGATGTATGCACAATCGGGTTCGGATGATTGTAGCGAGCTTTTTATGTAAGCATCTCTTGATAGATTGGAGATGGGGCGAGGCCTATTTTGCCCAAAAGCTTATAGATTATGACTTGTCTATTAACAATGGCAACTGGCAGTGGGCGTCTGGTTCGGGATGTGACTCTGTACCCTATTTCAGGATATTTAATCCGGGTATTCAAGCCTGTAAGTTTGACAAAGGGCAAGAATACATTAAAAAATGGATTCCCGAATTGGGAACAACTTTTTATCCCCCAAAAATCGTTGATCACAGTTTTGCAAGAGAAAGGGCATTGAAAGTGTACGCAGCCGCTATCAAAGAAGACCATTAACGTCAATTCTCAAGTTCAAATAGTTTGCGCGGCGAATCTGAGATTGCTTTCGATTACAGCATCAAGACTTGAATGGTCTTTTGTAGCATTAATCCATAATGGGATCTGAAAAACTATATAATTTTCTTCCTTTTGAACCAGGTGAATATCACCACCGACACGGCTAGCATAACCCCTAATGTTAAGAAATATCCCAAATTCCATTTAAGTTCAGGCATATTATCGAAATTCATTCCGTAAATCCCTGCAATAAAGGTCAAGGGAAGAAAAAATGCTGAGAAGATCGTGAGTAATTTCATAACATCATTATTCTTCTGCGCATTGACCGAGTGATATGAATTGAGAAGATTGTTGGCATCTTCAAGTATTTCATCGTAGCTAAGGATCAGGCTGAGAAGATAATCTTTATTATTTTGCTGTGCGGTGCTATTCTCCACTTTCACCGGTATATGGCCAACGACGTTCTGGAATATCTGGAGCAGCTTTTTGGTGATTCGTGCCTGAGCCTTAAAAAAATAAAGGTCTTCGATCGATACCCGGGAATAATCTTTTAAAAATATTGTCTTTTCAAACGCCCCTATTTTTGCATCTAACTCATCGAAAGGGGGGTGATACGTTCCGATCATTTTATAGATGATGTGAAGGAGTAATTCTTCAACGGATTGAGGAGTTTTTTTTTCGAGGTTAAGAAACGCAAATTCCGTGGAATGGACAGTGATCATTCTTTCTTGGTTAAAGAAGAAGGCAATCTTATTGGAAAGTTCTGGGACGGTGGTCGCACCCATCTTTAAATCTGCCGTGAAGGCACGTAGAACCACAAAAGTGTATCCTTCGTTGATTTCTATTTTTGGCAGATGGCCAGGTTGTAGGCTATCTTTTATCTGAAAATAATCTAGTTTATACTCTTCAGCAATTTTTTCTAACTCTCCTTTATCTGGTTTGCAGATATCGATCCATTCGTAATTGTCAAAGTTCGTTCTTAGTTGATTTCGTCTGTTCATAATTTCGTATTTGTTAGACTAAAATACAATTTCTCAGCCTATTTGATGACTGGCAATTTGATTATCCGAGGACTTGATAGGGGATTTGCTCTCCGTTTTTTTATTGTGCAGCATTGCGCTGCCTGAAGATGATCCTAAGTAGCTCGCTGATTTCCGGGGAGTAACGACAAAAAATAGTTGACGGGAAATTAATCGCCAAAATGGAGCGAAATTTGTGACCTGTTTGTTTGCTTAAAGTAGGTGAACCTTACCTTAAAAAAAACATTGTGATAATCCAAGAATTGATTTTTACTGTTGAAAAATGACTTCGCTATAAATTGTTGAAAATGATAACAAAAAACGATATTCTAGATCTTGAAAACCAGCTTTATGAAGCTATGAAAAGCGCTAACTTGGAAATACTCGATAAACTGTTGCATAATGATTTGCTTTTCATCCTGCCGAGCGGTGAAACCATTACCAAGGAAATGGATTTGGAAACCTACCGTACTGGAGATCTAAAAATAGAGGAACTTATTCCGGCGGTTGAACAGTTAAATATTATTGACGATTTAGCCGTTATTACACTGAAAATGAATGTAAAAGGAAATTATACTGGTCAGCCTATTGATGTCCAATTTAGATACATCCGCTTTTGGAAAAGTTTCTCCGACGGAATAAAAGTTGTGGGAGGAAGCGGTATTTCGATTTAATTAGAATGATTGCAACTTTAGGACTTTTTGACAAGCTTTCTAAGCTCTTCTTTGACTCCTTTTTCTGGGGAATTCTTTTTTTTTAATTTCTTAGTTGAAAAAATAATTTAATCCAAATCAGTTGGAACGTCCTATTTCTTGAAGGATTTTTCTAGCTTGAGCAGAAACATATGGATTCTGATGTTTTGCTACTTTTTCTATTTCTACTATTACCTGTGGATTTTCTGCAGCATGGGTTTTTAGACAAATCAAAGCTGCTTTTAATAGCGGTCCGTTAAGGTCTTCCAATTTTCTGGCAAGTTGTAGCAATACTTCCTGATCGATTTTTTTGCCTTGGGAAATCTTTTGAATTAAATTAGGCTTAAGGGAATATTCCACATGATCCAATGTATGCCATAATGATTTTTGGAATTCAACTTCTTCGCACCAACCAATGGGGATCCGCTCTATTGCTTTTGATGCCAAATTATACGAATCACTCGTCACAAATTCAAGAATTCTTTTTTTTAATGGAGTAGGGGCTTCGGCATAAAAGTGCAATTTATCCAGGCCCCACATCCAATCCCATTGAACCTTACTCCCCAAAATAGTTAATAATAATTCGGCAGATAATTTGGTGTCAGTAGCTTTCTCTACGTCCTGTTGCATTTGGCCATAAACCAGATGCCACATGGAATAGGTTGTAAAAACAGCTCCTGGGACCACAAGTTGCAGAACATCCTTTGATGTAGGTGCTGTAACTGCATCAACCTGTCCAAGCGGAAGCCGTTTTGGCACTAACTCTTCATAAGATATAGTGCCTAAGGCAGAGAAGCTATCCACCAATATCCGGTGCAGCTGCTCGTATTCCTGAGTGACGAATGGAGTATGTTCCGCCTTACTTAAAAATTCTTTGGGCGGAAGTTCAAATCCCAGGTACCGGCCCGTTAGGTTCCAGTAAAGGTTTACATTCAATAGGCGACAATTCTGATCAAAACAGATTTCTTTAAAAATTTTTCGAAAGTATGAAATGGGCATATTCTCCTTATTCATCAACTGGTATAGCGTATCGGTTCCTAGCACCTTTGTTCCCGTATCAATCGGAATCCGCACGATATAGGAAAGATCCTGGTTAACTGTGGGCGTGGTAAAATACCTAATGGTGTCCTGATGCAGGTCCTGTGCATGCACTATGGCATGCTTGCTAAATACCAGAAAATTGATGAAAATAATTATATATGCCTCTTTTCTCATCACTCCCCTTATACTTTTTGAGATGGAACTACAGCACCATGCTCGATCAATAGTTGATGGATATCGGAAATCTTAACCTTTTCTGGGGTGGTTTTCTGCGTATGAGCCAGTACAGCCGCTGCTGCTGCCGCTTGCCCCATACCCATGCATGAGGCTTGCACCCGAAGGGCTGAATTTGCCAACCGGTCACTTCCCAGACAACGTCCAGCAACAATCAAATTCCGGCTTCCTTTGGGAATAAGCGCTCGCAAGGGAACCGTTGCTACCTTCCCTTGTTCAAGGTGTTTTGGCACCACTCCATTCGCATCATGAAGATCAATAGGGTAATAGGAATAAGAGACCGCATCCTCAAAAATACGGCCGGTTACATAGTCCTCATGGGTAACTTTATAGATGCTATCTATTCTAAAGCTTTCTCTTGTGGCGGTTTCATTTTGCATGTCCTGAATTTTCAACTGTTCCAATCCTGGGAGTTTGCGAAGAAATTTAAATGTCCTGAGCAAAGAGGCCCGGCCTTTCAGATTGGCTAAGGTATGGGATGCGGAGGTTGTCGAATCTGCGCCCTCGATATGCTGGACATTATCACCCGCGTTATTTAATAGAGATTGTACACTTAAAAATTCTCCTTTAATTAGATCTCCTTGTTGAACAGCCTGATTAAATTCTGCTGTAATTTTTTTCATATCAAGCTGATCTTTCTGATACCCGCCAATGCGAAACATCAGCGTTCCAGGTTGTATTTCATTTTCTCGGAGTAGATTAAAACCTGCCAGGGATACCGCACTGGCATTGCCGGTGCAGTCGATTAACTGATTACATATAATTTCCGTTTGTGTACCTTTTCCAACGGTGGTCACCTTCCATCCGTCTTTCTGTTCAAGAACAGAGACGGGACATTCATAAAAACGTAACTCAACACCTGCCTCTACACATTTGTCTTCAATGACCATAGCATATAATGGACCATTTAAGCGAACTTGATGCTTCCAGTGTTGGCGTCCATGTGGGATAGAGAAATCCGGAAGCTCGTCATTATTCAAAGAGACAGCTTCTTGAACCATCTCCCAGCCAATTCCTCCAATAACCTGCTTTCCCCAGGCAAAGAATATCCCCGGGAAAGCCACTCCTCCGGTGGTGGTGGTGCCACCGAGCATGCTTCCATTTTCAACAAGAATAGTTTTTTTTCCTGCCCTAGCAGCTTGGATAGCTGCTACCACACCCGATGTTCCTCCTCCAATGACTAATATATCGGTAGTAATTGTTTCTTTTTTTACCGAACGAGGTTTATACAAAACTTCGCCCTTCAATAAATTAATCGATGACAAGCCTAAAGATAGGGCTCCCATAGCGACTAAAGCTGATCTCCTTTTCATTTTTTCCATCTTTCTTTTTTTTAGGGATCAATACCCTGGATTTTGATCTGTAACCGGATCGATTGCGTTGTTGTAATTTGTCTCGGAAAGCGGAATCGGCCATAATAAATGCTTCTGAACCACGGTCTTTCCTTTTCCATATTCGATGTATTCATTTAACGATCCTATTCGTTTTAATTCCATCCATCGTTTCCCCTCATACATAAATTCATACCCACGTTCTTTTACGATCAATTCTATAAAAGCATCTACGGTATAATCGGCAGCATTGTAATCTATCGAAGAAGCAGAATTAGGAGGATAACCATAGGCCCTGCGATGAACTTTATTTAACGCTTCCATACTTTCTGCACTGACTGCACTGTTCTGGCGTGCCGATGCCTCAGCATAGATCAAAAGTGCATCGGACAATCTGTATATGGGAAGGTCGTTGCCGGCGGTCCCACGATCAAGCGCATCGGGATCGATGTATTTAGAGCTGACAAGGGTATTGGGGCCAAGTCCAAAATTTATCTTGTCCCATAGTTGTTTGCGGATATCCAGATCATCCCATGCTATGTAATTTGGATTGGTGGCATTTCCATGCACTGCATAAGCTCCTGTACCGTCTACGGTGAACAGTTTTGTGCTAGGATGGTTGGATATCCATAATATGTAATTTCCCTGGTTTGGTAACCGGGCATATTTTAAGGCAAAAATTTCCTCACTGCTGGAAACAATATCTGGCCCGAAAACCTTGTATTGAAAATCTTCTTTGGCTTTTACACTCACCAAACTAAGACCACTCCCTATGACTTGGTCGGCTAGTTCAGCTGCTTGGTCATATCGTTCTAACTGTAAATACACATCCGCCAGTAATGTCTGGGCAGCTATTTTACTTGGACGACCACTCAATGTTGCAGTCTCTGGAAGCGTATTTGTTGCTACGATCAGGTCATCCTCTATGAGTTGATAGACCTCCTCTGGAGTACTGCGGGCAAGATCTTTCTCGGTCATGTTTTCCTGTGTACGCAAGGGTACGCCTCCCCAGTTTCTGACCAATTGAAAATAACTGAATGCTCGCAGAAATTTAGCCTCTGCGATGAAAGCGTCATATTCTTCCCCGCTAGGAGAATTAAGAATAACCAAATTGGCGTTTCGGATTGTCAGGTAGAAATTATTCCAGAATCCCTGAACCCGGGTTATGTTTGCATCATCCAAGCCTTGAAAGTTACTTAATGGAGTCCAGCTTCCCCGGCCGTACATCCAATCAGACTGACACTCTAAGGTGGCTATATAATTGCTCATCAAATCATTTCTAAGCGGAGAATAAATCGCGTTTACAGCAGCCTGTACCTCTGTTGGAGTCGTGTAAAAATTCTCAACGGCGATCTGTTTGGGAGCTTCAGTCAAGGATTTTTCGCACGCGGTGAAAAATAAACTAAGAGCCAAAATATAGAATAGCTTCTTTTTTATATGTATGGTTAATTTTTTCATGTTTTCGAATATAAATCGTTAGAAACCAGCGCGGATACCAAAGGTGATGGATTTGGCCGCAGGATATGAATTATGATCCAATCGGAAATTTGTTTCTGGATCCCACCATGAATATTTCGTGGCAGTGAATAAATTTTGTCCACTGAGGTAGACCTGCAGTTGTGTTACTTTTTTCAAATTCATCGCCTGAACTGGTAAATTATAGCCAAGGGAAATGTTCTTCAACCTTAAATAAGATCCATCCTCAATGAATCTTGAGGACATTTTCACTGGAGTTGAGCGACTGATACGAGGATAGTCCGCATCTGACCTATCTGCTGTCCAATGATTCTCATAAACACTTTTGGGCATATTTAAGCCGAATCCATAATCCATCGTGTTGGTAATTGAGCTGGCATTTAGAATATCATTGCCATAAGTTCCTTGAAGGAAAAAGGAGAACTCAAAGTTTTTGAAACTCATGAGCGAATTCAATCCATAGGTGAAATCAGGGTTGGCATCTCCGATATAGGTTTTATCAGCCGCACTTATCGATCCATCTCCGTTTATATCCCTGAAAATGATATCGCCCTTGCTGTCATAACCGTCTTCAATGTACCCCCAAAATTGACCAACTGGCCTTCCTTCACGCAGAATGCTGGTCGCATCACTAACGATGATCATACCAATATTATCACGTAGTACATCCTCATGGTTATACAGACTAACAACTTTATTTTTATTGAACGATATATTTGCCATCAGATCCCAGGTAAAGTGTTGGGTAAATGGTTTGGCCTCTATACCGAATTCAAACCCTCTGTTCTGTACCTTTCCAACATTTTGGATGGTGGAGGTATATCCCATAGAAGCAGGCAGACGAACATCACTTAATAAGTCACGTGTATTTTTTACGTAATAATCCGCTGTTAGTAGAATTCGATTATTTAAAAGACCTATGTCTGCTCCAATATCCATTTGTTCTGTGGTTTCCCACGACAAATCATTCGGTAATCTGGTTGAGGGACCAACCGTATTGTAGTATTCGTTGCCAAAGATTGTTTTTCCCGCCGATAACAAGTTAAGAGTCGTATAAGGATCAATCGCTTGACTTCCGGTAAGTCCCCAACTGGTCCTTAATTTTAAATCGGAGATAACAGGAATACTCTTCATGAACTCTTCATTTGAGATGCGCCAAGCGAGAGCTCCTGATGGGAAATTTCCCCATTGACTTCCCGAAGAATACCGGGATGAACCATCTCGGCGAAGACTTATAGTGGCCAGAAAGCGGTCATCGTAACTATAATTCACTCGCCCTAAAAATGAAATCAAAGACGACTTGATATAGCCCGAACCAGGGATTCCTGGTGTTCCAGCTGCGCCTAAGTTATAGCTTTCATATAGGTCCGATAAGAAATCTGTACCGCTGGCACTTACCGAGGTGATTACAAAGTTCTGATAGGTGATACCTGCTACAGCGGCGAGACTATGTTTTTGGTTGAAGGTCCGTGTGTAGTTTAGCGTATTTTCATTTAGTAAGCTTGATTGCTGAGTGGATGAAACGCTCGCATTTCCGGGGCTATCAAAAAATTTTGTTGAGGTATAATTATCTGAACGGTCGTCCCGGTTTTCCAGTCCTCCGGCAATTTTAAGGATAAGATCCGGCGTGATATTATAGGATACTGAGGCATTGATTAAGGCCAAGTTCGCCTTAGTCTGGGCCTTACTTTCGTTGATCCAATTGATTGGATTGCGCAGATCTGTAGCAAGGAAAGGGTAGGCAGTATGCAATATCCTGTATGAGCCGTCTTCATTTAAAGGTGAGAGGATGGGCGGAGCGGATATAGCTGCTGCAATCATCGAATTACCTCGATTCCCTCCACCACTATCTCTTCTTTTGGTGGTTAATCTAGATAGGGTAGTGTTCAACTCAACGGTAAGTTTATCGTTGATCTTGTGTTTTATATTGCTTTGTAGAGAATAGCGGTCATAGTCGCTTCCTTTGATGATTCCATCCTGGCCAAAAAAACTTCCTCCAATGGAGAACTGAGTTTTTTCGTTTCCTCCTGCTATATTCAGAGAACTGGTAAACATTGGAGCACGTTGGAAAACAAAATCCTGCCAATCAAAACCTTGTCCAAATGCGGTTATCTCTTGCGGGGTGAAATAAGGGTCCAGTTTATCATTTATGGCTTGCTGGTTATAAAATAGGGCATATTCCTGGGCGTTCATAAGATCTAATTTTTTGATCAGCTCTTGTGAGCTAAAGCTGCTCTCAAAGGCCACCGTAGTACGACCTTCTTTGCCTTTTTTGGTCGTGATGATGACCACACCATTGGCTCCCCTAGAGCCATAAATCGCTGTAGCGGAAGCATCCTTTAGAATTTCAATACTCTGGATGTCTGCAGGATTTACAATAGTTGGATTAGACCCGGCTATCGGAAAACCATCTACGACATACAAGGGTTCGTTACTCCCTTGTATGGAGTTGCCACCCCTTACGCGAACGGACATCGATGGTCCAGGTGCACCAGAATTTTGCCGAATATGAACCCCCGGAGCCCGGCCTGCCAACGCTTGTAAAGCATTTGCATTTGGGAAGGCATTTAATTCTTCTGTTTTAACCTGGGAGACTGAGCCCGTTAAGTCTGATTTCTTAACCGTTCCGTATCCTACAACAATCACTTCGTCCAATTCATCAGTTTGACCTTCCATGACTATATTAACTATAGATTTATTGCCAATGCTGGTTTCCTGGTCCTTGTAGCCAAGGATTGAAGTCATAATTATTGGCTGGGAGGGAGTATTAGGAAGCTTGATTGAATAGTTTCCATTCTCATCGGTTAGGGTGCGTGTATTTGTTCCCTTAATGGAAACAGTAACACCGATTAAGGGTTCTCCCAGGTTATTTCTGATGCTTCCAGTAACTATTTTTTCCTGAATGACTGACATAAGACTCAGGTCATTGTTAGTTTGTGAGGATTGTTGCCTTCGTACCAGCACAATATTTCGATCCAATTTTTTGTAATCCAGGTTATGCTTGATGAGCAAGTTTTTCAGGACATCATCGATCAGCGCATCTTTTACCGAAATATCAACCGTAGCATTGCTTGGTATAAGTGATTTATTAAAAAAGATATGGTAACCGCTTTGTTTTTGCAGTTCGCGCAAAATGGAAATTAGCTTTCCATTGGTCCTGTGAAGCGTTATTTTCTGAGCATATGAGAATGCACTGACTTGTAGAGTAGCTACCAGCAGTAAAATCACGGATAGTTTCATGAATAACAATCTAGGTTTTAAATACCCACAGCTAGAAGTAGGTATAACATAATTTTTATACATTTGTTATAAGATTGGTTGTTATACGTTTTATTAACATGTCTTGGACATCAGTCTTCAAGTCTTTGGACTTGCTTATCAGGTGTGGTAGGACACGCCTGATTTTTTTTTGAGTCACCGAAGGGTTGCATTTTTATTTCATAACCTGAACCCTCCTTCCAATCCGGTTAAATTTTATCTCATTGGTCAATTCGATCGTCTTTAGTACTTTCTCAATATCGTCACTCCTTGACATGGAACCCCAAAATCGATTTGTGCTAAAATCATCTTTATACTCCACCTCTATGTCATACCAGCGGGCTATACTTTCCATAACTTGATAAATTGATGCATCTTCAAATGAAAAAGCGCCATTTTTCCAAGCCAGAACAGAGTAGGGATCCACCTGCTCGACTGTGATGGAATTGTTTTGTAATTCAAAATTTAATTGTTGATTTGGTTTGATCACCCGGCTCTCTCCATTTTCATAGGAGAGCTTAACGGATCCTTCGATCAACGTTGTTTGGATGGATTTGCCGTAACTGTTGATGTTAAATGTAGTGCCCAGAACTTCCAGGGTTTGTTGCTTTGTTTTAACGATGAAAGGGACGCTCTTTGATGCAATCTGTTTTTTATTTACCTCAAAATAGGCCTCTCCTTCTAGTTCAACCCTCCGTGCATCTTTTTCGAACTGAACAGGATAACGTAGACGCGAAGATGCATTAATAGATACTAGGGTTCCATCGGACAGCCTTAATTCATATTCTCCACCCTTTGGGGTAACGATGGTATTGTAAATAAGAGTGCCAGCAGGGGCATTTTCATCAATAAAATACCCAATCGATCCATCCTCATTTTTCTGAATGCTATATCCCGCCAATTCAATGAGCGTATCTGTTGCTAATTTTTCTAGGTCAATTTCAGTCCCATCTGTGAGTACAATTTTAGCCTTGTTCCCACCTGGTAAAACCAATTCTTTTTTCTTGGATTTGTCTGCAGTAGTCATCAATTCCTCAGGCTGATTTACGTAATCTATTCCTAGTTTTAAAATGACGATTACCACTGCCGCTGAGAGTATTTTGATGGATGTCAGGGCTGCCTTGTTCCAAAAGTTAGGACGATAGCTTTGGGAAATAGCTGTTTGGATCCGCTGGTCTGAGATGATTTTTTCAAAGGTATCCTCCGCATTGGGAATACCCCTTGATAAATCGAGCGGAAGCTCAGAAAAACTATCCCATATCTCTAAAAGATCATTTTCTGATTTTAGCGTTAATTCCTTACGCAGTAATACTAAATCTTCCTCCGTTATCGAGTTCCTCAGATATTGATGGATCAAAACAACAAGTTCTTGGTCTTTCAACGTTTATAATATTGGTTAACTATATAAACGAGCTCGTGAACAAAAAGTACTAGTTGAACTTTTATTAATTTCAGGTAGCTATTAATAACAAGATAAAGTAGATACCTTTCATGATCAGTTTCACGGTTTTTGACGCCGTCAAAAGGTGGTTCTTTACTGTGTTTTTAGAGATTCCAATTTTATCTGCTATCTCTTGGTAAGATAGACCTTCAAACTTGTTCATCGCATAAATTTCTTTTTGCTTACTAGGCAACCGGGCAATAGCTTGATTCCACAACGAATTAAGTTCTTTACTATCTATCGATTCCTCAGTTTCTTTGTCTTCTTCACTCCAGGAGTTTCCTAGATACACCTCGAATTTTGATTCCACTATTTTTTTTCGAAAGTTTGAAATGACCAGACGCTTGGCAATGGTGAATAAATAGGGGTAAATCCCAGCAGCATTATCGATTTTTGTCCGGTTCAAAAATAAACTGATAAACACCTCTTGGACCAGTTCTTCTGCTTCCTCATTTCGTTTGAAAAATCTGATGGCGTAATAATAGATTGTTTTATAATACACATTAAAAATCTTCTGGAACGCTCGTTGATCACCTGACTTGAATTGCATAAAATCTGCCTGCCTTATTTCAGGCAATCCTTGAGCAGTTTGCTGGTTAATTGTATTATCCATCATAATCAAAATCAGCTCTTCCAGATTTATAGGTAGCGTGTTGTTGATAGGAGCAAGCATGCTAAAGAATTAAAAAGTATTCCTTAGCTAATTCTCCATAGGAAAAACGGAAGATAATTTCAGTTTATCAATTATTTACACGATTTGCTATCAATCTTTTTAGATTGGTGTGTACTTTGGTTAAAGTACTAAATATATGCATATTGTTTTAAATAACTGTCCTGCCCTTTCATGTGAGTTTTGCTGGTTTTTAATCCATAGATGGATGGATGAAAGAATTCCTGCGGATGTAGTCTAATACTAATGTACAATCATCTGCCTGACCTTGCCAAACTTCAACGTTTTTTATAATTAGATGAGGAATCAAGTGATCTGTTGTGTGA